>CAZKDK010000476.1:0-1500 GCA_964551145.1 uncultured Opitutaceae bacterium | reverse complement strand
CTGCCCCTACTGCCACGGGCGCGGCATCGTGAAGAGCGCCACGACCATGTCGGTCGAGCTCCAGCGCAAGCTCTCGTCGATCGTGCGCCGCCTGCACGCGCGCAACGACGGCAAGGAGTACGCCCTGCGCGTGCTGGTCCACCCCAGCATCCTCGAGCGCCTGCGCAGCGAGGACGCCGACCTGCTGGTGCGCATGGAGCAGAACTACGGCGTCAAGCTGGCCTTCCGCGCCGACCCCAACTACCACGTCGAGAACTCCAAGATCGTCAACGCCGTGACCGGCGAGGAATATCGCTAGGCCCGGCGGGGCCGGGCGTTCGGTTCTGGGTTCTGCGTTTGGGGGATTGGGTTGGCGCCCGAACCCTGATGGGGACGGGGCGCCCCGTCGCGTCCGCCGGGACATTCGTATAGCCGCGGCGCGGGGCCTGAATCATCCATCAGGTCGGCTGCCCGCGCGAACGGTGCCCGCCGGGGCAGCAGAAAATCCGTCCCTGATTTGACCGGGCGGCCGGGGCGGCGACTTTGCCGGGCCGACAGCTTCCCGCGACCCCATGCGCCGCTCCGCGGCGGACCGGCCGGCGTCGCTTCCGTCCGGCGCCCTTCACCACCTTCGCTCTTCGTGAACCCATCAACAGGAAAGGACCACCCATGGCCGCCATTCAAATTTCGGTGATCAATTCGAGCACGGTGCTCAAAAACACGGACGTGGGCGCCGCCGTGCCGTCTCTACAGACCCAGGTTCACCGGGACTTCTACCCGGTGTGGGGCGTCGATGCGGACCTGACCTTCGTGCCCGCCGGCGGGACCCCCGCCGCCGGTTCCTGGTGGCTCACGGTGTTCGACAACTCCGACCAGGCGGGTGCGCTCGGGTACCACGACCTGACGCCGGACGGCCTGCCGCTGGGCAAGATCTTCGCCGCCACGGACCAGCAGTACGGCGAGACCTGGACCGTGACGGCGAGCCATGAACTCCTGGAGATGCTCGGCGATCCCGACATCAATCTCAGCGCGCTGGTCCAGTCGAGCAACACGGCCGGCCGGCTCTATGCCTACGAGGTGTGCGATGCTTGCGAGGCCGACGCCGTCGCCTACAACATCAATTCGGTCCTGGTGTCTGACTTCGTGTACCCGGCCTGGTTCGAGACCTTCCGGGCGGCGAACAGCACGCAATTCGACTTCCAGAAGAAGATCACCGCCCCCTTCCAGCTCCTGGCGGGAGGGTACATTGGCGTCTTCGACATCAGGGGCGGCAGCGGCTGGACCCAGATCACTGCGGAGGGCATGCCGCATGAGTACAAGGCCCGCGCGCGCGTTGGGAGCCGGCGCGAACGGCGCCAAACGCCGCGGAGCCGGTGGCTGCGGAGCACGGTGAAGCTTCGACCAGCCGGCAAGAGTCCGGGATGAGGTGCGGCGCCTCGTCGGAAAGGGGCCCCAAAGGGATCAGGCTGGGCTTGCCCCGATTTCTCGGACACGGGTTCAGGGGGATAATCTCGGTCTGGC
>CAZKDK010000475.1:0-1510 GCA_964551145.1 uncultured Opitutaceae bacterium | reverse complement strand
GCATCCGTCTATTTCCACTCGGCGTCTTGGGAGGGGACCGGCTTCGCGCCCGTGCAGCCCGTGCCTTTCAGCCATCAACTTCATGCGGGCAAACTGCGGCTGGATTGCCGCAATTGTCACGCCACCGTGGAGACTTCGGCCTTCGCGGGCATGCCGCCCACGGAGACCTGCCTGGCCTGCCATTCCCAGCTGATGACGGATGCGCCCGCACTCAAGCCCGTGATGGAAAGTGATGCGCGCCGCGTGCCGCTGCAGTGGAACCGGGTGACGCACCTGCCCGACTACGTCTATTTCGATCACAGCATTCACGTGAGCAAGGGAGTCAGTTGTGTCACCTGCCACGGAGAGGTCGGTAACCTGGCGGTGATCGCAAAGAGCGAGCCGTTGACCATGCGGTGGTGTCTCGACTGCCATCGCGATCCGGGCCCCCGGCTCGTTCCACCCTCCGCGGTCTTCGCCGCAACCTCGTCGCGCGCTCCGGCTCCCGGGGAGCCGATGGAGCTGCTCCGGTTCTACCATGTCCACACCGGGAATCTGCTCAATTGCTCGACCTGCCATCACTAGTCGCCATGACGCCACGCCTACGATCTCCCGCCGCCCCGGCCGTCCCCGATTTTTGGCGCAGCCTAGACGAGCGGGCCATGACGCCGGAATTCCAGGCCCGGCTCGCCAACGAGTTCCCGCCCGGCGCCTCGTTTGGGCCGTCGGCACTGGACCGTCGGGAGTTCGTCAGGATCATGGGCGCTTCGATTGCCCTCGCGGGCCTGGCCGGATGCGTTCGACGTTCCGCCGAGAAGATCGTGCCCTATGTGGTTTCGCCCGAGACGGTGATTCCGGGCCGCCCCGTATACTACGCCACCGCGATGCCGGTGGAGGGATTCGCGCGCGGGATCGTCGTCGAATCGCATGAAGGCAGACCGACCAAGATCGAAGGCAATGCCGACCATCCGGAAAGCCTGGGCTCGACCGATGCGATCACCCAGGCGGCCATCCTCTCCCTCTACGACCCCGATCGTTCGCGCGAACCCCGGCGGATGGCGAAGGCGAACGATTGGGCGGCTTTTGAAGCCGAGTGGGCGCAGCAGCAGGCGGCGCTGCTCGCCACACAGGGCGCGGGGCTGGCGCTGCTGCTGGAGCCCACGAGTTCGCCCAGCATCCGGCGCGAACTCCAGCGCATCCTCGAGAAATTCCCCAAGGCCCGCTGGTATCAACACACGCCGCTGGCGGGATACGAGATCGGCGGCGTCCAGCCCGATTACGATTTCGGAACGGCCGATGTCGTCTTCATGATCGGTGGCGACTGCCTTTACCGGCATCCCGCCGCCCTGCGCTACGGCCGCGCGTTCGCGGCGCGGCGCCGCGTGGAGCACGGGCGGGTGCGGATGAACCGGCTTTACGCGATGGAAAGCACGCCGACCGTCACCGGCGCGCTGGCCGATTTCCGGCTGCCCGCTTCGCCCGCGCGGATGCGCGCCGTGCTCGATGCCCTCGCGCAGGTCATCGCCGCACG
>CAZKDK010000474.1:0-1519 GCA_964551145.1 uncultured Opitutaceae bacterium | reverse complement strand
CCTGGCCGAGCTGATCCGGTGCGCGACGCCTTCGATCCTCGTGCCGTTCCCGCAGGCCGCCGACAACCACCAGTGGGCCAACGCGCGCTTTTTCGAGCGGCAGGGCGGGGCGGTCGTCGTCGACCAGCAGCGCCTGGGCGGGCTCGAGCACGAGGTGCGCGACATCATCTTCAACGACTGGCTGCTCGGCCGTTTCCGCGCCAACCTCCAGCGCACGGACCGGGTCCAGGCCCTCGACCTGATCCTCGACGACCTCGCGGAGCTGGCCGCGCCCGGGCCGGGCGCCTCCCGGCCGGCCGCCCCCCGCGCCCAAGCCGCATGAACCCGTCCGCGCCACCCCGGCTGTTCGACCGCGACCTGCGCGCCGTGCACCTGGCCGGTGTCGGCGGCACCGGCATGGCGCCCCTCGCCCTCGTGCTGCGGGAGCTGGGCCTGGCCGTGACCGGCGAGGACGACGCCCTCGCGCCGGACGTCCGGGCGCTGCTGGAGCGGGCGGGCGTGACGATCACCGGGCCGGGCGGGGTGCCCGACGCCTGCGAGCTGCTCGTGCATTCCTCCGCGATCCCCGCCGGCCACCCGGCGCGCGTCGCCGCCGCCCGGCGCGACCTGCCGCAGGCGCGGCGGGGGGAGATGCTGGCGGAGGTCCTCCGGGGCCGGCGCCTCGTGGCGGTCGTCGGCGCCCACGGCAAGACCACGACCACCGCGATGCTGGTCACGGCGCTGCGGCGGGCCGGCTTTCCCTGTGGCTGGCTGCTCGGCGGCCTCTGCAACGATCCGGCCGTGCCGCCCGGCTGCCTCGGGCCGGGGGACTGGATCGTGGCCGAGATCGACGAGAGCGACGGCACCATCGACCGGTTCTCGCCGGAGATCACGGTCATGGTGAGCCTCGACTGGGACCACCCCGACCACTACGGCTCGGTCGAGCAGCTGGCGGAGGCGTTCCGCGCGCTGGCGGCGCGGACGCGGACCGCGGTGCTCTACGAGGCCGCGTCGCCGCTGGCGGCGCGCGCGGTGGCGGGCGCCGGGGCGGCTGCGTGCGGCTTCGGACCCGGCGGCGACTACCGGGCGCGGGTGCTGCGCGAGACCGACAGCCATCTGTTCCTGCAGCTCGAGGGCGCCTTTCCCGGCCTCGAGGTCGCGGTGCGGGCCCGCGGCGCGTTCAACGCCCACAACGCGGTCGCGGCGCTGGCCGCCGCCCACCGCCTCGGCGTCGCCCTGGCTCCGGACCTGCTCGCCGACTATCCGGGCATGCGCCGGCGGCAGGGCGTGTTGCGGGCCACCGCGGAACTCACGATCCTCGAGGACTACGCCCACCATCCGGCGGAGATCCGGGCGCTGCTCACCAGCCTGCGGGAGCGCGCGCCCGGCCGCCTGGTGGTCGTCTTCCAGCCGCACCGCTTCAGCCGCACGGCCCAGTTCAAGGCGGAATTCGCCGCGGCGCTCGCGCTGGCCGACCAGCTCTTCCTGCTCGACGTCTATCCGGCGGGCGAGGCGCCCGTCGCGGGCGGCACCACCGCCG
>CAZKDK010000473.1:0-1562 GCA_964551145.1 uncultured Opitutaceae bacterium | reverse complement strand
ACCCGCCGAAGTTCGGTGCGGGCGCCGTCGGGCTGAGGCGCGCGGAGCATGGCGGTGACTAGGGCGCGTGTTCGGTGGACCTCGGTCGCGAGCATGGCGGGCGGGAACGAGGAGTAGCTGGCGTCGTAGTAATTCCGGGCCGCGTTCAGGTACTGGGCGGCCAGCGGGCCGCCGGATGGCCCCTCGGCTTCCAGCGCGAGCTGGACCGACTCGCGTATCGCCGCTAGCGCGGCGGCGTCGTCCTCGGCTGTCATCTGGTACCCGTTCCCAGAGGCTGCGGATGTGGCGGTGACGTCCTTCACGCGAAGGTACCCCCGCGAGCGGCCTCCTGTCCCGGACAAAACGCGCGTGGCTCCGAGGCCAAGCTGACGGGCATCAGCCTGGTAGAGGCGACACAGCATGGGCGCGTAGTCATCGCCCGGCGGGTACTTCCCGTGCTCCCAGCGGCACAGCATCGACGGGTTCAGCGGCGGCGGCGCGAGGCCGTCCGCCTGGTAGAGGGCGCAGATACCGGCGACTGCCTGGGGCCGTGACCATCCGTAGGCAAGCCGCCATGCCTCCAGCGGCAGAATGTCGGGCAGCGCGGCCCGGATCGTGGCGGCGATCCTCGCGACGGGCCAGCCGTCGCGCTGGCCCTGGCGGCGGAGGCCGTGGGCAGCGCACTGCAGCTCAGCGCGGCGCGCGCGGCTGATCTTCGCCGTCATGGGCGCACCTCCCGTGCGCTGTCAGAAACAGCGTAACTCCGGATCGTGCGCGGATCATTGCCGGATGAGGCAATGACCGCGGCAATGACGCGGGCCAACGGCGTCATTGAGGCGGTCCCTGATAGCTCCGGACAGTGGAGGCGAACCACCCCGCGCACCATGGAAAGAGGCTGCCGTGTACTGCTCGCGCTTCGCGTCCACCCCCTACCTTGAGGCCTATCTGCAAGGCGGTCGCATCACCGGCCCCGGCGAGACCATCCGTGACATGATCAGCCGCGTCGTCGCCACGCTCGCTGCCGCCGACAGCCACTTCGACCCCGGCGGTGCCGGCAGCTTCGCTCAGTCGCTCGGCGAGGCCCTCGATGACCGGCGGATCGTATTCTCCACGCCGGTCATGACGAACGCCGGGCGGCACGTCTCCCGGCCGCTGGCCGCCTGCGCGGTGCCGCCCGCCGACCTTCGCGGAGACCTGACCATGGTCAAGGCGATCGTCGATGACTACCACCGGGCCGGGATGGGAACGGGCTTCGCCCTGGATAGCCTCGACGACCCGGTCGCCATGCTGCGCTACCTCAACCAGGTCGCAGTCGACGGGGCCGCCAGCGGCAGTGAGGACCGGCCCGTGGGGAACATGGCGATCCTCTCGCTATCGCACCAGAGAGCGCTCGAGTTCATCCGGTGCAAGGCCGGCGCGGACCAGCGGGGGGAGGAGTGGAAGTTCAACATTTCCCTGCAGGTCACCGACGAGCAGATGCGTGCCGCGGCGACAGCCCCCGGGCCGGAGCGGGACTTGCTGGCCGCTGCGGCCCAGGCCGCATGGGAGTGCGCCGATCCTGGCCTGATCTTCGCCAGCCAGAT
>CAZKDK010000472.1:0-1595 GCA_964551145.1 uncultured Opitutaceae bacterium | reverse complement strand
CGGTGAACTACACCGAGTCGCACGACGACCGGGCCTGGATCGACAGCATCACGGAAAACGCCGACTTCAACGGCATGAACCCGACCGATCGCGACCGCCGCCGCACGCACCTGATGTGCGCCCTGCTCCTGGGCTCGATCGGCCTGCCCATGCTGGCCGCGGGCCAGGATTTCCTCCGTTCCAAGCAGGGCGTGACCAACACCTACCGGCTCGGCGACCTCAACGCGCTCGACTACGGGCGGCGGGACGCCTTCGGCGCCACCCACGCCTACTTCGCCCGCTGGATCGCCTTCCGGCGGAGCGCGCGGGGCGCGCTGCTGCGGCAGTATGAGCGGCCGGGGGAGGGCTTCTTCCGCTTCTCCTTCGCCCCGGATTCCACCGCCGCGGCGGTCGTGTTCAACGCCGACCGGAGCCTGGGGCCGGAGCAGCTGCTCCTGGCGGTGAACCCGACCCTGGCGGCCGCGGGCATCCCGCTCGGTGACGCCGCCGGCACCGCGTGGCGGCAGGTGGCCGATCACGAACACTTCTTCAGCGAAGCGGAGAGCACAGCGGCCCGGCCGGTCGCGGCGGTCCTGCCGCTGCCGGCGCTCGGCTGCGGACTGTGGATGGCGGGCTGAGCGGCGGCCGGATCGAATGGCGGGGCGGGCTTTATGCCCGCCGATTTTCGGATCCGGCGGGCGTAAAGCCCGCCCCACCTTATGGTCCGGTCGGTCCGGTTGCTGACCGGGCCAGCCCGACCATCGGTCGGGCCCCCACGCCTCCGGGCTGGCCTAATCGGGCGGATTCAACGCGCTAATCGCGCCGCCACCATCGCACTTGCCAAACCCCGGCCGGTTCCTTTGAGTCGCCGGGTTTGGCGGCACGTGTCCGCCGGTCAACTTGAATCAGCACACTACGCTCATCATCAGAAACGGAGAAAACCATGGCAGTTAAAGTCGCAATCAACGGTTTCGGCCGCATCGGCCGTCTCGTCTTTCGCGCCCTCGTGGAGCAAGGCCTGCTCGGCACGGTGTTCGATGTGGTCGCCGTCGGCGACATCGTACCGGCGGACAATCTGGCCTACCTGCTCAAGTACGACTCGACGCAGGGGCGTTTCAACGGGACCGTCGGTTCCAAGAAATCGGCGCCGGACAAGACCGAAGCCGACGTGCTCGTCGTCAACGGACGCGACATCCTGGTCGTCAGCGCCAAGACGCCGGCCGAGTTGCCCTGGGCCAAGCTTGGGGTGCAGATCGTGATCGAGTCGACCGGACTGTTCACCGATGCGGCGAAGGACAACCCGAAGTCGTCCTACGGCCACATCGTGGCCGGCGCGAAGAAGGTCATCATCTCGGCGCCCGCCAAGAACGAGGACATCACGGTGGTCCTGGGCGTGAACGACGGGAAGTACGATCCGGCGAAGCACCACGTCATCTCCAACGCGTCCTGCACGACCAATTGCCTGGCGCCGCTCGTGTACGTGCTCCTCAAGGAGGGCTTCGGCCTGACCGAGGGTCTCATGACGACGGTGCACGCCTACACGGCGACGCAGAAGACCGTCGACGGTCCCTCCAAGAAGGACTGGAAGGGCGGCCGCACCGCGGCGCAGAACATCA
>CAZKDK010000471.1:0-1610 GCA_964551145.1 uncultured Opitutaceae bacterium | reverse complement strand
CTAGCCGCTCTGGCCGACTTAATGTCAGAGGATCATACCTTCATCGATTCATCAGGTAGACGCGTGTCAGGTCGGAAAGAAATGATCACAGGTTGGAAGGCATATTTCGCGATGTTTCCCGATTTCGAGATTCTTGTGGATACCACGCTGAATGAAAACGGCACAGTCGCGGTTTTTGGATCGGTCTCCGGGACTTACAACGGTAAGCGAGGTCTCGTTCCAAAAAACCGAATCGCAATGCCAGCCGCGTGGAAAGCAAATGTTGCGGACGGTAAGGTAAAGCTGTGGCAGGTCTACTGCGACTGGACTGAAGGTATGCGAATTATTGAGGAAGATAAGAGAAGTGGCTGACAAGCCGCCACAGCCAACGCCTGTGTCCGTCACGCCCGCTGCTGACGCGCTGGTCGCGCCGGCCACAGGTGCGGCTCAGCTTTGACGTTCTCCTTGACCGACCGGGTCTGCCTCACCCCAGCACGGCGACGATCTTCGCTCCGTCCTTGAGACCGGCGGCCGGGACGAGGCTGCCCGCGACGGCGCGGCCGTCGATGGTGAGCGATTTGACGCCGCGGGAGACGCCGGCGGGATTCCGCACTTCGATGTGCAGCGTGCGGCCGCGGAAGACGCGTTTGACCGTGAAGCTAGGCCAGGCCTTCGGAATGCAGGGATCGATCCGCAAACCGTCGATCTCGGGCCGGATGCCGAGGATGAACTGCGTCGCCGTGTAATGGGCCCAGGAGGCGGTGCCCGAGAGCCACGGCACGCGCGACCGGCCATATTTCTTGGAGGCGGGCGCGTGGGTGCTCTGGCAGTGCACGTAGGGCTCGATCTCGCGGATGTCGGCGCGGTCGTTCTGCGCCGCCGGCATGAACGCGCGGTAGTACGCGTAGGCCTGGTCGCCGTCACCGCGGGCGATCTCCGCGAGCACGATCCAGCTCTGGGTATGGCTGAAGATGGAGCCGTTCTCCTTGTTGCCCGGATTGAACAGCACCGCGCGCATGACGCGGACCGATGTCTTGGCGAACGGCGGGTTGCAGAGCGCCACGCCGTAGTCGGAGGCGAGCTGCTTCCGCACCGCCGCGAGGGCCCGGTCCGCCTGCGCCGGCGTGGCCGCCCCCGAGAGGATGGCCCAGGACTGGGTGTTGAGATAGATCCGGCCCTCCTTTGCGCGCTTGGAGCCGAACACGGTGCCGTCCTCGCCGATCGCCCAGATGAACCAGCCGCCGTCCCAGCAGGTCTTGGCGATCTTGCGGTCGAGCTTGGCGAGCTCGGCGAGGGCCCAGCGCTGCTCCTTTGGCGCGCCGAGTTTTTCGGCGATCTCCGCATAGATTTTCAGGCCCAGGCGGAGCTGGAAGGTGACGAAGACCGATTCGCCCTTGTAGCCGAGCTTGAGGCAGTCGTTCCAGTCGGCCTTCAGGCCGCACGGGAGGCCGTGGCGGCCGGTCCGCGCGAGGTTGAACTCCAGCGCGCGGCGCAGGTGGCCGAACACGGTCGCACGGCCCTTGTCGGCGAACGGCACCACCTGCCGGTAGAAGCCGACCTCGCCCGTCTCCGCGACGTAGGCCGGGACGGAGTTGAAGAACCACAGGCAGTCGTCGCTGCGGTAGTCGCCC
>CAZKDK010000470.1:0-1632 GCA_964551145.1 uncultured Opitutaceae bacterium | reverse complement strand
GCCCGAGCCTGACGGCGTATTCGAAGACCGCCCGCATGACGTTGAGTTCGTGGGCCATGGTCTGCGGCTGCACCTTGGCCGCGCGGGCGGTCAGCCATCGCTCGCAGTGCTGAGGCCGAACGTTGCGGATGGCGATGCCGGCGAAGAAAGGGGCGAGGTTCTTGAGACAAGTTTCCCGGCGGGTGATGCTGCTCGCCTTGAGGGAGTGGGCCGTCGCGGCCATCCACCGCTTGCCGATCTCGTCGAAAGACAGCCTGGCGTCGTCGGACGTGGTCAGGTTGCCGACCTGGGCGCGCAGTTCGGCCAATCTGCGGTCCGCGAGCTTGCGGTCCTTGGTCTTGAGCGACCGGCGAAATTGCTTGTCACCCCGTTTCAGCAATCCGTAATAACCGCCCGTCTGTTCCAACCGATAGAGGTTTTCCGCCACCCGATGAAACACCGTCTTACGAGCACTTTGGGCCTGTCCAAGAGCCTGAGATTGCATGCCCGGAAGCATACGGTTACAACATTGGGTGACAACTCGAAAGTTGATGCAGTGCTTGAGCTTCGTAACTCGTTGCTCTAGTTTGTGTTCGCCAGGATAGCTCAGTGGTAGAGCAGAGGACTCATAAGCCTTTGGTCGCGGGTTCGACTCCCGCTCCTGGCACCACCCGCCTGCGCTTTTGCGAGGCAAAAGCTGCGGCGAGGTGCCGCGCCGTAGCTTAAGCGAAGGCGGGCATTGTTCGAAAAAAGGGCGGCGGGCCCAGCGGTCCCGCCCTACCAGATCTGGGGCCACTCCCGCTCCTGACACCATCCTTGGCGCTACGCGCTACGAGCGGCGCGTGCAAGCCACGCGCCCTACAGAGATCGAATTTGTAGGGCCGGTGTCTCGCACCGGCCGAAAGAAACCAAGATGACGGAGCGGCGCGTGCAAGCTGCGGCCCTGCTGGTTTTTGATTTTGGGTTTTGGGTTTTCGGTTGGTGGCGGAAACCGGGCAAAAAGATCCCTCTGTTTCCTCCGCGGCCTCCTGTGAAAACAGACCCCTGCGCCTCTTGTTCCTCTTTGCGGCAAGACGAGCGGCGCGTGCAAGCCACGCGCCGTACGGCAGAAGAGGGCGGCGGCGTCACTCCGCCACGAACTCGGCTTCGACGGCCCCGGCCGCCTTCTCCTCCTCCGCCAGATGATGCGCCGCCGGCTTGAGCAGGAGGCACAGCGGGATGGCGGACAGCAGGATGATGCCGGCGAGGACGAATCCGTTGTCGAAGCCCAGCACCTGCGCCCGGCGGCCGATGCCCTGCGCGGCGGCGAAGGCGATCTTGTTCTGCGGATTCGCGACGAGGCCGGGTTCGTGACGGAAGACCATCCCCATGACCCGCAGGCCCAGCCGGATGTCGAAACGCTGCGACTCCACCGGGAAAGCCTCGCCCAGCCGGACGGCGTGGCGGTGAATCGAATTCGTGACGAAGGTGTTCAGCAGCGCGATGCCCAGCGAGCCGCCGACATTCTGGAACACGTTCAGGAAACTGCTGGCCATCGGCAGCTCGTGGCGCGGCACCGCATTGAGCGCCGCCGCCATCAGCGGCGCCATCATCAACGCCAGGCCCGCGCCGCGGACGAGCTGCGGCAGCACCAGCAGGGTCCAGTCCGACATG
>CAZKDK010000469.1:0-1645 GCA_964551145.1 uncultured Opitutaceae bacterium | reverse complement strand
CGCCCCCGCGGCGGCGCCCGTCCGCGCCCACACCTTCATGCGCGGCGTGAACATTGACAACTGGCTGTCGCAGAATGAAGGCGGCATGACCTACGCCGCCCCGTGGTTCACCGCGGAGGACGTGGCGTGGATCGCCGCCCACGGCTTCGACCACATCCGGTTTCCCATCGATTCGCGGATCTGGCTGAAGCCCGACGGCACCCTCGACGAGGCCAAGGTCGCTCCCTTCGACCGGGCTCTCGGCTGGGTGCGGCAGCATGGCCTGGGGGCCATCCTCGACGTCCATTTCCTGGAGGGAGCCGACTTCAACTCCGGTTCCACATCCGACGTCCGGATTTTCACGGATCCCGCCCTGATGACAAAGGCGGCGAACCTGTGGCGCCTGCTGGCCCGGCGCTACGCGAAGGAGGGAGACTACCTGCGCTTCGAGATCCTCAACGAGCCGAAGGCGGAGAAGAACGCGCAGCTGAACGTGTTCAACGCCCGCATGCTGGCGGCCATCCGCGAATCCAATCCCACGCGCGTGGTCTATTTCCCGGTCAACAAATGGAACACGATCCCGAACGTGGACGACCTCGAGCTGCCGGCCAATGACCCCAACGTCGCCGTCACCGTGCATTTCTACGAGCCCCTGCTCTTCACGCACCAGAAGGCCTCCTGGGTGTACCCCAAGCCCGACCAGATGCCGCCGATCCCCTTCCCGGGCCAGGTTCCCGATCTCAGTCACCTCCCCGTCGACGCCGAGCATCCCCTGCCGAATCCCCTGCCCGCCACGCTCTCCGCCGAGCAGGACGTCGACCCGCTGTTCGCGCACCTGGCCGCCTGGGCCAAAAGCAAGGCGCCCGGGCGCGAGATTCTGCTGGGCGAGTTCGGCGTGTATTACCGGGCCGATCCGCACTCGACCATCAACTGGGTCCGCGCCGTGCGCCATGACTGCGAGCGCTACGGCTTCGGCTGGTGCGTCTGGGGTTACCGGAGTGTGTTCCCCGTGCGCCACCGGGACGGCTCCCCCGCCCCGATGCTCGAGGGACTGATGCGCAATCCCTGACCGCCGACGGGATCCGCGTTCCTTCCCGTTTGCCATCGCGGTATTCACGCGCACATTTCACCCGGTCCAATTTCCCCCGCCCATGTGCCTCGCCGTTCCAGGCAAGCTGCTTGAAATCAACGGAGACGACCCCGTCTTCCGCACGGGGCGCGTCAGCTTCGGCGGCGTCATTAAGCAGGTCAGCCTCGCCTGCGTGCCGGAGGCCAAGGTCGACGATTACCTCCTCGTCCATGTCGGCATGGCGCTGAGCGTCGTCGACCAGCAGGAGGCGGCCGAGACGTTCGCCTACCTCGCGGCGATGGGCGATCTCGCCGAGCTGAACCCGCCGGCCTCCCCGGCTCCGCCCGCCTGAGGCTGTCCTCGCCGGCCTCGCGGGGATCAGCGATCTTCCGCCTGCAGTCTGTTGCCTACTCACTACTCGCTACCCGCTACTCGCTACCCTCCATGAAACTCGTCGACGAGTACCGCGACGCCAAAGCGGTCCGGCAGCTGGCCGCGGCGATCGCCGGCCGGGTCACGCGGCCGTGGACGATCATGGAGATCTGCGGCGGCCAGACGCACAGCATCGTCAAGTTCGGCCTCGACGAGCTGCTGCCG
>CAZKDK010000468.1:0-1646 GCA_964551145.1 uncultured Opitutaceae bacterium | reverse complement strand
GGTCGACTCCCACGACCGCTACATCTACATCCACGGCACCAACCACGAGGAGCGCATCGGCACGCCCCAGAGCGCCGGCTGCATCGTCATGCGCAACCTCGACGTGATCGAGCTGTTCGACGAGGTGCGCGTCGGCGACCAGGTCTGGATCGGGGAGTAGGATCCATTTTGGGGACGCGACGCCCTCGTCGCATTGCAGTCCGTCCAGCGTACCAGCTCCCCTGGGGTAGCAGCCGACGTGAGGAGGCTGACGGACCAGCCTCGTGACCTCGGCTGCTACATGACTTTGGTAGCGGCGGACCGGGAGGTCCGCCCTCCACGCAGGCGCGTTTCCCCGGAATGGAGGGCGAGGCTCCCGCCGAGCCGCCCTACCCGTTCTTCCCCAGCAGCAGGCGCAGGCTGTTCAGGCACACCACCACCGTGCTGCCCTCGTGCGCGAACACGCCGGCGGACAGCGGAACGATTCCGGCCCCCGCCGCCAGCACCATCACGACCACGACGCCGAGCGACACCGCCAGGTTCTCCCGGATGACGCGGCGCGCCCGGCGGCTCAGCCGCTCGGCCGCGAGGAAGTTGTCGATGCGGTCGTTCATCAGGATCACCTCGCTCTGCTCGAGCGCGGCATCGCTGCCCCGGGCGCCCATCGCCACCGACACGTGGGCCGCGGCCAGGCAGGGCGCATCGTTCACGCCGTCGCCGACCATCGCCACCTTCCGCCCCTGCGTGCGGAACGCCTGGATCGCATCGACCTTGCCCTCGGGCGAGAGGCCGGCCCTGACCTCGTCGATGCCGAGCTCGCGCGCGACCGCCTCGGCCGCGTGGCTGCGATCGCCCGTGAGCATCACGGTCCGGATGCCCGCCGCCCGCAGCCGCGCCAGCACCTCGCGCGACTGCGTGCGGATCTCGTCGCGCAGGAGCACCCGGCCGATGACGCCCTTGGCCAGCACCCAGACCTCGGTCAGCTCCGCCGGCGCGGCCGGGAGCTGGCGGGCCCACCCGGCCAGCGGTCCGTCCTCAAGCAGTTCGCGGCGGCCGAGCAGCACGGACGCGCCGCCTTGGCGGCCGCGCAGGCCCTGGCCGGTGAGCGACTCGAAATCCTCGACCGCCCGCGCGCGCACGCCGTGCGCCTTGCCGTGCCGGGTGATGGCCCGCGCGATCGGATGCTGCGAGTTCGCCTCGAGCGCGCAGGCGAGTTCCATCACGTCCTCCTCCCGGCCCGACGGGAAGCTCTCGCAGCCCACCACGGCCAGCTCGCCCGTGGTCAGCGTGCCGGTCTTGTCCAGCGCGACCAGGTCGACCTCCGCCAGCTTCTCGATCGCCGCCCCGCCGCG
Source organism: uncultured Opitutaceae bacterium (assembly GCA_964551145.1). Classification (GTDB taxonomy): domain Bacteria; phylum Verrucomicrobiota; class Verrucomicrobiia; order Opitutales; family Opitutaceae; genus Fen-1467. The sequence continues at coordinate 315 of CAZKDK010000468.1, read as the reverse complement.
GAAGAGGACGCCGTGGCGCGCGCCCCACGCGATGGCCGCGAGGATGGCGGACGGGATCGAGAGCACGAGCGCGCACGGGCTGGCCACGACCAGCAGCGTCATCGCCCGGTAGAACGCCGAGGTTTGCCCCGGCAGGTTGTTGAACGGCGGCAGCCGGAAGACCAGCCACCACACGAAGAACATCACGTCCGTAAGCCCAATCACGAGAAAAGTGTACTTCGCGCCGAACCGGTCCGTGAAGCGCTCGCTGGGCGCCTTGAGCTTCTGCGCCGTCTGGATGAGCCGGATGATCTTCTGCAGCGTGCTCTCGGCCGG
>CAZKDK010000467.1:0-1657 GCA_964551145.1 uncultured Opitutaceae bacterium | reverse complement strand
GTTCCGCTCACTGCGCCGCCGCGCCCCCTTGGCGCGCCGACGTGGCTGGGCCAGCTGCTTGAGCTGGACCGCGCCTACGACACCGCCTCCTGCGCATTTCCGTCGTTTCATGTCTTCTGGGCGTTCCTGGCCGCGCGTCTTTGGATCGGTCGGATGCCGGCACCGGCCGCCTTCGGGCTCGCGGCGGCGATGGCGGCCAGTTGTGTGACGGCCGGGATGCATTCGGTAATCGACGTCGTGGCGGGATTCGGCGTTTTCGTGGCCGTTGGCCGCGTCGACGCGCTATGGCGGACCCTGCTGCGGCTGACCGAGGCGGTGGCGAATTCGTGGCGAGACCGGCGCATCGGCCCGGTGCGGGTGATCAATCACGGCGGCTACGTCGGCCTGGCGGCCTGTGCCGGCCTCTGGCTGGCGGGCACCCTGCTCGGCCCGGAACAGACGACCGCCCTGATTGTGGTCGCTTGCTTCGGCTTGCTTGGTGCGGGCATCTGGGCGCAATTGCTCGAGGCATCATCGGGCCTTTCCCGGCCCTTCGGATATTACGGCGGCATCTTTGGCGGCAGCCTCGGAATCCTCGCCGCGCAGCCGCGGTTGGGCGGAGGTTGGGGTCTGCTGGGCGCCTTCGCCGTAGCGGCACCGCTAATTCAGGGCCTTGGTCGGCTCCGCTGCCTCGTGCAGGGGTGCTGCCATGGCCGCCCGTGCCCGGAAAACCTCGGCATCCGCTACCGGCAGCCGCTGTCGCGGGTGTGCAAGATGGCACATTGGAGCGACACGCCGGTTTATCCGACCCCCCTTTATTCGATTATCGGCAACACGCTGATCTTCGGCTTGCTGCTCCGACTGTGGTTCGAGAGAGCGGAACTCAGTCTGATTGCCGGCGCCTATCTGATCTTGAGCGCATGTGCCCGCTTCATGGAGGAAGCCTATCGCGGCGAGCCGCAGACGATGCGCTCGGGCGGACTCGCCATCTACCAATGGCTCGCGCTTCTGTTCGTGATCACCGGCGCGGTGCTCACGGCGCTGCCCAGCCCGGCCGCTCCGCCGGTTCCGGCGGTCAGCCTGCAGCCGCTGCGCTACGCCGTGCCGTTCGGCCTGCTCGTGTGGTTCGCCATGGGCGTTGACTTTCCGGAGTCCCACCGGCGCTTTTCGCGGCTGGCCTAGGCGTGGCGCCCCGCGGCTCCGCCAAGCGGCAGGCGAACCCTGCGCCGGCGGCAGCGGCGCCCCCGGCGTCACAGGTTGCGGATCATCGCCGAGGCGAACTCGCTGCACTTCAGCTCGACCGCCCCCGGGATGAGGCGCGCCAGGTCGTAGGTGACCTGCTTCGCGCCGATCGTCGCCTCGAGGCTGTGGACGATCAGGTCGGCCGCCTCCGTCCAGCCGAGGTAGCGCAGCATCATCTCACCGGAGAGGATGAGCGAGCCCGGGTTGACCTTGTCCTGGCCGGCGTACTTCGGCGCCGTGCCATGGGTGGCCTCGAAGACCGCGTGCCGCGTGACGTAGTTGATGTTGCCGCCGGGCGCGATGCCGATCCCGCCCACCTGCGCGGCCAGGGCGTCCGAGATGTAGTCGCCGTTGAGATTCAGCGTGGCGATCACGTCGTACTCCCCGGGGCGCGTGAGGATCTGCTGCAGGAACGCATCGGCGATCACATCCTTGA
>CAZKDK010000466.1:0-1664 GCA_964551145.1 uncultured Opitutaceae bacterium | reverse complement strand
GCCTCACCCAGACATGCGAAGTGGGCGGACTCGGCTACACCACCGCGGCGGGCCGGCCCCGGGACGGCACCTTCGACTACTACGTCAGCGAGCCGGTGGTCGCCAACGATCTGAAGGGGGTGGGGTCGTTCATTCTCGCCGGGATCGAGATGGACCAGCTGCGGGCGGAACCCGGGCCGGCGCAGTCCACGGCCCAGGGCTGGGACCTGGCCGCGGAGATTCTCGCCCGCATCCGGGCGCCGGAGTTTCCGGCGCGCGATTTTCCGATCACGGACTTTGGCGCCGCCCCGGGCGGCCCCGACTGCACGGCCGCGCTGCGGCAGGCCATCGCCGCCTGCCACGCGGCCGGCGGCGGCCGGGTCCTGGTGCCGGCCGGCGTGTGGCGCACCGGCGCGATCCGCCTCCTCGGCCGGGTCAACCTGCACCTCGACGCGGGCGCAACGCTCCGGTTCTCCACCGCGCCCGCGGACTATCTGCCGGCGGTCTTCACGCGCTGGGAGGGCGTCGAGTGCATGAACTACTCGTCCCTCGTCTACGCGTTCGAGCAGGACGACATCGCGATCACCGGGTCGGGCGTGCTCGACGGCGGCGCGGCGGATGACAACTGGTGGGCGTGGAAGAACGGACCGGACCGGGCCGCCCGCGCGCGCCTGAACGACCTGGGCGAGCGCGGCGCGCCGGTCGCCGAGCGCGTCTTCGGCGAGGGCGGGTGCCTGCGGCCGAACTTCATCCAGGCCTACCGGTGCCGCAACGTGCTCATCGAGGGGGTCACCATCATCCGCTCGCCGATGTGGGAGATCCATCCCGCGCTCTGCACCAACGTGATCGTCCGGGGGGTCAAGATCGCCAGCCACGGCCCCAACAACGACGGCTGCAATCCCGAGTCGTGCCGCGACGTGCTGATCGAGGGCTGCGTCTTCGACACCGGCGACGATTGCATCGCGATCAAGTCGGGCCGCAACGAGGACGGGCGCCGCGTCGGCGTGCCGGCCGAAAATATCGTCATCCGCGACTGCACGATGAAGGACGGCCACGGCGGCGTGGTGCTCGGCAGCGAGATCTCCGGCGGCGCCCGCAACGTGTTCGTCGAGGGCTGCCGCATGGACAGCCCGAATCTGGACCGCGCGCTGCGCATCAAGTCCAACGCCCGGCGCGGCGGAACCGTGGAGAACATCTTCATGCGCCAGGTGACCATCAACCGCGTCGCCGAGGCGGTGCTCACGATCGACCTGCTCTACGAGGAGGGCGCGAAGGGCGACCATCCGCCGGTCGTTCGCAACGTCCGGCTCGATAACGTCACCAGCTCGGCGAGCCCGCGGGTGCTCTTCGTCCAGGGATTCCCGGGCGCGACCATCGACGGCATCCAGTTTACCGACTGCAAGTTCCTGGGCCTGTCGGCGCCGGAGATCCTCGACGGTGCGGACACCGTTGTCTTCCGCCGCGTCATCCTGACCCCGGCCCGGAAGCCCCCGGCGCTGAACTCGCGGCCCGCTCCCTGATCCGCAACCGGCCGCGCCGGCGGCCGCCCATCCCCCCGATACCCCTCATGACCACGCTGAATCGAATCAACGAGAAGATCGGCCGCTACCGCTGGACGATCTGCGCGCTCCTGTTCTTCGCCACGACGGTCAACTACCTGGACCGCCAGGTCCTGAGCCTGCTGA
>CAZKDK010000465.1:0-1674 GCA_964551145.1 uncultured Opitutaceae bacterium | reverse complement strand
CCCGCTTTGTGACGGCGCTCGCGGACGATCTGCGCGGCCGGGCGCCGGCGGTCGTCTGCGTGGCCGGGCCGGAGGAGGATGATGACATCCAGCGCTGGGCGCTCGCGCTCAACGCGCACTTCGGGGCGACTGGAAAATCGGTCCGCTTCCTGGCCCCGCAGCGTTCGGACACGGACAAGGCGTCAGCGGGAGACCTGGCGTCGCTCTGCGAGACGATGCGCCGCGGCGAAGTGACGCATCTCTTCGTGCTCGGCTCGAATCCCGCCTATACGGCGCCGGCCGGCCTGGATTTTGCCAGCCAGTTGGCCCGGGTTCCGTTTACGGTCCATCATGGCGGGCACGTCGATGAAACGGCCCTCCTGTGCACCTGGCATCTGCCCGAAAGTCACTGGCTGGAAACCTGGGGCGATCTGCGCGGGTACGACGGCACCGCGACCGTCCTCCAGCCTCTGATCGAACCGCTTTATGACACCCGCGGCGGCCTGGAAGTCCTGCGCCGGTTGACGGCGCCGCGGGGCGACCAGGCCTATGACATCGTGCGCGAGACGTGGCAACAGGAGCGCGGCGGATCGGATTTCGACCTCCATTGGAATCGTTGGTTGAACGCGGGGATCATCGACGGCTCCCCGGCCCCGGTCGTTGCGGGCCCCGCCGCCGCCGGCGGGTTCCCGGTCCTCGCCCGGCCGATCGCCGAGGATCTGCCGGTCCTCATTCTGCAGCCGGACGCCACGATCCTGGACGGCCGCTGGGCCAACAACGCGTGGCTGCAGGAGCTGCCCAAACCGCTGACGCATCTGGTGTGGGATAACGCCGCGCTCATCAGCCCCGCCTTGGCCGCGCGACTCGGGATCGCCGACGGCGACCTGCTGGCGTTGTCGGTTGGCCCGCTCGCCGTCGACGCGGCCGCCATGATCATGCCGGGTCAGGCCGAGGGTTGCGTCACCCTCTCGCTGGGTTACGGGCGGACGGCGGCGGGGTCCGTGGGGACGGGGCACGGGTTCGATGCGTATCGTCTCCGCGCGGTGAACGCTCTCTGGCGGCTTTCCGGCCTGCACGTCAAAAGGACGGGGCAACGCCACCAGCTCGTGACGACGCAGCAGCACTTCGCGATGGAGGGCCGCGACCTGGTGCGGGTGGTCGACCCGGATGCGGTGCGCGTCCCGCCGCCCCGGGCCAGTCCCACGCTGTATCCGCCGTGGAAGACCGGCGGCTATGCGTGGGGAATGTCGATCGACCTCAGCACCTGTCTCGGCTGCAACGCCTGCATCGTGGCGTGCCAGGCGGAGAACAATATTCCCGTGGTCGGCAAGGACCAGGTGGCCCGCGGACGCGAGATGCACTGGATCCGGGTCGACACCTATTTCGAGGGCGATCCGGCCAGCCCGCGCGTGGTGCATCAGCCCGTCCCGTGCATGCAGTGCGAAGACGCGCCCTGCGAACTCGTGTGCCCGGTGGGCGCGACCGTGCACAGCAGCGAGGGTTTGAACGACATGGTCTACAATCGCTGCGTCGGCACCCGTTATTGTTCCAATAACTGCCCCTACAAGGTCCGGCGCTTCAATTTCTTCGACCACCGGGCGCCGCGCGACGCGCCGGCCAACCTGCAGCAGAATCCCGATGTGACCGTGCGCGAACGCGGCGTGATGGAGAAATGCACCTACTGCGTGCAGCGGA
>CAZKDK010000464.1:0-1684 GCA_964551145.1 uncultured Opitutaceae bacterium | reverse complement strand
AGGCACCGGATCATACGGTTGGGGCGGGGATTGCCGGCCGGGTCGGCCATGCAGAGCACAAGGGCAGTCGGCATCGCGGTGCATGCTAGGAACCGCGCGGCCGGTCTGCAAAGCAGTTTTCCGCGCCGGCCCCGGGCGCGCGGCCGCGCACCCGCCGCCGGTCATTCCCCGGGCGGCGGAAGCGGTCCCGGTCGCCCGGGCGGCGGGTCTGCCGGCGCGGTCCGCAGGAACTGGTAGAGGTAATACTTGGGGCGCCGGCCCAGGAGCCGGCCGACCCGGACGCGCAGATCGCGGAGGACGCTGCGCGGCGGGATGACGACGGACCCGAGGCAGGGGGCCGCCAGCAACGCGTGGAGGCGGTCGATCTGCCGCTGGTCCCAGCAGGCCGTGTCGCCCGGGCGATGGCGGCCGCTGAAATCGGTGGAGTATCCGAGCACGAGGAAACCGCCGGGCCGAAGCAGGGCGACGTAGCGGTTGCACAGGGCCGCGACCGCTTCCAGGTCGAGGGTGTTGCAGCCGCTGAATCCGCGCATGAAGACCAGGTCGAACGCGCGGTCAAACCGGGGGTTCATCCCGTCCATGTGGTGGAAGCGACAGGCCGGGAACAGCGCGGTCGCCCGGGCCACCGCCACGTCGGAGTAATCCAAGCCATGGGCCTCCCAGCCGGCCTGCCGAAAGGCCTCGCAGATGTGGCCCTTGGCGCAGCCGACGTCGAGCACGCTGGCGCCGGGAATCGGCGGGCCGGCGAGCGCGGACATCTGGCGTCGCACCAACGCGACGATCTCCGCCGCCTGCGCGGGATCGTGGCACGACCAATGGTCGAACGGCCGACGGTAGTGTTCGTTGTATTCCTGCCGCAGGGCTTCGGGATCAGGGGAGGTCATCGCGGGAAACCGCCGGGGGGCGGGACGGTCGCGGCGGGCGGCGGATTCGTTCCGGCCGACATGGACGACATGCTGCCAGCGATCCGGGGGGGAGAGGAAGCAAAACCTCGGGGCGCCTCCCGGGCATCGGACGGCTTGCCTGGGGACCGGCTTTCCTGGAGACTCGAGGTGACCGGTTGACGACGGCCGGTCCGCCGATGTGCCATGAGCAACCCCTACTGGTCCAATTTCCGCGGCCTGACCCCCGACGCCTATGTCGCGCGGTTCATCGATCCCCTGGTGACAGAGCGCCAGCGCCTGCAGGTGACCGCCGCGGTGCTGCCGGCCGGAGTCGCGACCCTGCTCGACGCCGGCTGCGGATTCGGGCATTTCCTGCGCCTGGTGCGGGACACGCGCGGCATCGCCGGGACCGGCGTCGAGCTCACCCCCGAGAAGGTCGAGTATGCGCGGCGGGTTTTCGGCGTGGACGCGCGGGTCGCGTCGGTGGACGCGCTGCCGTTCCCCGACGGCGCGTTTGACGCGGTCGGTGCGCTGGAGGTGATCGAACACCTGCCGCTCGATCAGTACGATCGGGCGCGCACGGAACTGGGCCGCGTCGCCCGCCGCTGGATCCTGGTGAGCGTGCCGTGGCGCGAGCGCCGGCACAATGTCGAGTGCCCGGCGTGCGGCTGTGCGTTCAACCCCAACTGTCACTTCCGGTCCTTCCGCGACGCCGACTTCCCGTCGCTCTTTCCCGGCTTCGCGCTGCGCTCGCTGGCGGGCCTGGGCGATCGGCGGGCGCGACCGGGGTGGATCGAGCC
>CAZKDK010000463.1:0-1721 GCA_964551145.1 uncultured Opitutaceae bacterium | reverse complement strand
CGGTCGCCTTCCTTCCACTGGCCGCGCTTCTTGAGCACCTCGACGCGCTCAAAGCGCTTGAGCACATTGCGCTTGCGGGTGATGCCCTTGACGGATTGCAGGCTGTTGTGTTGCGACATGACGGAAATCAGGCTGGGGATTGCGGGTTGCGGGAGGGGGCGGATTTAGAGGTCGCCCGCGCCCAAGACAAGTATTTTCCCGAAACGCGCTCTGCGCGCACCACCACCCATTCGGGTGTTTCGTACGGGTGGCGGGCGAGAATCCACGCTTCAAGCGCGTCCGCCTGTTCCGGCAAGAACTTGAACAGGAGCCGGTACTCGGGCGCCTCCTCGTGCCGGTCCTGCCATCGGTAGTGCGAGGTCACGGGCCCCTCGACCTGCACGCAGGCGGCCAGGCGCGCGTCAACGGCCCCGCGCGCGAGCCGGGCGGCGTCTTCCGGTTTGGCCACCGTGGTCCAGGCGACGAACATGGGTTTATCTAGGCGGCCGGGGGGCGGCGGAGCGAGCCAAAGCGGTGTTCCGGGCCCGGGGCCGCCCAAATATACCCTTGACCCCGGGGCAGGGGGACGTAGCCATTGCCGTTTCCCCGACCGCGAGCGTCCTCTCCATGCGCGACGATTACATCAAAGAAGCCCTTAAGGTCATCAGCGACCCCAACATACTGGTCAACGTGGTCTCCCGCCGCGTGAAGCAGCTCAAACGGGGAAGCCGTCCGCTGGTCGAATCGCTCGAAAAGCTTTCGCCCGAGGACATTGCGCTTCGCGAGGTCATCGAGGCCAAGATCAACTACGAGATCCCGGAGATCCCGTAGCCGGGGGGGCAGATCGGAGGCCCTTGGGTGAACCGGCTGGCGCGCGGTTCCCGGGTGGACGCCTCCGAAACGGGCCTCGACCGCATCGGCCGCGGTTACCGGCCAGGAATTTGGTGGACTTAATGCCAGCCGGAATCCAAGTCAGGACCGCCGGCGCCCGGGACCCTGCCGGCCGATTCCCATGTGTGCCCAGCTGACCGATTCCGGCCGCTATACCGAGATCCGCAACTCGAAGGCGCGGCGCGATTATTTCATCGAGGACAAGTTCGAGGCGGGCATCGCCCTGCGCGGCACCGAGGTCAAATCGATCCGCAACGGCCGCGCCCAGATCAACGACGCCTTCGGGCGCGTCCAGCGGGACGAGGTCTGGCTCTGCAACGCGCACATCGACCTCTACGAATTCGGCACCAACAACAACCATGACGTCCGCCGCGATCGCAAGCTGCTGCTCCACAAGCACGAGATCCGCAAGATCGCCCAGGCACTTGATGCGGGCGGGCGGGCGCTCGTGCCGCTGCGCATGTATTTCAAGGATGCGCTGGTGAAGGTGGAAGTGGCGCTGGGAACCGGCAAGAAGATGTTCGACAAGCGCGAGGATCTGAAGAAGCGCGCCGAGCAGCGGGATACCGCCCGCGCGATCAGGTACCGGCGGTGATTCGATGAGCGTGCGCGATACCGTCACCGTCCGCGTTCCGGCCAGCACGTCCAACTGCGGCTCCGGTTTCGATACGCTGGGTCTGGCGGTGCAGCTCTACGGCCGCGTGACCGTGACGCGCCGCGCCGCGGGTTCCGGAACGGCGGCCCGGCGCGCCGCCGGGCGCAGCATGGGGGATGCATCCGGCGCGGCGTTCTTCCAGCGGACCGGCCTTGATCCGTTCGCGTTCGGCTTCGCGATCGACGGCGGCGTTCCG
>CAZKDK010000462.1:0-1723 GCA_964551145.1 uncultured Opitutaceae bacterium | reverse complement strand
AACGACCTGACGAAGATGCAGATCATCGCCGCGGTGGCGGAAGCCGACATCGGCACGGTCGCGGTCGGCCAATCGGTCAACTTCACCGTCGACGCGTTTCCCAACCAGGCGTTCCGCGGGCGCGTCAGCCAGATCCGCAACTCGCCGCAGACGCAGCAGAACGTGGTCGTGTACCAGACGATCATCGACGTCGACAACCCCGACCTGAAGCTCCGGCCGGGGATGACCGCCAACGTGTCGATCGTGATCGCCCAGCGTGACAACGCCCTCCGCCTCGCCAACAGCGCCCTGCGCGCGCGTCTGCCGGAGGAACTGCTGCCCAAACCCGCGTCAACTGTCGAACCGGCCGCGGCGGTCAGCCGCGATGCCGCGCCCGGTGCCGCCCCGGCCACCGGACAGGATCCCCGGCGGGCCGCGTTCGCGCTCTTGCGCGAGGCCGGCTTTGCCCCGGGCAACGGCCCGCCGACGCCCGACATCATCCAGAAGGCCCAGCAGCTCGCCAAGGACCGCGGGCTCGACGTCGATTTCAGCCGGTTCGCCGGCGGCCAGCGCGCCAGCGGAGGCACAACCACGCGCACGATCTACAAGCTGACCGGTTCCGACCCGACGACGGCCGTCCTCGAGGCGGTCCGCGTCAAGCTCGGCATCACCGACGGCATCTACACCGAAGTCGTTTCGGGACTCGGGGAGGGCGATGCCGTCGTCACCGGTGTGGCCGCGCCCGGCGCGACCACCGCCAACGGCCGGCCGGCCGCCAATCCGTTTGCGGGCGGCGGCGCCGGCGGCATCCGCCGCTAGGTCCGGCCCTCGCCACCTCCTGCCCATGCCCGCTGTCGTCAAGATCGAGGATCTCCACAAGATCTACGGCTCCGGCGACGTGCCCGTCCACGCCGTGCGCGGCGTCACGCTCGAGATCCAGCGGGGCGAGTTCGTGGCCCTGATGGGCGCCAGCGGCTCCGGCAAGTCCACGCTGATGAATCTGCTCGGCTGCCTCGACCGCCCGACCCGCGGCCGGTATCTCCTCGACGAGGTCGACGTCTCCCAGCTCGCCCGCAACGAGCTCGCCGACATCCGTAATGCCAAGATCGGCTTCGTCTTCCAGGGATTCAACCTCCTCGCCCGGACGACCGCGCTCGAGAATGCCGAGCTGCCGATGCTCTACGGCAGGCGGCACCACTCCACGCGGGAGATGCGCCAGCGGGCGCTGCACAGCCTCGAGATCGTCGGGCTGGCGGACCGCGCCGACCACTTTCCCAACCAGCTTTCCGGCGGCCAGCAGCAGCGCGTCGCCATCGCCCGGGCGCTGGTCAACGACCCGGAGATCCTCCTCGCCGACGAGCCGACCGGCAATCTCGACAGCAAGACGTCGGTCGAGGTCATGGGCGTGTTCCAGAAGCTCAACGACGAGGGGATCACCATCGTGATGGTCACGCACGAGCTGGACATCGCTCACTACTGCCGGCGCAACCTCATCCTCCGCGACGGCGTCCTGGTGCGCGATGAAGCCGTCGCGGACCGCCTGAACGCCGACGTGGAGATGCGGAAGCTCCGGGAAGCCGAGGCGGCCGCCAAACTGACCTCGGCCTGACCATGCGCACCGTCAATACGGTCACCGTTTCCCTGCGCGCGCTGCGCCGGAACAAAATGCGCTCCATCCTCACGGCGCTCGGCATCATCATCGGCGTGGGCGCCGTGATCGCCATGGTCAGCATCGGCAATGGCG
>CAZKDK010000461.1:0-1731 GCA_964551145.1 uncultured Opitutaceae bacterium | reverse complement strand
ATGAACCGCTCGTTCGCCAACGTGCTGTTCGGGGCCGTCGGGTCCGCCCCGGCCGCCGGCGCCCAGCAGGAGGAGACCCGCACCGTCATCCGCTACACGCCCGAGGACGCCAAGCTCATGCTGGAGAACGCCGGCTCGGTCATCATCATTCCCGGCTACGGCATGGCCGTGGCCCAGGCCCAGCACATCGTCCACGAGATGACGAACCTGCTCATCGCGCGCGGCGCCACGGTGCGGTATGCCATCCATCCCGTGGCCGGCCGCATGCCCGGGCACATGAACGTGCTCCTGGCCGAGGCGAACGTTCCCTACGAGCTGCTCTTTGAGATGGACCACATCAACGACGACTTCCAGAACACCGATGTCGTCGTGGTCGTCGGCGCCAACGACGTCACCAACCCCGCGGCGCGCCACAAGAAGAGCAGTCCCCTCTACGGGATGCCCATCCTCAATGCGGACCAGGCCCGGCACGTGATCGTCCTCAAGCGCAGCATGGGCGCGGGTTTTGCCGGCGAGGACAACGAGCTGTTCTACGATCCGAAGACCATGATGGTGCTGGGCGACGCCAAGCAGACCCTGACCCACATCGTCCAGTATCTGAAAAAGTAACCGGCCCGGCCGGCCGGCGCCGGGACGAAGCCGGGATTTTCCCTTGAACTTCGCCCGCGGGCGCGTGTCTGTGAATGTTCTCTGGACAGCCGGCCTTTTCTTCTCAGAAATAGGTCCGCTCCCGGCCTCGTTGTTTGAGACGAAACCTCTCTGAAGACTTAGCCCACGGTCGGTGCGTTGGATTGGAAAAGTGAATGCATAGGGGATGTAATAGCTTTTCTGGACGGCTGCATCGCCCGTGGGCTTTTTTTGAGTTCAAACCGGGCGGCCGACGGGACGTCGGGGCGCGGGCAGGGGTTTCGGTCGGGCCGTCTCTGACTCGGCGCCGCCTGGGCGCGGCTTGCGCCGGGGAGTCCCGCCGGCGGCCAAGGTGTCCCGGGAGTGGCACACCGCCCCGGCCGGTCCGCCTCGGGAGCGGTTTGGCGCGCCGCATGCGCTGACCTTTCATCATGGACCCCAACCGGCTCACCGTCATGGCGCGCGAGGCCGTCGCCGAGGCGCAGAATCAGGCCCGCCGACGTTCCAACAACGAGGTGGAGACCTGGCACCTGCTGGCGGCGCTGCTCGGCCAGGAGGGGGGAATCGTGCCTGCGCTGGTCGAAAAGGTCGGCCTCACCGTGAGCGCCCTGCAGCTGGCGGCCGAGCGCGAGCTCGATCGCCTGCCCAAGGTCACGGGCAGCGTCGACGTCTCGAAGATCTACGTGACGCAGGCGGTCAACGAGGTGCTGACCCGGGCCGAGGAGGAGGCGCGGAACCTGAAGGACGAGTTTGTCAGCACCGAGCATCTGTTGCTCGGCCTGGTCGAGGTGGCCAAGCCCGAGGCGTTGAAGAAGTTCTTCAAGAGCTTCGGCCTGGACCGCACCAAGACGCTCCAGGCGCTCAGCGAGGTCCGCGGGGGCCAGCGGGTGACTTCCGACAATCCCGAGACCACCTACCAGGCGCTCGAGAAATACGGCATCGACCTCGTGCAGCAGGCCCGGAAGGGGAAGCTCGATCCGGTCATCGGCCGCGACGAGGAGATTCGCCGCACCATCCGCATCCTCTCGCGCAAGACCAAGAACAATCCGGTGCTGATCGGCGAGCCGGGCGTGGGCAAGACCGCGATCGTCGAGGGCCTCGCCC
>CAZKDK010000460.1:0-1736 GCA_964551145.1 uncultured Opitutaceae bacterium | reverse complement strand
GAGCTCTGGCGGCAGGACACCACCACGGCGATCCGCCGGTGGTACTATCAGCGCGGCCATCCGGACGTGCAGGTGGCCCTGACGGCGGAAGCGGCGCCGCCGGAGGCGAATCGTCGCGCGGTCACCGTCGTCGCGCACATCCGACCAGGCGCGGCCGTCCGGCTGGGCGCGGTGCGGTTCGTGGGAAACGCGCGCACGCGCGAATCGGTGCTGCGGCGCCTCGTGCGCGCGGTGCCGGGCGGCCCGCTCGACCCGATCCCGCTCGATGACGGCGCGGCCCGGCTGGGCCGCCTCGGCGTGTTCGCCAACATCACCCTGCGCCAGGATCCGCCGGACGGGCCCGTGCGGGACGCGGTCTACCAGCTGACCGAGGGACGGCGGGAGGAGGTCGACCTGCTCTTCGGCTGGGGGAGCTACGACGAGCTCCGCGGCGGGGTGGAGTGGAAGCACTACAACCTGTTCGGCCGGGCGAACACCGACGATCTGAAGCTGGTGCAGTCGATCAAGAGCACGCAGCTGAACTACACCTACACGGTGCCGGAACTTTTCGGCACGGCGGTCGACGGCAGCGCGCGGCTGTTCGGGCTGCGGCGGCAGGAGCTGTCGTTCGTGCGCACCGAGTACGGGGCGAACGTCGCGTTGCTCTGGCCGCTGCGCGGGCTGGGGGCCAACCTCACGACCGGGTACAGCTTCCAGCGCCTGCGCAGCACGAGCAACGAGCTCGCCACGAGCCCGACCGACCTCAGCCAGACCAACGTGGCCAGTGTCGAGGTCGGCCTGGTGCGCGACCGCCGGGACAATCCGCTGGCGCCGCACCGGGGCTACAAGGTCGCGGTGCAACTGACCGAGGCGAGCCGGCGCCTGGGCGGCCAGGTGGACTACCAGCAGCTCACCCTGAGCGGCTCCTATCACCGGCCGATCGGCCGGGGCCACTGGATCCATGTCGGGTTCACCCACGGCGTGGTCACGACGATGGGCGCGCTCGGCGACGCGCAGCTGCCGGTCAATGTGCGCTTCTTCCCCGGCGGCGACGGCTCGATCCGGGGCTATCGCAGCGGCGAGGCGGCTCCGCGCGCCCCCGACGGCCAGTTCGTGGGCGCCAAGGCCTTCCTGCAGCTGAACCTGGAACTGGAGCAGGCCCTGACCTCGAAATGGACGGTGGTGGCCTTCGGCGATGCGCTGGGCACGGCGGTCCGCCTGGCCGACTATCCGTTTGACGAGCGGCTCTATACGGTCGGCCTGGGCCTGCGCTACCAGACGCTGATCGGCCCGATCCGGCTCGAGTACGGGTACAATCTCAACCCGAGGCCGCGCGACCCGTCGGGCACGCTGCTGCTCTCGATCGGGTTTCCGTTCTGAGGCCCGGCGCCGGCCTCAGGGAGCGAGGAACGCGAGCGAGCCCGAGATCGCGTCGATCACGGGGCCCGGGAAGACGCCCAGGGCGACGATCCCCGCGATCAGCGCGACGCACAGGACGCGCGTCGGCCAGGTGAGGACGATCGGCTCCGCGGCCGTGGCGGCGTCGGTCGCCCCGAACACCGCCTGGCGGATGACCTGCAGATAGTAGTAGATCGCGATGGCGGAGTTGACCACGGCCACGATCACCAGCACGAGGTGGCCCCGGGCGAGCGCGGCCGTGAGCAGCGACAGCTTGGCCATGAAGCCGACGAACGGGGGCACGCCCGCGAGGGCGAACAGGCCGACGAGCAGCGTCACGGCCAGCAGCGGCGAGCGGC
>CAZKDK010000459.1:0-1745 GCA_964551145.1 uncultured Opitutaceae bacterium | reverse complement strand
ACACACGCCGGCGTCGTTCCGCGCTGCGGGCACGCCCCAGACCGGGAAAGAACGGATTGACGGGGGTCTGCGTTCCCTCGGAAGAACGCGGACCCTGCCGATGAGGCTGGCGGAAGCCAGCCGGTGTCGTGGCGGCGTTGCGGGCCTGGCGATGGCGGCGTTGCCGTCGGGAGCGGCGGCGGATCGTCCGCGGTCCGGCGGGCAGACGGCCGTTCGCCCGGCGCCGGGCGGCCTCCGATCACCGCGCGGCGGCGGGTTTTTGCCCGACCGGCTTGAGACGCGGCCCGGATGGGCTCCTTTGAATGGGGTCGGGCCGGGGATCGCATCCGAAAAGTAAGCACAACATGGGGATTCTCTCGTTACGCTGGCAAACCTGGATGGCCCGGCAGGCGCGCCCGGGTCCGGGCGCGCGCGATCCGCCTCTGCGGGCCGAATTGTTCAGCGTCGAGCAACTCGCGCGCCATGCCCGGGCCCTGGCGGCGGATCACCAGGTCGCCCCCCAGCGCAGCTCCAACCGCCTGTTGGCGCGACTGGATGGAAACGAGGAGGGACTCCGCGCCTTCAATCGCGCGACGCTCGCCGTGAATCCAAGCCGGCGCATCACCCCCGCCGCCGAATGGTTCCTCGACAACTTCTACCTGATCGAGGAGCAGATCCAGATGGCCCGGCGGCATCTGCCCAGGGGCTACAGCCGGGAGCTGCCACGGCTCATCAACGGTCCTTCGGCAGGCCTTCCGCGCGTCTACGACATCGTGCTCGAGTTGATCTCGCACGTGGATGCGCAGATCGACGCGGAACCGCTCAGCGCCTTCATTGCCGCCTACCAGACGGTGGATCCCTTGAAACTGGGCGAGTTGTGGGCGATCCCCATCATGCTGCGCCTGGGGTTGATCGAAAACCTGCAGCGCATCGCCGCCCGGCTGACGTTCGCCCGGGAGGACCGCGATCTCGCGGACGCATGGGTGGACCGTCTGCAGGCGATGGCGGAGAAGAACCCGTCCCGCCTGGTCATCGTGGTGGCGGACATGGCGAAGTCCGATCTTCCCGTGACCAGCTCGTTCGTGGCGGAGTTCTGCCAGCGTTTGTCGCGGCAAAGTCCGGTGCTGCATCTCGCGCGCAGCTGGCTCGAGCAGCGCCTCGTCGAGCAGGGGTTGTCCATCGAGCAGCTGGTCCGGCTGGAGAGTCAGAACCAGGCCGCCGACCAGGTTTCCGTCAGCCACAGCATTGCCAGCCTCCGTTTCCTGAGCGCCATGGACTGGAAGGAGTTCGTGGAGACCCTGAGTCTGGTCGAGGGGACCCTGCGCTCGGACCCGGCCGACGTGTACAGCGGGATGGATTTTCCGACCCGCGATCGCTATCGCCATGCGGTCGAGGCCATTTCCCGGCACAGCCGGCATTCGGAAGCGGATGTCGCGCGGCAGGCGATCCAGCTGGCCGCCGACAGCGCCCGGCAAAAGGGCCGGGGGAACCGGACCGCCCATGTGGGCTTCTATCTGATCGACAAGGGGCAGGCGGCGCTGTGGCGCGCGGCGAAGGTGCGGTGGCCCTGGCGGACGACCGTCGAACGGGGCATCCACCGTTTTCCGCTGACGTTCTATGCGGGCGGCATCGGGTTGCTCACGCTGCTCGCCACGGGCGGGTTCCTGCTGCAAGCCCACACGCTGGGTGTCGCGGGGTGGAGATTCGGCTTCTTCACCCTGGTTTTCCTCCTTTGCGCCAGCCAGCTCGCCGTGGCGTTGATGAAC
>CAZKDK010000458.1:0-1748 GCA_964551145.1 uncultured Opitutaceae bacterium | reverse complement strand
GTTGCTCGCGAGCCGCCTCGCCACCACCCTGCTCGCCGGCCTCGGCGCGATCGCCCTTCTCCTCGCCGCGATCGGCCTTTACGGGGTGATGGCCTACGACGTCAACCAGCGCACCGCCGAGATGGGGGTACGCATGGCGCTGGGCGCGCAGCCCGGCGACGTCGTCCGGATGGTCGTCATTCAGGGATTGCGCCTCGTCGGCGTTGGCCTCGTCCTCGGGTTGGTCGGCGCGTGGTTCGCCGGAAACGCCTTGGCGCATTTCCTGCCCGGGGTGTCCGCCTACGACCCGGTCACGATCGCCGCCGTGACGGTGCTGCTGACCGGCGTGGCGCTGCTGGCCGCGTGGTTCCCGGCGCGCCGCGCCTCCCGCATCGACCCCATGGTCGCCCTGCGGGCGGAGTAGGCAGTCAGTAGCGAGCATCTCCGCCCGCCAGAACTCCAGCCATCGTCTCCTACCCGTCTGCTCGCCACCCGCTACTCGCTCCTCACTACCCGCTGCTTCTCCGTGCCGAGACACCGCCGCCACGCTGATTGCGCGGCGCTTGCAGCCCGCCCCCCGACCCGAAACCCGTCCCAATTTCGGGAAAGCTCCGTTCCAAAGGCGGACGAATTGGGTGACGCCACTCCGGCTGAAAAATCGCAAACCACAGTTCTTCCGGATCTTGCGGCTGCGCGCATGCATGGCACGCCTTCTGCGTCCTGTTTTGCCGAAGACCGGCGCAGCTGCGGCCGCACCCGCTGCAGCGCCGGCCTTCCGGCATCCGCCCGCTCCATCTCCCGCACCCGCCGGCCCGCCCGGCTCCTCAATCCAGCGTCACCATGATTCTCGAATCATTCTTCCAGGACGTGCGCGTCGGCACGCGCGTCCTGTCCAAGGAAAAAGGATTCTGTTTCCTCGCCGTCACGGTCATCGCGATCGGCATCTGCGGCGTCGCCACGATGTTCAGCGTGCTCAACGGCACGATGCTCCGCGGCTTCTCGTTTCCCAATGCGGCCCGCCTGGCGGGCGTGCAGGTCATCGACGTTACCCAGCGCAACGCCAACGCCAACGGTTTCGGCGGCCAGATCTTCACCCTCGACTACGAGGCGATGTGCGAGCAGCAGAAATCGTTCGAACGCCTCGCCGCCTACATCCCCGGCGCGACCGTCAACCTGACTATCGACGGCCGCCCGGAACGGCGCACCGGCGCCTACGTGACGCCCGATTTCTTCCGGATCCTCGGCGTTGCGCCCCTGATCGGCCGCGATTTCGCCGCGCCGGACAACCGGATCGGCGCCGAGAAGGTCGCGCTCCTCAGCCACCAGCTCTGGCAGCGCGATTTCGGCGGCAGCCGGGACGTGATCGGCAAGAACATCCGCATCAACGGCAAGCCCGCGACCATCGTCGGGGTGATGCCCCCGGGGTTCGCCTTCCCCATCAATGAGGAGATCTGGGTGCCGCTCTACAGCGAATACCCGCCGGCCCCGCGCAACGACCGCAACGCGCAGGGCGGCACGCCGGCGGTCCTCGGGCTGCTCAAACCCGGCGTGACCTTCGACCAGGCGGCGGCCGAGTTCACCGGCTTCGCCCGCCAGCTGGCGGCGGCGTTCCCGGACACGAACAAGAAGTTCGACACCGCGCTCGTCGAACCGCTGATCCAGACCTTCACCCCGCCCAACCTCCGGGGCCTCCTGTGGACGATGCTGGTTTTCTGCCTGAGCATCCTCGCCATCGCCTGCGTCAACGTGATGAACATGCAGTTCGCGCG
>CAZKDK010000457.1:0-1768 GCA_964551145.1 uncultured Opitutaceae bacterium | reverse complement strand
CTCGATGTTGGCGTAGCGGTCGTGGCTGTCCTTGACCTCGCTGCGCTTGCCGAAGAGCGCGTCCGCCTCGTCGAAGAACAGGATGGCGCCGCCGTCCTCCGCCGCGTCGAACAGCCGCCGGAGGTTCTTCTCGGTCTCGCCGATGTACTTGTTCACCACCTGGCTCAGGTCGATCCGGTAGAGATTGAGGCGCAGGTCGCTCGCGATGACCTCCGCGGCCATCGTCTTGCCGGTGCCGCTCTCGCCGGCGAAAAGGGCGTTGATGCCGAAGCCGCGGTTCATCTTCCGGTCGAACCCCCACTCGGCATAGACGCGGTTGCGCTGCGCCGCCTGGGCGGCGATCTGCCGGAGGAGGTCGGTCTCCGCCCTGGGCAGCACGAGGTCGTCCCAGCCGACCTTGGGCTCCAGGCGCTGCGCGAGCGAATCGAGGCGCGGCCGCTCGCTGGTGCGGCAGACGCTCCAGGCGGCGTCCGGCAGGGACCCCGGGTCGCCGGCGGCCTGCGCGCGGGCGAGGCCGGCGAGAATCTCGATGCTCGGCAGGTTGAGGTTGAATTGGCCGGCGAGCCGCGCCGGGGCGTCCGCCGCCGCGGAGCCGAGGGCGGTCGCCCAGGCGGCCTGCTGCTCCGCGACCGCGGGCTTCGCCACGTCGATGGCCTGCTGCGCCCGGCCGAGCCGCGGATTGAATTCGCGGACGCCGATGAAGAAGATCCCGTCGCTCCGGGAAAGAAAGCGGCTGACGGGTCCCGAGCGCTCGGCGTCGGGTCCGCTGAGCTCCTCGGCGTCAAAATAGAGCGCCAGCGGCAGCAGCCGGCTCTCGCGCTGCCACAGCCGGGCCAGCAGCTCCAGTTCGCCCGCGGCCGAAGGCAGCAGCTCGGCGTTGAGACGGTGGAGGCGCCGGTTGAGCTGGGAGGCCACGTGATAGGCGATGAGCTGCTTGCTGAGCGGATCGGGCCCGATCAGCTGCACCGCGGGCAGCGGCCCGGCGGCGGCCGCCTGCTGCCAGCCGCGGAGAATCGCATCGACCTGTTCCTCCTGGGTCCGGCCGAGCGAGACGGATCCGGACGCCAGCTCCAGCGCCGAGAAGAGGGGCGACAGGCGGTCATCGAGGTAGTTCAGCCCCTTCAGGAAGTTGACGATCCGTTCGTCGGCCCGGAGCGCGCTCGCGGTCAGCGCCTGCGCGGGCGGTTGATTGATCTCGATCAACCGCCAGTAGCGCAGGGGTCGTTCCGGCGCGAGGGCCTCCCAGGCCGGATCCTCGAACAGGGCCAGGGCGAGCGCGAATGTCGGGAACGGCTTCTGGGAATCGTCCTGCGCCTGCGCGCAAAGGCCGGCGATGCGCGTATCCAGCTCCTGGGCGGCGCAGAGCAGCAGCACCTTCTGTTCGAAATCCGACAGGCCGAGGCGGCTGGCCAGCATGTCCAGCGCCCAGGGGTCCGGGGCGGGGAACGGGCCGGGCTCCGCGGCGGGGGTCGGCGGGGTGGACGCCGTCGACGCCGGCGTCGCGGGCTCGGGCGCCGGTGCCACCACCTCCGCCTGGACCGGCGTCGCCGCCGCGGCCTCGGGATTGCCGGCGGGCGCGCGGAGCAGCCTTTGAAACAGCTTCCGGGTCATCGTCGGGGAGGGCGGGACGGGCCCAGGCGGCGCGGCCGGCACGACGACAGTCGGTGCCCTCGCCGGCTCCGGCTGCGCCGGCGGGGCGGCATCAGCCGGCGCCGTGTGCGGTGCGGCTCGCGCGAGCCGCTCCCGAAGTTCCGCCAGCGCGGCCGCG
>CAZKDK010000456.1:0-1773 GCA_964551145.1 uncultured Opitutaceae bacterium | reverse complement strand
GGTCCGCGTCGGCGTGATTGCCGGACTCAACGCCCTGACCGGGGTCGGGCTGGCGCCGCGGCAGATCGTCGAGCTGGCGACCGCGCTCGAGGGCCATCCCGACAACGCGGCCGCCGCGGTCTTCGGCGGCTTCTGCGTGTCGCGCACCTCGCCGGTCAGCGGCGCCTACCTCGACGGCGTGCGGATCACCGTGCCGCCGGACCTGGCGTTCGTGGTTGTCGCCCCGCGCATCGAGATGCGGACGCGGGAGTCGCGCCGCGTGCTGCCGAGGCGCATCCCGCATGTGGACGCGGTCCGGAGCGTGAATGCGGCCGCTTTCCTCGTCGCGGCGTTCGCGACGGGCGAGTATGCGAAGCTGAGGCATGCGGTCGCGGATTTCCTGCATGAGCCGTACCGCCTGCCGCGGATCCTGGGCGGCCGCGAGGCGATCGAGTCCGGCGTGGCGGCGGGCGCGCTGACCGGCTGGCTCAGCGGCAGCGGGTCCGGCGTCCTGTGCGTCTGCGAACGCCCGGCCGCGGCGGGCGTGCGCGCCGCGATGGCGGCCGCGCTCGCGCGGGCGGGCGGCGACGGCGAATCGTGGGTCCTGACCGCGGACAACGACGGCTTCGCCGTCGAATGACCAATCGCCGATAGCACATAGCCGATCGAATCTCGGCTATTTGCGATCTGCTATCGGCTATTGCCCTTGCGGCGCGGCCGCCGGGGCGCTACGGCGGAGGCGATGCTGCACATCGTGCTTTTCGAGCCGCAGATCCCGCAGAACACCGGCAATGTGGGCCGCCTGTGCGCCGTCACCCGCTCGCGCCTGCATCTGATCCACCCGCTCGGGTTCCGCATCACCGACCGGCAGCTCAAGCGGGCGGGGATGGACTACTGGCACGCGCTCGACGTGCATCATCACGACGACTGGCCGGCCTTTCTGGCGAGCCCGGCGCGGCCGTCCCGCCTCTGGCTGTTCACCACAAAGAGCCGGCGGCCATTCTGGGACGTGCGCTACGCGGACGGCGACGGCCTGCTGTTCGGCAACGAGGGAAACGGCTGCCCGGACTGGCTGCACGCGGCCATCGGCGAGGCGGCGCGGGTCAACATCCCGCACGCCAACCCGGCGATGCGCTCGCTCAACCTGTCGACCGCCGTCGGCATCGCCTGCTACGAGGCGCTGCGCCAGATCGGCCTGCCGGGGCCGCCGGCGTGACCGGCCCCGCCCGGACGGCCAGAACCGCGCTCAACCTTGAGCACCGTTCGGGTGGGGCAGGCCGCTGCCAGAACCGCGCTCAACCTTGAGCACCGTTCGGGTGTGGCAAGCGGCGCTGCCAGAACCGCGCTCAACCTTGAGCACCGTTCGGGTGTGGCAGGCGCCGCGCCGACGGCGTGAACGGTGTTCAACCTTGAACACGCTTGGGGCGCCACCGCCAGAACGATGCTCAAGCTTGAGCACGCTTGGGGCCGGAGACCGGTGCTCCCGAAAGGCTTGATTATTCCGAGCCGACCCGGGAACTTCGCCTTGCCGGCGCGAGCTCGGAAAGCCGGCCACCCCGCTGACCCCATGAAAGGAATACCCGTCCTACACGTCGAGGCCGACTGCATCGCGCGCGCCTGGGAACTGTCGCTGGTCGAGCTGCACCAGAAGGGCTGCAGCCTCAAGACCGAGTACGACAAGCCGGAGGATCCGCCGAGCAAGGACGCGACGATGATCATCACCATCGCCGATCCGCTGGGCGAGCCGATGATCCACAAGGATTTTCCCGGCGGTCCGGTGGAACTGCAGGAGTA
>CAZKDK010000455.1:0-1808 GCA_964551145.1 uncultured Opitutaceae bacterium | reverse complement strand
ATCTGCAGCAGGCTCGTGCGCTGCCACTGGCTCGCCGCCAGCGGCAGCCACGGGAATCCGCCCAGCAACCAGGTCCGCGTCCACTCCACCAGCACCCACGCGCCGGCGAGCGCGAGCATCGCCAGGAGCCGCACCGCGGCCGGCCGGCCCACGAGGCGGGGCGAGGCCCACCAGACCGCCAGGTACCAGGCGCCGACCCAGGCACCCACAAACGGGCCGATCAGAAAAAGGCCGAGCCAGGTGACGTGGTGCAGCCACCAGAGGAGCACGGTCCACGCAACCGCCTGGGCCACGAGCAGCGTGCCGGCGAACAGCCGGAACGGCGGGCGGCGGTAGGCCCAGAGCACCGCCGGCACCGCGAACGCGTAGGCAAATTCCGGCGCGTCGTACGGCGGAAACGACACGACCGTCAGGACCGCCGTGAGGATGCCGACCCCGATCGCCCAGACCCAGTCCGCGTGCACCTGCCACCAGGGCGGCGGCAGGTTGTAGGGATCGTGGGGCGGAAGCGGTTTTTCGGGAGCGGCGGGCACGGGCGGAAGTCCTGTTTACAGGCCATTGCCCCCCGGGTGGCAAGCAAGCAGGTGGGCCGGCGCCAAAGTCATTCTCCGACGCGTACCCCTTCCCACGCTCGTTCTCTTGCTCGTACTCGTTCTCGTTCTCGACGATCGCGCGTCGAGATCACGAGTACGATTGAGCGAAGGAGTACGACAAGGTTTTCGTGCCAGCGAAAACCTACTTCCCGTGGCAGTGCTTGTACTTCTTGCCGCTGCCGCAGGGGCAGGGATCGTTGCGGCCGACCTTGGGCGTCTCGTGGCGGACCGTGACATGGGGCAGCTGGATCTCGCCGTCGGCGGGCGCCTCGGCCGGCTCGGGCACGGGCCCGTCCATCGTGCCGAGGCTGCCCCGCAGCTTGGCCGGGACCGCGGCAGGCGCGGGAGCCGGCCGGGGGCGGAGCGCGCCGCCGTTGGCGGGGGCGTCCTCCGGACCCTGGAGCCGGGCGCTGCGCGACAGGATGGACAGCATGTTCTCGAACGCCTGGAGGTTGGTCGTGGACCGGAAGAGCCCGGTGCAGACCTGGAGGCGCACGTTGTTCATGAGCTCCTCGAAGAACCGGTAGGCCTCGGACTTGTACTCCTGGAGCGGATCCCGCTGCCCGTAGCTGCGGAGGCTGATGGACCGGCGCAGCTCCTCCATCTCGGTGAGGTGCTCCTGCCAGTGGTGGTCGATGGCGTTGATGATGACGTACCGCTCGAGCGCGCCGAGCGCCTCGGGCAGCTCGACCGATTCCTTGATGGCGTACGCCTTCTTGACCCGGTCCACCACGAGGTGCATGGCGCTCTTGCCGTCGAGACCGCTGATATCTTCGACCTTGAGCGTGATGGGGAAATGGGTGCCGGCCCAGCCCACGAGGCTTTCGACCGCGGCCGCGACCGGGCCGCTCTTGGTGTCGAAGCCGGCCGCCTCCAGGCGCCCGGCGACCTCCTCCTCGACCATGTCGAAGATGGCCGCGTGGCTGCGCTCGTTGTGGATCGCGGCGTTGCGGATGCCATAGACGACCTCGCGCTGCTTGTTGAGCACGTCGTCGTACTGGAGCAGCCGCTTGCGGATGGAGAAGTTCTGCTGCTCGACCTTCTTCTGGGCGCTTTCGATGGAGCGGTTGAGCCAGGGATGCTCGAGCTCCTCGCCCTCCTTCATGGTGCCCTCCATCAACCGGGAGGCGAGGTTGCCCTGGAGGAAGATGCGCAGGAGCTCGTCCTCGAGCGAGAGGAAGAACTTGCTCATGCCCGGATCGCCCTGGCGCGCGC
>CAZKDK010000454.1:0-1808 GCA_964551145.1 uncultured Opitutaceae bacterium | reverse complement strand
GGCGGGCGGCGGCGTAATCGAAGGCGGCGACGGCGAGGCCGCTGGCCATCGCCTCGGTGACGACGTTGCCGAACGTCTCGCTCAGGCTCGCGTGGACGTAGAGGTCGGCCGAGGCGTAGAACCGGCCGATCTCCTCGCGCGGGAACACCCCGGCGAAGGCGCACTCCGGGTGCTCCCGCCGGAGCCGGGGTTTCAGCGGTCCCTCGCCGGCCAGCACGCAGCGCAGGCGGGGGTTGGCGGCGCGCATCGCGGCGTAGGCGCGGAACACGGCGGGATAGTTCTTCTCCGCGGCCATGCGGCCGACGTGGATGACGACGGGATCGTCCCCGGCGGCCCCCCAGCCGGCCCGCAGCGCCGGCGAGCGGCGGGCGGGCGAGAACTGCCGCAGGTCGACTCCGCGCGAGAGCACGCCGAGCCGCGCGAAGCCGAGGGCGGCGAGCGTGCGGGCCAGTTCGGCGTCGGGCACGAAGGTGCGCCGGGTGCGGTTGTGAACGCGGCGCAGCCAGGCGAGGATGGGGCGCCGGAGCGGCGCGCAGCCGTAGCAGGCGGCGTAGGTGTGGAAGTTGGTGTGGAAGCTCGACGTGACCGGCAGCGAAAGCGCGCGCGCCACGGTGACGGCCGAGGCTCCGAGCGGACCCTCGGTGGCCACGTGGACGAGGTCCGGAGGGTCCCGGCGCCAGGTCCGGCCGAGGCGGCGCCAGGCCGGCCAGCCCAGGCGCAGCTGGGGATAGCCGGGGAGGGGGGAGCCGGGCAGGGCGACCTCGCGGAATTCCGGATGCGCCGCTGCCGGCGGCAGGTCCGGGCGCCAGGGGCGGTAGACGGTCACGCCGTGGCCCCGGCGCCCGAGTTCCCGGGCGATGACGCCGAACGTCATGGCCACGCCGTTGATCTCGGGCGGGAAGGTTTCGGAGACGAGGGCGAGTTTCACCAGGGTGGGATCGGGCGGTCCGGCCCCGCCAGCATCTCCGCTCCCGGTGACGATCCCGTGACGATGGCGTGCCGATCGCGGCAAAACCGCGGCCTTGGGCGGCGGCGGCAATTCAAGGTTGCGCTGGGCCGGCCCCGTTCTACGCTGGACCCTTTCGCTCGATGCAAAGGCACGGCCCGAAACGCATCTACAGTCCCAATTCCCTCGAGTTCTGGTTTGGCAAGCTGGAGCAGGACTGGGAGGGGCGCTTCAGCGCGGCCCAACTCGAACAGGGCCGCCGGATGTACCGCGACGGCGAGATTCGCGAGGTCGAGCTGACGGCCGGCGACGCCATCATCCATCGCAAGGTCGAAAAGAAGGAGGAGTATGCGGTGATCGAGTGGACTGCCGAGGGCTTCTCGGTGCGTTCGTCGTCCACGGACGCCGAGCTCGCCCGGGCCATCGCGGTGGCGGGCCTGCATGAGATCGAGGAGCTGGTGGCGGACGAGATTCCGCCGCTGCCGGGCGACCTGGCCCCGGAGCCGGCGCCGGCGGCTGCGGCCGGCAACGGCGGGGCCGCCAACGGCCGCAACGGCGGCCCGGCGCGATCGCTCATCCTGGTGTTCACGACCCGGGTCGAGGGACTGGCCTTCCAGGCGTTCTGGACCAACGGCGACGGGATCCGCGTGCCGGCGCTCGGCCAGGCCAACGGCCACGGGCCCGGCAATGGCCAGGGGCCGGTGAACGGCGACGGCGGGGCGCAAGGCCACGTCAACTCGGCGGAGCGCGGCAAGCTCATCTGTCTCACCGCCTACGCGCGCAAGGCCCATTTCCGGTTCCAGCAGGAGGCGCATGCCTACGTGCTCGACCTGGTGAAGGAGATCCCGGAGTTCCTGCGCAC
>CAZKDK010000453.1:0-1822 GCA_964551145.1 uncultured Opitutaceae bacterium | reverse complement strand
GGCATCATCGAGACACTCAGCGGCGTGCCGCTCGATCCGGCGCGGGCCGATGCCTTCCTCTGCGGCAACCCGGAGATGATCCGGATGGTCAAGGAACTCCTGATACCCCGCGGCTTCACGCCCGACCACGGCAAGCAGGCCGGCACCGTCCACGTCGAGGAATACTGGTGACCCGCCGGCGGGGTTCTTCCGTCGATTCTTCTCCCGTCCCGCTCGTCGTTCTCGCTCCGCCCTCCGACATCTCCCCGCGCCGGCGGCTCCGGTTCCGCTTGCCCGGGAGGGTCCGGGCCGCCGGCTCCTCTGGCCAGAACTGTGCTCAACCTTGATCATGGTTCGGGCGAGCGCCTGACGAGACCATCCGCCTCGACCCAATCCGCGCTCAAGCTTGAGCACGGGTTGGGTGTGCGCCCCGGCGGGGCGGCCGGACCGTTCCAGCCAAAACCGTGCTCAAGCTTGATCACGGTTTGGCCCGGCCCGGCTTGCTTTCGCAGCAACCCTGGAGACGGTGCCGGATGAAAATCGGCATCATCGGATCGGGCGTGGTGGCGACGACGCTGGGCACGGGTTTCCTCAAGCACGGCCACGAGGTGACGCTGGGAACGCGTGACCCGGCCAAGCTGGCGGACTGGTCGCGGAACAACCCCCAGGGGCGGGTCGCCGGCTTCGCCGAGGCGGCCCATTCGGCCGAGGTCGTCGTCCTTGCGGTCAAGGGGACGGTGGCGGCCGAGGCCCTGCGCGCCGCCGGCGCCGCCAACCTCGAGGGCAAGGTTGTGATCGACGCGACCAACCCGATCGCCGATGCGCCGCCGGTCAACGGCGTGCTGAAATTCTTCACGAACCTGGACGAATCCCTGTTCGAACAACTGCAGCGCGAGTTTGGCGGCGCGCGCCTCGTCAAGGCCTTCAACTCCGTCGGCGCGCCCTGCATGGTGAACCCGAAGTTCAAAGGCGGGAAGCCGACCATGTTCATCTGCGGCAACCACGACGCGTCCAAGAAGTCCGTCTCGACGATCCTGGCGCAGTTCGGCTGGGACGTGGCCGACATGGGCACAGCCGAGGCGGCGCGGGCCATCGAGCCGCTCTGCATGCTCTGGTGCATCCCCGGTTTCCGGGAAAACAACTGGATGCACGCATTCAAGCTGCTGCGGTAGGCGCGGCGGGGCGACCGCCGCCGACGTGGAGGGGCTGATCAGCCTCGCGACCTCGGCTGCGACATGGGGACGCGACGCCCCCGTCGTGTTGTCCGGCATTCTCCCGCTCAGGCTCCGGAAGACATTTTTCCTCGCATTCGAGGCTCCGAGGGCCAACCTCGGAGCATTTTTCGGGTTTTGCCCCCGTCCGTCGTTCCCGTCCCCACATCCCCCATACCTGAAGATTTCCACCGGCCCCGGCGCGCTTTCAAAAGAGCATAACCAAGACCAACCAACAGGAGAATAGAACATGGCTATCATTGACTTCGGCGGCGTGAAAGAAGAAGTCGTCACGCGGGATGAATTCCCGATGGCGAAGGCCCGCAAGGTGCTGAAGAACGAGGTCATCGCCGTCATCGGCTACGGCGTCCAAGGTCCGGCCCAGGGGCTGAACATGAAGGACAACGGCTTCAACGTCATCGTCGGGCAGTCCCGGAAGTTCGAGAAGGACTGGAACCGGGCCGTGACCGACGGCTGGAAGCCCGGCAAGAACCTGTTCGACATGGAGGAGGCGGCGCAGCGCGGGACGATCATCCAGATGCTCGTGTCCGACGCGGCCCAGCGCGCGATCTGGCCGGGGATCAAGAAGTGCCTGGCCCCCGGCAAGGCGCTCTATTTCTCGCACGGCTTCT
>CAZKDK010000452.1:0-1829 GCA_964551145.1 uncultured Opitutaceae bacterium | reverse complement strand
GGCGTGTCTTCGCACTTGGCAGGAAATGGCTGACCGCGCAGCATTTGCGGCTGATCCTTCATGCCACCGCCCACCGCAACAGTGCGGTTCGGCAGCGACGAACGCCAGTTCGTCCTGCTCCGCGCCGCTCGGTTCGTCCGTAATGGCGAGCTCGATCCCCGCCAACTCGTCAGCGAATCTCCGCTGCCGGACGTAGATGTCACGGCCATCATCCCCGCACGCAACGAGGCCGCCACGGTGGCGGCGGTGGTCGAGGAGTGCCGGCGCTATGCCGGCCGGGTCATCGTCGTCGAGGGCGGATCTTCGGACGGCACCGCCGATGTCGCGAGCCAGGCCGGGGCTGACGTGGTGCGCGACCAGGGTGTCGGAAAGGGTGCCGCGCTGCGCCTGGCGGTCGCCGCGGTCACGACGCCGATCTGTGTTTTCATCGATGCCGACGGGTCCCACGACCCGATCGACATTCCGCTCCTGGTGGCCCCGATCAAGACCGGCGCGGCCGAGCAAGTGGGCGGCTCCCGGCTCCTCGGCGGTTCGGATGAACTCCATGGCGGCGGGGACGAGTTTCTCCGGCTCGCCGGCTCCGCGTTCATCACCTACCTCATCAACCGCCGGTACCGCACGCGGCTGTCCGACTCCCAGAATGGATTCCGCGCCATCCGCACGGATGTGTTCCGTCGACTCCACCTGCGCGCGCGCCATACGACCATCGAAATGGAGATGATCATGGCCACGCTCGCCGCGGGCTATCGCGTTCTCGAAGTACCCACCCACGAGCGGCCGCGGGCCGCCGGGTACTCGAAAATCGCGCTCTCCCGACCGGGCACCTGGTTCGCCTATGGTTGGACGCTGCTGGCCGGGCTCTGCCGCCGGCGGGCCGCCGCCCAACGCCCGGAGCCGGCCGCCGGCCTCCCCCCCCCGGCCGCCGTGCCCGTGCCCCGGGAGTCCGGCCCCGCTCACGGATGAATCCGCCCTACGATGCCGTGATCGGGGTGTGGGACGGACACGATGCGGGCGCCGCACTCGTCATCGATGGCCGCGTCGAGCTCGCCCTCAACGAGGAGCGGCTCAGCGGCCGCAAGCTCGACGTCGGCCTGCCCGTCCGGTGCCTCGCGGCCATGCGCGCCGCCGCCGGCGGCCGGCGCGTCGCCTGGGCGGCGACCACCTCGGATCCGGCCAAGACGCTCACCCGCGTCTTCCCCTCCCTCAAGGACAACTACTACCGGCTGCGCCGGCGGCTGCCGCCTCCCGGTTCGCTGCGCGGCATCAAGCAGCGCGCAAAGTATTCGCTGACCCAGCTGCCGACCAACGCGTTCTTCCGCGCGTGGGCGCGCCGCTGGTTCGCGCGAGCCCTGGAAGCGCCGTCCGAATCCGTCTTCATCGTCGACCACCACGAGGCCCACGCCGCCTCGGCCGCCTTCTGGCCGGACTGGACCGGGGCGCCCGGCGGTTCCGCGGCCGCGCGCTCCCAACCGGCCGATCCCGGCGACGCCCTCATCGTGACGCTCGACGGAATCGGCGACGGCGAATCCGGCTCCGTCTGGCGCTGGTCGGACAGCCGCGGCTCGCTCGCCAAGATGCTCTCGATCCCCGGCTCGGCCTCGCTCGGTCTTTTCTTCGAGCACGTCACGAACGAGCTGCAGATGCGCCCGCTGGAGGACGAGGGCAAGGTCATGGCCCTCGCGTCGTTCGCGGCGGCCACGCCGTCCCAGGCCAACCCCTTCCTCGGCTGGTTCTCGATCACCGGCACGCCGACCGGGCTGCCCTCCCTCCGCTGTTCGATCGCCCCCACCCGCATGGCCGCCGAGATGGCGCGCATCGTCTGGAGCACG
>CAZKDK010000451.1:0-1840 GCA_964551145.1 uncultured Opitutaceae bacterium | reverse complement strand
TATCGCGTCAGGTCGTACAGCGCGTAGCCGGCGAAGAGATTCGGCCGGAGGCGGCAGGGCGTGTGCCAGTCGCCGCGCAGCAGGGCGCGGCGCGTGACGGTGATGCGCTGGCTCGCGCAGAAGCGGTCGAAATCGGCGATGGTCACCGGATTTGCCGGGCGGCTCTCGAACCATTCGGTGGTATAGACCGGATTGCGCGGCTTGCGGCCGCGAAAGAAGGCGTCGGCGCGATTCTTCCAGAAGCCGTGGTTGACGAAGCCGACGGTCATGGCCCGCCCGGCGCGCAGCGCCTCGAGGATGACGGCGGCCGGGTCGGCCAGCTCCTGCACCGTGCGCGAGCAGATGACCCGGTCGAAGAACCTCGCCGGGAACGCGCGCATGAAGGCCTCCATGTCGCCCTGGTACGCGGTGATGCCGCGGTGGACGCAGCCCAGGATCTTCTGGAAATCGAGGTCCACGCCGATGCCGCGCACCTGCTTGGTCTGCTGGAGATAGTCGAGGAGGACGCCGCGGCCGCAGCCGAGGTCGAGCACCCGGCTTCCGGGTTCGACCCAGTCCCCGATGATCTGCATGTCAACCGTGCGTTTGACGACGAGCTGGCTCATGGGGCGGCGGGTGCGGCGAGAAAGCTGCGCACGAGGGTGTAGAGGTCCTCCGACTCGAGCAGGAACGAGTCGTGGCCGAGGTTGAGGGCGAGTTCGGCGTAGCTGGCGTGTTTGCCGGCACGGAGCAGCGCGAGCACGATCTGGCGGTTCTGGTCGGGCGGAAACAGCCAGTCGCTCGCGAAGGCCACCGAGAGCGTCACGGCCTTGACGCCGGCGAACGCCTGTTCCAGCGAACCGCCGGCGGCGATGAGATCGAAGTGATCGAGCGCGCGGGTGATATAGAGGTACGAATTGGCGTCGAACCGGTTGATGAAGCTCTCGCCCTGGTGGCGGAGGTAGCTCTCGACCTCGAACTGGACGTCGAAGGTGTAGGCCGGATTGTCCGCGGCGCCCTTGCGGCGGCGGCCGAATTTCGCGTCCATGCTCTCGTCCGAGAGATAGGTGATGTGCGCCATCATGCGGGCGATGGCGAGGCCGACGCGCGGGCCGCCGCCCTTCCCGTAGTCGCCGTGGTTCCATTCCGGATCCTGCATGATCGCCTGGCGGCCGACCTCGTTGAAGGCGATCGCCTGCGCGCTTTCCCGCGCGGTCGTGGCCAGGGGGATGAGGCGCCGCACGAAGTCCGGGTACTCGATGCCCCACTGGAGCACCTGCATGCCGCCCATCGAGCCGCCGATGACGGCGGCGAGCGAGGCGATGCCCAGGTGGTCGCACAGCAGTTTCTGCGACCGCACCATGTCGCGGATGGTGACAAAGGGAAAGGCGAGGCCGAACGGCCGGCCGGTGGCGGGGTTGACCGAGGAGGGGCCGGTCGAACCCTGGCAGCCGCCGAGGACGTTGACGCACAGCACGTGAAAGTGGGTCGTGTCGACGGCCTTGCCCGGGCCGATGAAGTTGTTCCACCACCCGGGCTTGGCGTCGGTCAACGCGTGGATGCCCGCGCAATGGTGGTCGCCGCTCAACGCATGGCAGACGAGCACGGTGTTGTCGCGCGCCGCGTTGAGACGGCCGTAGGTCTCGTAGCGGAGCGTGAAGCCGGGCAGCACCTGCCCGCTCTCGAAGGTGAACGGCTGCGTCCAGACAAAATCGTGCGGCTCGACGAGACCGACTTCGCCGGGCTGGGGTGGGGCGCTGGGAATGTCCTCCTCCGCGTCGTTCATGGGGACGGTTGGACTTCAGAGAACACCGGGAAGCGGCCCGGAGGCAAAGCGAAATCCGTGTCTTAGGCCTGCGCC
>CAZKDK010000450.1:0-1865 GCA_964551145.1 uncultured Opitutaceae bacterium | reverse complement strand
CGGACCAGGAATGCCGCGGGCTCGACCCCGCGCAGCGGGACGTTGACGTCGGTGCCGGTCGACCTCTTGGGAAGGTTGATGATAACGAACAGCTCCGGCGAGGCGAGCGAGCCGGACGAGCCACGGGCCAGCCCGGGCGCGTCCGCGATGATGCGCGTCTCGGCCCGGCCGAACCCGCTGACCATCTCGCTGTCGGCACCGCTGCGCAGGACAATGGCCGCATCCGCGGCGCCCGACGCCCGCATCACCCGCTGGAATCCGGCCGCGATCGACAGAACGCCGACGAGCACGGCGACCACGCCGGCGATGCCGAAGACGGCCGCCGCCACCGAGCCGCGCCGCTCGGGCACGCTCAGCAGTCCGAACTTCGTCACCGAGCCGACTTGCGAAAACCAGTTGATGGGTCCGGCCATTAGGAAGTGAAAAGTGAAAGTGAAGGTGAGGGTGGGGCCAGCATGACCGCGCGAACAGGTGAAAGTCCCCTTGGGGTGAGCACGCGCGAGAGCCATGGCAGCGATCGTGGGATCGGCGCATCCCCGGTCACGCTCACTTTCACCCTCACTTTCATCCCATCCTCCGGAGGGCGTCCGCGACGCGCAGGCGCATGGCCTGGAGCGCCGGGAAAACGCCGGTCACGAGCCCCAGCGCGAGGCTGAGACCCACCCCGAGCGCGAGGTCGCGATCGGGAAAGTAGAAGAGCGGCAGCATGCCGTGCGTGGGATCGCCGCGGCTGGTGATCAGCTCCGCCAGGCCCAGGCCGAGCGCGCCGCCCAGCACCGACAGCAGGCACGACTCCATCAGCACCATCCCGAGCACTTGCCCGTTGGAGAAGCCGATCGCCTTGAGCACGCCCAGCTCGCCGATACGCTCGCGCACCGACTGCGAGATGGTATTGCCCGCCACGAGCAGGATCGTGAAGAAGACCGCGCCGAGGATCGAGGCGGTGATCAGGGCGATGTCGCCGATCTGCTGCACCCAGCCCTGAATGAAAGCGCCCTCGGGCTCCGCCTTGGTCTCGGCGGACGAGTTCTCGAACTCGGCGTCGATCGCCTTGGCGACCTCGGCCGCCTGGGAGGGATCTTTGACGCGGACCGTGTACCAGCCGACCTGCCCCTTGCCCCAGGAATTCGTGCGCACCTCGTTGAAGTAGTCGTAGCGGAAGAACAGCGGCGTGGTGTCGGTGTTCTTATCGCGGCCGTCGAAGATCCCGACGATATCGAACGTCCAGACGCGGCTCCCGTCAGGCTGCCTCCAAATCGTCGACCGGATGGGCACCTTGTCGCCGACCTTCCAGCCGAAGCGCTGGGCCGTCGTCCGGCCGACGATGGCGCCGGTGCGCGTGTGCAGCCACGCCTCCCTCTGCTCCGGAAGCAGGATGATCTCCGGGAACATGGAGAGAAACTCGTCCGGGACGACCGGGCATTGCATGAAGAAGACCTTCGAGTCCTGGTAGACGCCGCCGAACCAGGTCTGGTGGACGGCCAGGGCGACGCCGGGGATGCGCTCCATGCGCACCTTGTAGGTCTCCGGCAGCAACTGGATGATCGACACCTTGTGCCGCACGACGAGGCGGTCCGCTCCCGCGAGGCTGACGCCGCCGGTCAGCGCCTCCTTGATCGCCGAAAGCAGGCCGAACAGCACGAAGGCCACCATGATCGACAGCAGCGTCAGCAGCGTGCGGACCTTCTTCCGCTTCAGGTTGCTCCAGACGAGGTGCAGGTGCTTCATGGCGTCGGGTGCCGGGGTTGGCGGCGCGTGCTCACGGGCTCACGTGACCGCCTCGCTGGTCAGCTGGCCCTTGTTGAGGTACACCGTGCGGGCGGCCCGGGCCGAGGCGTGCGGGTCGTGCGTGACCATGATGATGG
>CAZKDK010000449.1:0-1881 GCA_964551145.1 uncultured Opitutaceae bacterium | reverse complement strand
GGCGGGTCCGGTTACCTCGAAGTCGACACGCGCCTCGTCCGTGGGGCAGCGGCGTCCCTGGGCGTCGACGACTTCGAAGTCGATCAGCGCCACGTCGCCGCCGTCGGCCTGCAGCCCCTGCGGGCCGGTGTGGACGGTCAGCTTCAGCGCCTTGGGCTCCCCGGCGGTCTGGATCTCCTGCTCCGCGACGACCCGGCCGTCCCGGGTGGCAACGGCCTTCAGGATTCCGGGCGAGAAGGCGACGTCCGGAAAGGCATAGATGAAGCCCGTGTCCGCGCCCGCCTCGGGCAGAGCGTCCGGCTTGGCCGCCGGTTGCTGGGTGTCGACGAAGACGCACGGCTTGGTCGCCGCGCCCAGGGACCGGCCGTTGAGGACCAACTCGACCCGGTCACAATGGCTGGCGGCGACATAGACCGTCTTTTTCGTGCCCGCGGG
Organism: uncultured Opitutaceae bacterium; assembly: GCA_964551145.1. Classification (GTDB taxonomy): domain Bacteria; phylum Verrucomicrobiota; class Verrucomicrobiia; order Opitutales; family Opitutaceae; genus Fen-1467. The sequence goes on along the minus strand of CAZKDK010000449.1, from coordinate 1,446 downwards.
GTAGGTCCAGTGGCCGATGATGTGCAGGTCCGGCTGCGAACCCTGCATCACGCGCGAAACGAAGAAGAGCTGCTTCGGCAGCCGCACGCCGTCCACCTTGCCGCTCACCCGCAGGACGTAGCTGCCCTGCTGGCGGCCATCGGCGTCGGAGTCGGAGAAATAGATCGACGCGTAGCCCGACCACTTCGCGTGGGCGGGGTCGGTGTTGTCGATCCGGTTGCGCAGGTAGGCCGCGTAGCGCGTCGCGGCGGCGAGGCAGAACGTCTCGGAGTTCCAGTGCCAGGTGTCCACCGGCCGGCCGCCGATGCTCCCGCGCTTCGGCTTGAAGCCGAAGTGCGGCGGCGAGAAGTCGTCCCAGACGTTCCGGCCGGCCTCGTCCCGAAAGTCCTCGGTCTCGATCAGCGGCGCCCGGTCGCGGCGCGGGATGCTGTAGCCGCGGAAGATGTCGTCGCCCGCGACGCGGTCGGTCTGCGGCGCCTGACCGACCATCACGCCGTAGTACTCGGACATCGGAGTCAGCGCCGTGTTGGCTGGTGCATCGTCGTTGTCGCGCGTGCCCATGACCCGGCCGCCATGGGGATCCAGCTCCTTGCGCATCGCGACGAACTGCTCCATCTGCGCGGGCGTGACGATCGTGTTGCCGGCCTCCCAGAACAGAATGCTCGGGTTGTTGCGGTAGAAGATCATCGTGTCCCGCATGACGGCGGCGCGCTGCTCCCATTGCCGGCCGGTCACCGGCCGCTCCTTGTCGCCGGCGGGGCAGACCTCGACGATCCCGAGGCGGTCGCAGGCGTCGACGTCGGCGCGCTGCGGCGCGACGTGCATCCAGCGGACGTAGTTGCCGTGGCTCTCGCGCACGAGCGCCAGGGTGAAATCGTGCATCCAGTCGGGATACGCCCCGCCGAGACCCGGCCAGTCGCTGGCGGAGCGCTGCGCGTAGCCGGTGAGCCAGAGGAACCGGCCGTTCAGCCACACGCCGCCGGTGCCCGCGCCGCCCCTGAACTCCGTCTTGCGGAAGCCGGTGCGCGTCTCGCACACGTCGACGACCTTCCCGCCCACCGTCAGGATCGTGTAGACGCGGTAGAGGTACGGATCGTCCACATCCCACAGCCGGGCGCCGGCCAGACGGCCGGAGGCGGTCAGCACCTCCGACTGGCCGGCGACGAGGTCGGAGGTGTCGCCCTCGAGCCGCGCCCGGACGACGCCGTCCGCGTCGACGACCACGCCGGACAGCGTGATCGAGGCATAGTCGCCGGTGTCGTTGACGACCTCGGCCTCAACTTTGACGTCGACTGTTCCGGCCCTAAGGTCGATCGTCTCGGGATAGACGTAGATGCCGGTGGTGCCGAGGTTCTCGAACAGCGGCAGCGTCTGGTAGATCGGGCCGGTCACGATCAGCCGCGCGTCGCGATTGAGCCCGCCGAAGTTCGGGTTGAAATCCTTCAC
>CAZKDK010000448.1:0-1963 GCA_964551145.1 uncultured Opitutaceae bacterium | reverse complement strand
CGAAGCCGGCGGAGGAGAATCCGGAGCGCCTGCTGAAACTCACCGCGGAGAATCTCTTCCTGACGCTGGCCGACCCCGCGAACGAGCCGGCGCCGGCCAACACGCCGCTGCTGCAGTTCCTGGCGCTCATGCTCGAGCGCAAGCGGCTCCTCCGGCCCCGCGGCCGCTCGGCCGACGGCGAACGCATCCTCTACGAGCATCTGCGCACCCATCAGATGTACGAGATCCCGGCCGGCGATCTGAGCCCGGAGTTCTTCGTGAAGATCCGCGACCAGCTGGGGGTGCTGGTCAAGGGGGCGGAGCCGAATCCGGCGGCAGCCGCACCGGAATCCCCCGGTTCGCGAGAAACTCCTTCACCTGCGGCACCGTGAACGTGCCGAAATGGAAGAGGCTGGCCGCCAGCACGGCGCTCGCATGGGCGTCGGCCAGCACCTCGGCGAAATGCTCCAGCCGGCCCGCACCCCCCGAGGCGATCACCGGCACCTCGACGGCGTCCGCCACCCGCCGGGTCAGGTCGATGTCGTAGCCGGCCTGGGTGCCGTCGCGGTCCATCGACGTGAGCAGGATCTCGCCGGCGCCGAGTGAGACGGCGGTGCGGGCCCATTCGACCGCGTCAAGTTCGGTCGGATTACGGCCGCCGTGGGTGAAGACGCGCCAGCGCGGCTCCGGGCCGGCGTCGCGCCGGGCGTCGATGGCAACCACGATGCACTGGTTGCCGAAGCGACGGGCGGCCTGGCGCACCAATTCGGGAGTCCGGATGGCCGCGGTGTTCAGGCTAATCTTGTCGGCGCCGGCGTTGAGCATGGCGCGGATGTCATCGACCGATCGCAGCCCGCCGCCGACGGTGAGGGGCATGAAGCACTGGTCGGCGGTGGCGGCGACCACGTCGCGCATGATGGCCCGGTGGTCGCTGGAGGCGGTGATGTCGAGGAACGTCAGCTCGTCGGCGCCCTGCTGGTCGTAGGCGCGGGCGCAGGCCACCGGGTCGCCGGCGTCGCGCAGCTGCTGGAACTTCACGCCCTTGACCACGCGCCCGGCGGTGACGTCGAGGCAGGGAATTATCCGACGTGACAGCATCAGGGTTTTGGGTTTTGAGTTCTGGGTTTTGGGTTCGCACGCGCCAGCATCGTGTCGAATTTGTGTCCCGAGATGGTTGCGTGTCGAAGATAACTCATGAATCCGCCAGTCAATCGCGAGGCAGTGTCACCAAGAGCGTAGGTTTAGTCAAACTGCTCTTGCGTGACGTAGGCTTCGTCCAGCGCAACGTAAAGCTGATCCTTCGTCTCGCCGGCCGAACCCTTCGCTTGCGAAAGGAACTGGATCAATTCGCGATTGCCGCCTCGCTCGAATCCCTCGGCGATATTGGATCCGATGGATATCGCCGCGCAGCGAATCTGGTCGACCAACGCATAATCGTGGGAGAAATCCGGCAAACGGCTCAACCGATAGACTTCACGCCGAAAGGTGCGTGCGGCCTGCCAGCATTCCAAGTCTTCGAATCTTATAATATGGCTCATGTTCCGATATTTCATCGGCATGAATCGCGACTCCAGACGAAAATGCTGTTCGCGCGCCCGCGGCAGTCTCCGAAACCCAAAACCCAGAACTCAAAACCCAAAACCGGTCCGGGCTGGGCCCGCGGCTAGGCCTCGACCATCGTGATGTCGGGGTCGAACTCCACCGCGAGGCGGTAGACGTTGCCCGGGCGCATGACCAGCGGATGGTCGCGGCGCAGGAACTGCAGGTAGTGGATCCGGCCGTAGTTCGTGCGGTAGGTGGGATCGCTGCTGACCACCTCGGTCTCCTGCCAGACGGCCTGAAAATCGTTCTTGTGCACCGTGCAGCGATGGCCCAGGGGGCCCAGCACCGGCGAATTGCCGAGACGGTAGCGCGAGTGCGGCGCGCCGATGCATAGCACGTAGCGGAACCGGTCGAGGGTCACCTGCTGCTTGACCGTGTACGC
>CAZKDK010000447.1:0-1967 GCA_964551145.1 uncultured Opitutaceae bacterium | reverse complement strand
TCGGCGTGACCCGCAGTTCGGGATCGCGCGTCAGGTTGCCGATGAGAAAAACTTTGTTGAGGTAGGCCATGGGAGGGGGCGCGGGGGGGTCACACCCCCTGGATGAGCGCGCGGTAGACGCTGGTGTTGAGCCGGAGACGCTCGTGGAGATGCTTGGGCCCCTCGAGCGGCGCGGCAAAACTGATCTGGACGTAGACGGCATCCGGAAAACGCGCATCCGTCACCCGCGCGAAATCCTTCTTGCCGAGGTTTTCCACCGCGGTGACCTCGCCATGCACGGCGGCGATCTCCTTCTTCACGCCTTCGATGATCTGGTCGATCGTGTCTTCCTTGCCGCGATTATCGAGGATGAAGGTCGCGCGGTAGTTGCGATTGGTCTGGGTCATTTTGGTCGGTTCGTCGATTGAGCTGGTTCATGGCCCGGGCTGGTCCCTGCTCGATGAGCAGTCCGAGGCCGTCAAGAAAAGTGGTGATATGGTCGTTGAAGATGGTCTGTTCGTCGGGGGTGAACTTTCCGAGCACAAAGTCCTTGAGGTCCATCGCCCGCGGGTGCTTCGGCCCGATGCCGAGGCGGAAGCGGACGTAGCCGTCGCCGAGGTGGGCGCGGACGCTGGCGACGCCGTTGTGGCCGCCCCCGCTGCCGCGCACGCTGATCTTGGCGCGGCCGAGGTCGATCGTGAGGTCGTCGTGGATCACGACCGTCGCGGCCGGCGGCACCTGATAGAAGTCGGCGAGGGCCCGCAGCGCCACCCCGCTCTCGTTCATGAAGGTGGTCGGCTTGGCCAGGAGCCGGGCCGGCCCCGCCGCCTGCGGCCACCGGGCGAGCCAGGCGTGGCAGCGCAGCGAGCGCTTCCAAGCCAGGCCCAGGCGCGCGGCCAGGGCGTCGATCACGGCGAAACCCGCGTTGTGGCGGGTGTCGGCGTAGTCACGCCCCGGGTTGCCCAGGCCGGCGACGAGCGAAATGGACATGACTCAAAGAACAGCGATTCCGGCCGCGCCACGCAAGCGGCGGGCCGGCGGGAAAAGTCTACTTCTTGCCGAACGGGGGCTTCTTGGCGCCCGCTGCCGGGGCGGCGGGTTTGCCCGCGGCGCCCGGAGCTCCGGGTTTGGCGCCGGCGGCGCCGGCGACACCCGGCTTGGCACCGGCCGCAGCGCCCGGCTTCGCACCGGCAGCAGCCGGGGCACCGGGTTTGCCCGCAGCGGTCGCTCCCGCGGCCGGCACAGCACCGGCGACCGGCGCGGCCCCCGGCACCGCGGCGCCAGCCACACCTTCGACCGGAGCGCCCTCGACCGGAACACCCTCGGCCGCCACCGCGACTTCCGGCACCGCCTCGACGATCTCCTCGACGGGCTGCACGCACGACACGACCGGCTGGCCCTTGTCGCCCAAAAAGGTCACTCCCGGCACCGCCTTGAGCTCGCCGATGTGCGTGGTCTGGCCGACATGGAGTTCGGTCACGTCCACGTCGATGAACGCCGGCAGGTCCTTCGGCAGGCACCGGATGCGCAGCGTGTGCGAGACGAATTCCAGCACGCCGGCCTCGTTCTTCACGCCGGTCGACTCGCCGGAGATGTGCACGGGCACGTTGATCTCCATTTTCTCGTCCGCCTTCACCTCGTGCAGATCGACGTGGAGAAAACGATCGGTCATCGCGTCGCGCTGCACCTCCTGCAGGATGGAAAGGGTGTCGTTGCGCGCGCCCTTGAGCTCGATCAGGGCGGCGTTGTCGCCGATCACCTTGACCAGCCGGGTGAACTCCGGACCGTCGATCGAAAGCGTGACCGGCGCGGTGTGCTTGCCGTAGAGAATCGCGGGAACGCGATCCATCTTGCGAAGCCGGCGGGAGGCGCTGCGGCCCGTACCCACGCGCGGCGTGACATTGAGCGTATACGATGACTTCATGGTTTCGTTCCCCCTGTCACTCCGGAGATGGAGGCAGGCGTAGTGGAAAAGGGTGCGAGGGTAT
>CAZKDK010000446.1:0-1972 GCA_964551145.1 uncultured Opitutaceae bacterium | reverse complement strand
GGAATCTTCATCCACTGGGGCATCTACTCCGAGGGCAAGGGCAGCGAGTCCTGGGCGTTCCGCAACGGCGAGACGCCCTACGACGTCTACATGGCCCAGGCGAAGACGTTCACGGCGGCGAGGTACGATCCCGATCGGTGGGCGGCGCTCTTCCAGGAGGCGGGCGCGCGCTACGCCGTGCTGACCTCGAAGCACCACGACGGGTTTGCGCTCTGGGACACCCGCCAGAGCAGGCTGAACGCCAGGGACGGCTCCCCGGCCGGCCGCGATCTCGTCGGGCCTTTCTGCGAGGCGATGCGCCGGCGCGGGCTCAAGGTCGGCCTCTATTTCTCGCACCTCGACTGGTCGCATCCCGACTATGCGAGCGTTCTGAACGCGGCCGGAGCGGGCGAAGCGGACAGGAAGAACCGTTTTTCCTACCCCCAGGGTCCCGAGAATCCGGCCGCCTGGGAGCGCTTCCTGGCGTTCCACCGGGCGCAGATCCAGGAGATCTGCGAACGCTTCCATCCCGACCTCTTCTGGTTCGACGGCGATTGGGAGCGCACCGCGGGGCAATGGCGGATGCCGGAACTGCGCCGGCAGATCAAGGCCTCGCTGCCCAACGTGATCCTGAACGGCCGCATGCAGGGCTACGGCGACTACGCCACGCCCGAGCAGGCCCTGCCCGTGCACCCGCCGGCGGGCCCGTGGGAGCTGTGCATGACGATCAATGACTCCTGGGGCTACCAGGCCAGGGACCGGAATTTCAAGAGCGTGCGCCAGATCGTGCGCCTGCTGGTCGAGTGTGCGTCGCAGGGCGGCAATCTCCTCCTCGACGTGGGACCGCGCAGCGACGGCACCATCACGCCGGAGCAGGAGCAGATCCTGCGCGGGCTCGGCCGCTGGACGCACAAGCACGCCGAGGCCCTCTACGGCACGGTCGCCGGAATACCGAAGGACTATTACTACGGCCCAAGCATGCTGAACAAGGCTCGCGACGTGCTTTATCTCGTCTGCTACGACCGCCCCGCGGACGGCCTCTATGTGAAGGGCATTCGCAATGTCGTGAAGCGCGCCAGCGTCGTCGGAGCCGGGGAGGTCGCGCACCGCCGGTTCATGAGTGCGGAATGGGCGCACCAACCGGGCATCGTGATCGTCGACCTGCCGGAGGCGGCGGCCGACCCCGATTGCACCATCGTCAAGCTGGAGCTCGACGGCCCGATCCAGTTGACCGAATGAGCCGGTAACCGGGCGCGGCCCTTGCGAACGCCCGCCCGACTACCGGCAGGATGGCCGGCGGCGGGAACGGCCCCGCCGGACGTTCCGGCGAAGGGATTGAATACGGCGGGGGTGAAACGTGCTCCCCGTCGCTCCTTCGCCTCATGGGCCCTCGTCCGCCAGGCCCAGATGGGCCGCACGCACGCTGGATTCGGCGAACTTCTGTCCGATCTCCGTCAACACCGGGATCAACCCAAGATTGTCCATGCCCAACGGATCGTGTTTGCGGGTGGCCTTCATCATTTCCAGCTCACGCGGCAGGAAGCGATGTTCGTAACGGACATAGCGGAACCGGCGGTTCTCCAGCGCCCCCAGTCCACGCTCCTCGGCGACGAGATCGCCGACTTCCTTGTCGATTTCCTCGCCGAAGTCGCACTTGCCCAGCACCCGGCACAAAAGGTCCTGGTCCATCGCCATGCCATCCAGCAGAGCCGGGATGACGTAACGCGCGGCATCGAGCAGATGGATGTTCTTCGCCTTCTCCTTGGAATGGCTGACCCGCGACCGGCCGGTGCCGACTGAGACGATCTCCAGCTTCTTCACTCCGGTTTCCCAATTCAGCCGATAGCCCGGCAGGGTCGCCATGAGGAAGGCGATCAACGCCGGATTGTTGTGGGGCGTGATGGCACCGTCGACGAAGATCATCTCTTTCGAACCGAGCCGGATCTGCTCCGGCGGAAAGAACGTGGGAGCAGCCGTGCTGGCCCGCACCAAT
>CAZKDK010000445.1:0-1977 GCA_964551145.1 uncultured Opitutaceae bacterium | reverse complement strand
CTCACGGGCGTGAAGATCGCCATCATGGGCTGCATCGTCAACGGGCCGGGCGAAATGGCGGATGCAGATTTTGGATACGTCGGCGGCGCCCCCGGCCGGATCAACCTCTACGTGGGCCGGGAGTGCGTGCAGTTCAACCTGCCGCAGACCGAGGCCGACGACCGCCTGCTCGCGCTCATCAAGGCGCACGGCCGGTGGCGCGAGCCGCCGGCCGGACGGCCGGACCCCGCCGGACCGCCCGGAACGGGGCGCGGGGGGGAGTTGTAGTGACCCAATTGTTACACAGCGCCGCCGCCGGCCGGCCGGCGTGCGCCGGGTCCCGACCCGCGTGTGAACAACTTGTGGGAAAGTTGCTCTTGAAATGCATTTTGTGATTCACGTTACTCCGCGAATCGGTTCTATTTCCCCTTCCCTCATCCGTTCTTTCTCACGTCCGCAGACAGCTTTCCTCCGTAAGCCTCCCGGGAGCGCTTCTCTTCCTTCTGGTCTCCAATGTCTTGCCTTGCCAGACCAACCTGAACACCGGCCCTTTGGGACTGGACATGCCTTTCTCCCCCGAGCGAGCGACGGAATGCGGTATTGTCGGACGCGAGCCAAGAGCCGCTTCTGAGTTTGTGTGAATAATCTGCTCCCTTCGTTCGCTCCATGCCCACTCTGACCCTGCCGCCCAGCCTCTGGGAAACTGTGAAGTGCGACTTCAAGGGACTTTTCCCTGAAGACGTCTTCCAGATGTGGTTTGAGCCCATCGTCTGCCTCGAGACGTCCGAGGATTCAATCACGCTGGGCGTGCCCAACGACTTCGCGGCCATCTGGATCCACGACAATTATCTCGACCTGATCACCCAGCGGCTGCGGCTGAACGCCGGCCGCCTGATCAATGTCGCGCTGAAGGTCCACCATCCCGGGCCGGCTACGCGGTCCCCGCTTGTCCCCGCCGGCGACAACGGCGCGCATGAGGCTCCGCCGGCGCACCACGCGCGGGGGCGCGCGGCGCTGCGCCGCCCGGGCCGCTACGACGAGAAGGGGCCCAATGCCGGCACGCTCAATCCGCGCAACACGTTCGAGAACTTCGTCGTCGGCGCCAACAACCAGCTGGCGCACGCCGCGGCGCTCGCCGTGGCCCAGGCGCCCGCGCAGGCCTTCAACCCCCTGTTCATCTACGGCGACACCGGGCTCGGCAAGACGCACCTGATGCATGCCGTGGGGCACAGCATCCTGCGCAACAATCCCGATGCGAAGGTGGCCTATCTATCGACCGAGAAGTTCACCAACGAGTTCATCCAGGCGCTGCAGGAGAACAGCCTGACCCGGTTCCGGCAGCGCTACCGGAACGTCGACGTGCTGCTGCTCGACGACGTGCAGTTTCTCAGCGGCAAGGAGCGGATCCAGGAGGAGTTCTTCCACACGTTCAACGACCTCTTCGAGTCCGGGAAGCAGGTCGTCCTTTCGAGCGACCGCCCGGCCAGCGAGATCGCCAAGCTGGAGTCGCGCCTCGTGTCGCGTTTCCAGTGGGGCTACGTGGCCGACATCCAGGTGCCCGACTTCGAGACCCGCGTCGCCATCCTGCGGACCAAGGCCGCCAGCCTCAAGTTCGACGTGCCGCCGGCGGTCATCAATTTCATCGCCCAGCACATCTCCAAGAACATCCGCCGGCTCGAGGGCGCCCTGATCAAGGTCGCCAGCTATTCGGCCCTGACCAACCGGACCCTCGACCTGCCCACGGTCGAGATGCTCCTGCAGGACGTGCTGATGGAACAGGCGCAGAACCAGCTCACCCTCGAGACGATCCAGAAGCGCGTGGCTGATCACTACCAGATCCGGCACAGCGACATGACTAGCAAGCGCCGCCCGGCGAACATCGCGATGCCCCGGCAGATCGCCATGTACCTGGCCCGCCAGCTCACCAAGCATTCCCTTCAGGAGATCGGCGACGCCTTCGGCGGGCGCGACCACGGCACCGTCATCCACGCCTGCAAG
>CAZKDK010000444.1:0-2017 GCA_964551145.1 uncultured Opitutaceae bacterium | reverse complement strand
CGCGGCCGTCCGCCACGGTCGCCAGGGGTTGACCGGGGAGCGGCCGTCGGGCGAGATCGGCGTCCATGCCCTGCGCGGCGGCGACGTCGTCGGCGACCACACCGTGATCTTCGCCGGACTTGGCGAGCGCCTCGAGCTGACGCACCGGACCACGGATCGCGCCATCCTTGCCCGCGGCGCCCTGCGGGCTGCGGAGTGGGTCCGCACCCGGCCCCCGGGGCTCTACGACATGCAGGACGTGCTGGGCTTCCGGCGCGCCGCGACATGATCACGAGCGTCCACGGAACCCTGGTCGCGGCGTCGCCCCTCTCGGCCGTCGTGGAGGTGAACGGCCTCGGCTACGAGGTGAACATTCCCGTGACGACCGCCGAGCGGCTCCCGCCGCCGGGGGCCCCGGTGAAGCTGCACACCCTGGTGGTGTATCGCGAGGACGCCCAGACCCTCTACGGCTTCGCCACGGCCGAGGAACGGGATTTCTTCCGGCTCCTGATCGAGAAGGTCACCGGGGTCGGCCCGAAACTGGCCCTGACCATCTTGAGCCGCCTGTCGTTGCCGCTCCTGCAGGGCGCGATCGCCGCGGGCGACGCCGCGGCACTCGCGCAATGCCCGGGCATCGGCCGGAAGACGGCCGAGCGCCTGATCGTGGAGCTCAAGGGCCAGCTCGGTCCGGCGGGCGCGGCCCCGGGCGGTGGCCGCCCCGGATCCGCCGGCGGCCCGGCGGCTGATGCGCAGCACGATGCGATCAAGGCGCTGGTGGCCCTCGGGTACAAGATCGCGGACGCCGACCGCGCGGTGCGCGCGGCCCGCGCGGCGCTGGGCGCGGATGCCACGACCGAACAGCTGATCAAGAAGGCGCTCGGGTAGGCGCGCGACGCCTTACCGCTGGAATTGGAACGCCGTCATCTCCGTCTCGCCTCTTATCTGCGCGCGGCTGCGGAACGTCGAGGCGGAGCCGGGAGTGGACGGCACCTGCTCGAACACGAATTCCTCGATGCTGGGACGCAGCGAGTCGGCCGCGGCCCGGTCCGGGGAAACTGCGCCGAAATTGACGGCCAACGACGCGTTTTGCGGGAAGCCGCCCTGGGCGATCGCCGCATCCATGCGCCAGGACGCGGACGCCGGCAGGCGGACCGGCTGGACCGGGGCCGGATGGGCGGCGGGAACCGCCGCCACGCCGGCGCCCGGCGACCCCTTGTGCGGATGCACAAACACCTGCATCGCCACGAAGGCCAGGGACGCCGCCGCCGCGAGTCCCGCGGCGTAGTATTTCCAGACGGACCGCCGGAAGGCCGGCTCGAAGGACGCCACTGCGTCGGCGCGCTCGCCGGCCTCCGCCGCCCGGTCGGGCTGGGCGCCGGAAAAGACCACGGTGCAGGCACGGTGCATCCGGCAATACTGCTGGTAGGTGCGCCGGTGGCGCGGGTCGGACAGGATGTCATCCTCCAGCTGCGCCGCATCCTCCGGCGCGATCTGCTGGTCGATGTAGAGGTTGAGCAGCTCGATGAATCTGGATTCTTTCACGCGAATTCGTCCCCCAGTTTGGCCCGCAGGCTCGCGCGCGCGCGGGCGATCCGGCTTTTGACGGTTCCCACGCTGATGCCCAGGATGTCGCCGATTTCCTCGTACGACAGGCTCTTCACATTGCGCAGAATGAGGATCTCGCGATGCTTGGGGCTCAGCCGCGGCATGCACTCCGCCACCCGGCTGACAAATTCCTGGGTGACGGTGGCGTCTTCCGGCGTTTCCAGTTCGGACGGGAACACCTCGGCCAGCGTGGTTGCGTTCTCCGGCCCGATGGGCTGGTCGAAGGACACGGTGTGATCGCGCCGCCGGCGCCACCAATACCAGTACCGGTTGCGCGCGAGATTCGTGGCGATTTGGTAGAGCCACGTCGAGAACGCCGACTCGCCGCGGAAGTTCACGAGGCCGCGGTGCGCGCGGATGAACGCGTCCTGCGTCACTTCCTCGGCGTCCTCCGGATTGCGCAGCAGCTGGTGCACCATGCTGTAGATCCGGT
>CAZKDK010000443.1:0-2023 GCA_964551145.1 uncultured Opitutaceae bacterium | reverse complement strand
CGCGCCCGCGCCGGCTCCATCCGCTCCCCGCTGTGGCCGGGCGGCGGCGTCGTGTTCGGCCCCAAGCCGCGCGATTACACCAAGAAGATCAACGCCCGCGTGAAGGCGCTCGCCTTCGGCCGGGCCCTCTTCGACCGCGCCGCGGCCGGCGAGATCGACGTGATCGAGAAGTTCGAGGTCAGCCCCGTCAAGACGAAGGTCATCGGCCAGGTGATCGCCCGCATCGCCCCGCAGGGGAAGGTGCTCCTCGTCGACGACCCCTTCGCCCCCGAGACGCTCCGCGCCGCGCGCAACCTCGGCCGGATCAGCCTGCAGGAGGCCGCCCGGCTCAACACCCTCGATCTCTGCCAGTACCGGAAGATCGTCGTCTCGGCCAAGGCGATCGAGACCATCATTGCCCGCGCCAGCGCCGCCAACGGAGGCCACCGATGATCAACGCCGAAAAAGTGCTCCAGCACATGCGCCTGACGGAGAAGTCCAACAAGCTCTCCGCCGAGTACGGCCAGTACACGTTCGAGGTCGCTCCGGGTGCCACCAAGCACACGGTGCGCGAGGCCATCGAGCGGACCTTCAAGGTCACCGTCACGCGCGTGAACATCCAGAACATGCCCGGCAAGAACAAGCGCAGCCGCCAGGGCCGCCCGAGCCTCACCTCGGAGTACAAGAAGGCCATCGTGACCCTCAAGCAGGGCGACAAGATCGAGCTCGTCTGAGCAACCCGCCCGGAGATTCCCGCCATGCCACTGAAAATTTTCCGCCCGATCACCCCGACGCTCCGGTTCACGCAGCTGAACTGCCCGGAAGGGGTTTCCACCAAGCGCCCGGAGCGCGGGCTCACCGAGGCCAAGCCCAAGACCGGCGGCCGCAACTGTTACGGCCGGCTCACCTCCCGCCGCCGCGGCGGCGGCCACAAGCAGCTCTACCGCATCATCGACTTCAAGCGCGACAAGATCGGCGTGCCCGCCCTCGTGCAGGCGATCGAATACGATCCGAACCGCAGCGCGCTCATCGCGCTGCTCGCCTACAGCGACGGGGTCAAGAACTACATCATCGCCCCGCAGGGCCTCAAGCCGGGCGACCGCGTGATCAGCGCCGCCAAGTGCGAGAACAACGAATACCGGCCCGGTGACGCCTATCCGCTCGAGACCATCCCTCCCTCCACCCGCGTGCACGCGGTCGAGCTCATTCCCGGCCGCGGCGCCCAGCTGGCCCGCTCCGCTGGGGTCGGCCTCGAACTCGTCGCCGTCGAGAACGGCAACGCCCAGCTGAAGATGCCCTCCGGCGAAATCCGCCTCGTCAACGCCCGCTGCCGGGCGACCATCGGCGAGGTCGGCAACGGCGACCACATCAATGCCTCGCTCGGCAAGGCCGGCCGCAACCGCTGGCTGGGCAAGCGCCCGCGCGTCCGCGGCATGGCGATGAACCCGGTCGACCACCCCAACGGGGGCGGCCAGGGCAAATCCAAGGGCGGCGGCGGCCGCCAGCAGGTCGACCCGGCTCGCGGGCACCTCGCCAAGGGTTACCCTACGCGCCGCCGCCGGCAGACGTCCAACAGCCTCATCCTCATCCGCAAGAACGGCCGCCCGCCGCGCGGCAAGAAGTGACCCTGCCTGTCCGCCGTCACCTTACACCTTACACCCCAACCTTCGGATCTTAGCCCATGGCCCGTTCAATCAAGAAAGGTTACTTCGTCGATCCTCACCTGATGGCGAAAATCGAGAAGGCCAGCAAGGCCCCCTCGCGCAAGCCCATCCAGACTTGGTCGCGCCGCTCGACGATCACGCCCGACTTCGTCGGCCACACCTTCAACGTGCACAACGGCAAGGCGTTCGTCGCCGTCTACGTGACCGAGAACATGGTCGGCCACAAGCTCGGCGAGTTTTCCCCCACCCGCATCTTCAAGGCCCACGGCGGCATGACCCGCAAGGAGATCTGATCCGCCCCGGCGCCTCCGGAGGCGCCCCGCAACCCGCCGCAACATGGAAATCCAAGCTCTTACCCGCAACACCCGCATGTCGCCGAA
>CAZKDK010000442.1:0-2041 GCA_964551145.1 uncultured Opitutaceae bacterium | reverse complement strand
CTGGCCCTGGAACAGGGGCTGGTCACCCCCGCGCAACTGGCCGCGGCGCGCGCGCAATTGGCCCGCACGGAGGAATCCGCCGGCGGGGCCCGCGGCCTCGTCGAGGAGCTCGCCCGGGAAGGCGTGCTCGATGCCGCCCGCCTCAACCGCCTGCTCGGCGAACGCCACGGCCTGCCGACGGTCGACCTGTCCGCCATCCGGCCGGCGCCGGAGGCGCTCGCGGCGCTGCCGCGCTCCTGGGCGGAACAGCTCACGGTGCTGCCGTTCGCGCGCGAGGGGCCGGTGCTGCGGGTGGCGATCAGCGATCCGTTCGACTTCGCGGCCATCGACGGCCTCGGCCAGTTGACGCGCCTGGCCATCGAACCGGTGCTCGCCCCGGCCGGCCAGATCCGCCACGCGATCGAACGGGCCTACGGCTCCGGGACCGGCGGACCGCCGCCGGCGGGCGCAACCCCCGACCCGGACTCCGGTGACCCGGGCGAGGCGGGCGCGGCCGGCGGCGCCGACGATGCCGCGCCCGTCATCGAAGTCGTTCACTCCATCCTCCGCCAGGCGGTCGCCCGGCGCGCGTCGGACATCCATTTCGAGCCGCTTGCCGGGAGGTTCCGGGTCCGCTATCGCATCGACGGCGTCCTGCAGGAGGCGGAAGACCCGCCCTCGCGCCTGCGCCGCGCCGTGGTTTCGCGCCTCAAGATCATGGCGAACATGAGCATCGCCGAGCAGCGCCGGCCGCAGGACGGCCGGGCGCGCGTCGCGGTGGGGGATCGCTGGCTGGACCTGCGGGTTTCATCGGTGCCGACCGTGCGCGGGGAAAGCGTCGTGCTGCGCGTGCTGGAGGGGGACAGGCTGCGCCCCGGGCTGGCGGAACTCGGCCTCAGCCCGGAGGACCAGGTCGAGCTCGAGCGGCTCCTGGCCCTGCCGGACGGTCTCGTTCTCGTCACCGGTCCGACGGGCTCGGGCAAGACGACCACCCTCTACGCCTGTCTCCGCGAGCTGAATCGTCCGGGCCGCAAGATCATCACCGTGGAGGATCCGGTCGAATACCAGCTCCCCGGAATCAACCAGGTGCCCGTGCGCAGCCACGTCGGCATGACCTTCGCCGCGGCGCTGCGCGCGATGCTCCGCCAAGCCCCGAATGTCATCATGGTCGGGGAGATTCGTGACCGGGAGACGGCGGAGATTGCGATCAACGCCGCGCTCACCGGCCACCTCGTGCTCAGCTCGCTGCACACCAACGATGCGGTGGGCGCGGTCACGCGGCTGGCCGACATCGGAGTGGCGCCCTATTTGGTGGCATCCGCATTGCGGGCCGTGGTGGCGCAGCGCCTCGTGCGCCGGCTTTGCCCGCATTGCGCCCGGCCGGAGTCGCCGTCGCCGGAGGGTGTCGGAGCGGTCGCTGGCGGCGGGACGCTGCTTCGGGCCGTCGGCTGCCCCTGCTGTGAGGGCTCCGGCTACCGCGGGCGCCTGGGCATCTTCGAACTGCTGGCGGTCGATGGGGAGCTGCAGCGGATGATCCATGAGCGCGCCAGTGCAGTCCATTTGCGCGCGCAGGCGCGGGCCCTGGGTCGGCGCTCGCTGCGGGACGACGGGCTGCGCCAGGTGCGCGCGGGGCTGACTTCGCTGGCGGAGGTGCTGGGGGCGGCCGTCGACGATGCGAACGGAATGTGAAATCCGCCGGTTTGGCCGTTTTGGAATGACGCCGGCCGAATCCCCGCTAGGGTCAGGCTGCCCCATTGGACCCCGTATTTACAGGAGATCCCCATGAGCTATGAAATGAACGATCTGCTGGAGATCGTGGTCGAGCAGAACGCCTCCGACCTGCATCTTCAGGTCGGCCAGCCGCCGACGTTGCGTATCGACGGCAACATGACGCCGGTGGACGGGGCTCCCCTCGTGCCGCAGGACACCGAGAATCTCATGCTCGCCATCACGCCGGATGTGCACGTGCAGAACACCAAGCTCAACGGCGGCGCGGATTTCGGGTTCAGCTACAAGGACAAGGCGCGGTTCCGCGTGAGCGTGCTCAAGGCCAAGGGCAACT
>CAZKDK010000441.1:0-2060 GCA_964551145.1 uncultured Opitutaceae bacterium | reverse complement strand
GGCTCTCCCTCGACCTTGCTCGGGACCCCGAGCCTGCCGAGGGGCCGCCGAGCCGGATCGGGGATCGGCTCACCCGGCGGTTCGCCCTCCACGCACGAACGATCCGCAGCTTGGAGGGCGAGGCGCCGCCCGAGCCGGATCGGGGATCACCGATGCGGCTCACCCGGCGGTTCGCCCTCCAGGATTCGAACAGCTGCCACACCGGCGTTCTCGCCTTGAATGCGGTTCCGGGAGGTGCAGTCTGACTCCACCCTGAGGAGCACGGCGGGCCTTGGGCATGCCCTGCTCCTCGTCGGTATCCGTCTCAATCTATGATCGGTCTGCGCGATGAATCCGGCGCCGGAGAGTCTCCCGGCGGGCCCGGCCCGGCGGCGCCGAGCCGCGCGCCCGCCCTGACGGCGAAGGCCTTCGCGGAAGCCGGCTGGCTGGTGTCGGCGCTCGAACTCGAGCACCGGCCCGAGCAGGAGCAGATGGCCCGCGCCGTGGCCGCCGCCATGGATGCCGATGAGCCCCTGCTCTTCGAGGCGGGCACGGGAGTCGGCAAGAGCATCGCCTACCTGATCCCCGGAATCATCCACGCCACCGACCAGTCGCGCCAGCTGATCGTCTCGACGCACACCATCTCGCTGCAGGAGCAGATCGAGACGAAGGACCTCCCGCTCTGCCGCCGCCTGTTCACCGCGGTCGCCGAACTCCGGCCGTACGCCGCCTTCAAGTCGGCCGTGCTGGTGGGCCGGGCCAATTACCTCTGCACCACCCGCCTGACGCACGCCCTGCAGAGCCGCCACGAGCTCTTCCCGACCGCGGAACACGCGGAGCTCGAGCGCATCGCCGCCTGGGCCGGGGAGACGCGCGAGGGCCTGCGCCACGAGCTGAACCCGCCCCCGTCGCCGGAGGTGTGGGAGGCCGTCAACGCCGACTCCTCCGCCTGCAGCCACCAGCGCTGCGCCGGCAGCGGGTGCTTCTACCAGCGCGCCCGCGCCCGGCTGCGGGGCGCGCAGGTCATCGTCGTCAACCACAGCCTCCTCTTCACCCACCTCGCCGCGGCCGGCGCCACGGGAAAAGGCGGCGCGCGCGGCGTGCTGTTCCCCGACGACTTCGTCGTGCTCGACGAGGCGCAGACCGTGCCCGACGTCGCCACCGAGCACTTCGGCCTCCACCTGAGCAGCTTCGGCACCGACCGCCTGCTCAAGTACCTCTGGAATCCGCAGAAGAAGCGCGGCCTGCTCCACAAGCTCGGCGGCGCCCGCGAGAAGCAGCTCGTCGAGGACGCCCTCGAGGCGGCGGACCAGTTCTTCGGTTTCCTCCGCGACCGCCTGCTCGACCGCCAGCCGGTCGTCCGCGTGCGCGAGGAGGGCTTCGCCGAACCCTGGCTCGACGCCCCGCTGCTCGCGCTGAGCAAGGCCGTCGGCACCCTCGCCGACCGCTTCGACGAGGGCCGCGACCGCGACGAGCTGCTCGAGCAGCGCAGCCGGATCGTCGCCGTCCGCACCGGCCTCAACCAGTTCCTGGGCCTGAGCGCCGAAGACCACGTGCACTGGCTCGAGCGGTCGGGCCGCAAGGGCCAGATCGTCACGCTGCGCACCGCGCCGATCGACGTCGCGCCCTACCTGCGCGAGCAGCTGCTGCGGCGGCAGACCGCGGTCGTCTTCACCAGCGCGACGCTCGCGATGGGCGGCCAGATCGAGCCGTTCCAGCAGCGCGTCGGCGCCGAGGAGGTCCGCGCGGTCGTGGTGGCCTCGCCCTTCGACTACGAGCGCCACGTCCGCATCTACGTCGCCGCCGACGTGCCCCTGCCCTCGCCCGCGGACGCCAGCCTCGCCCTCGACGTGCTCCGCGACTACCTCGAGTTCTGCACGCTGCGCGTGGCCGGCGGATCGCTCGTGCTGTTCACCAGCTACCAGGATCTGCGCCGGTGCGCCGACACCCTCGGGCCGGTTTTCGCGCGCCACCGCCGGCCGTTCTACTGCCAGGGCGAGGACGCCTCCCGCACCGAGCTCACGCGCCGCATGCACGCGGCCGGCAACGCCATCCTCTTCGGCACCGACAGCTTCTGGGCG
>CAZKDK010000440.1:0-2061 GCA_964551145.1 uncultured Opitutaceae bacterium | reverse complement strand
AGCACGGCGCTGCGCAGCTGGGCCAGGCGCTGGTTCGAGAACGACCGCACCTGGATGGTCTCCGCGAAACCCGTGCGTTCCTCCGGCGCCTCGCCGGGATTGCGGGTCACGAGGATCGTCTTGGTCGATCCGAACCACCGGCCCGCCTCGATGCCACCCAGGAAGGTGTCGCCGAACACCATGATCGCCGAGCAGCCGCAGCCCTTGGCCACCCGTTCCGTCTCGCGGAACATGATGCGGTTGATCCGGTTCTGCTGGAGCTGGGCCGGCCGCGCCGCGATCCCGCCAAGGGCGGTGATGAGCCGGTCGTGGAAGATGTCGAGGCCCGGCGCCTGGATCAGGCTGTGGACGAATTCCGGCTCCTTGACCAGCCGGGCGAGCGACGCGAGCACCTGGAGGTAGTCGCGGGCGCCCTCGTCGGCGATGAGCATGATGACGAGGTGGAGCCGCTCGTTGTCCTTGAGCCCGTCGTAGCGGATCCCCGCCTGGCTCCGGCCGATGGCCAGGAGGTACCGGCGGCGCATCTTCACCCGGGCGTGCGGCAGCGCGACGCCGAGCCCGAGGTAGGTCGTCATCGTGTTCTCGCGCTGCAGCAGCGCGCGCAGGAGGGTCTCCCGATTGAGATCGGAGAAACGGCTGGCCAGCATCTCGAGCATCTCCCCGAGCGCCCCCTTGAGGTCGGAGCTGACGAGGTCGACGATCCGCTGGCGGGTGATGAATTTATCGATCCGCATGGGGAAACCGGGTCACGGGGCGGCGGCGCCGCCGGCGGTCACTGTTCCCAGTCGAGCGCGCCCTTGCGCCCCTCATAGACCAGACCGAGCACGAGCAGGCCGAGGAAGCAGAGCATGGGCAGCAGGACGGGAAGGTGGTTCGCCAGAAACTCGCGGTACACGAGGACCCAGGGGATGAGGAAGATGACCTCGATGTCGAACAGGATGAACAGCAGCGCGGTCAGGTAGAACTTCACCGCGAAGCGCGCGTGCACGAGGCCGCCGCCCGCGATGCCGCACTCGTAGGCCGTGTCCTTGATCCGGTTCCGCGCGGCCCGCTGGCCGAGGAGGTGGCTCGCCGCGATGATCCCGCCGGCAATGCCGCCGGCCAGGACGATCTGGACCAGAAAGGGCAGGTAGGCCGCGGAGGACATCGTGCCTAAGGTGCCCGCAAGCAGGCGCCCAACTCAAGTGGAAACTTCCGGCGTCCGGGCCGGCCCCGGGGCCCGGTCAGGGCGCCGGCGCCGCGGGCGGCACGCGCACCCACTTGACCGAGTCGACGCGGGCCGAGCCCACGCCCAGCTGCTGCGCGAATTCCAGCATGCGCAGGCCGTCGGAATCGATCGCCTTGAAACCCGCCTCCAGCCGGCCCCGGTTGATCCGCTCGAGCATGAGCGCGTCCAGCATCACGGGATCGGCGCTCAGCCAGAGCTCCGGCTCGGACAGGGTGTAGAGCGAGTTGAAATAGGGCCCGCCGATGAACTGGTAGCGCTCCAGGCTCACCACCGAGAACACCCAGGTCGACCGGAGTTCGGGAATGGCCGCCATCTCGGCGACCGCCGCGGGCGCGTTCGCCGGGCTGCGGAAGAACCGGAGGGTGTTCGACGCGTTCCAGAGCGTCGCGTTCACCAGCGCGCCGTTGATGCCCAGCACCGGGTGGTCGGTGTAGACCGGCAGGTTGATCCAGAAATCGGAGTCGAGAAACAGCGGCGTATCCAGAAAGCTCTTGCGGTCCTCGGCCACGGTCGTCTCCACCCGCCCGCCGGCGGCCTCCTCCGCCGCCGCCTCGTTGAGGATCGGGTCGAACCGCGTCGGCAGCGGGCTGTCGTAGAACCAGGTCGGGTCGTAGAACCGGCCCGACTCGAGGATGTAGACGGGATGGCCGGCAAACGGCGTCCGGCCCGAGCTCAGCGCCGGCAGGTAGTTGGTGAACCGCATCCGGAGCTGGCTCAGCCCGACGATGAAGATGTTGCCCGGCTTGAAGCCGCGCCGCTCGAGCGCGCCGATCACCGCCTCCACCAGCGGGATCGGCGTGGCAAGGCCCGGGCCGGAGTCGCTGTAGATCTTT
>CAZKDK010000439.1:0-2062 GCA_964551145.1 uncultured Opitutaceae bacterium | reverse complement strand
AAGCTGCGCGACATGCCGTAGCGGTCCCCGACGGCGCCCATCAGCTTGGGCAGGACGGCGCCGCCCATGATCGCCATGACGATGTACGCGGAGGCCCGCTTGGCCCGGGCGCCAAGTCCGTGGATGCCCAGCGCGAAGATCGTCGGGAACATGATCGACATGAAGAAATAGCTCAGGAACACGCACGCGACCGACAGCCAGCCGAGTTTCAGGAACACGAGGAGGCAGGCGGCGACATTGGCCAGGCCGTAGAGCCCCAGGACCCGGTGAGCGGGGAACATCTTGAGGATGCCGGCTCCGGAAAAGCGGCCCGCGAGGAAACACACGAAGGCCAGCGAGGCGAGGTAGGCCGCGCCCTGATCGGTGATGGCGAGCGCGCCCGAAGCGTTCGCCTGGAACCAGCCAGCCGCGAACCCGGTACGCCACGACGGGGGGATGGGCGGCGCCTCGGCCGTCATGTAGTTGATGAAGAAGCTGAAGATGCCGGCCTGGGCGGCGACGTAGAGGAATTGGGCGGCGACCGCCAATACGAAGTGCGGGTGCCGCCAGATCGACGCCGAGGCGCCGGGCGCCGCGTCGTCGAGATGATAGGCGTCCTCAGTCTTCAGGTCGGGCACGCTGGCGAAGCGGAAGATGACCGCGAGAACGAGGACCACGACGGCAACGCCGGCATACGGAATCCAGAGAGTCTGGGAGCCCGTGCTCGCGCCGGCCGCATCGGTGGAGTAGAAGAACATGCCGCCCGCGATCGGGCCGAAGATCCAGCCGATGCCGTTGCAGGACTGCGCGAGGTTGATGCGCGTGGCGGCGAATTCCGGCGGTCCGAGGACGGTGGTGTAGGGATTGGCGACCGTCTCGAGGAAGGTCAGGCCGGCGGCAATGATGCACACGCCGGCCAGAAACGCCCAGAATTGGGCCAGATGGGTCGCCGGGATGAACCAGAAGCCGCCGACAGCGACGAGCAGCAGGCCGGCGATAATGCCGCCCTTGTAGCCGAGTTTCGTGGCGAGCCAGCCGGCCGGCAACGCCATCAGGAAATAGCCGAGGTAGTGCGCGAACTGGACCCAGGCCGACTGCGCCAGGTTCAGGTGCAGCTCCCGCTGGAAATGCTTGTCCATCACGTCGATCATCCCGTTGCAGAACCCCCAGAGGAGGAAGAGCGACGAGACGAGGACAAACGTCACGACGTAGCTGCGACCCTCGGGGGTCCGGAAGAGGCTGCGGCTGTTTTGGGGCACGGTGGGTTGGGTTGGACAGGGTCGGGATTGCAGCTAAAAGCCGCTGCCGTCGGCCTTCGTTCCGCAGAGCGAGACCTGGAGGCCCAGTTCGCGGGCGAGCGCCGCCTTGGCGTAGCAGGCGAGGTCGGCCCCGCGGGAGTCGTGGGCATAGGCCACCTGGATGTGGTTCGCCTTGTGGCGGGCCATCATCTGGTCGCGGGAAACGCCGTAGGTCACGGCGTGCATGATGGGCCATTGCGGGGTCGTCTCGCGCCAGCGACGCTCGGTTTCGGCCGCGGGCAGGGCGACGACCTTCGCGCGGCCGAGATCCATCTTGAGCCTGCCGCCCTCGATGAACACGCGGCTCCAGACGATCTCGCCGGGTTTGGCGACGCCGCGCAGGGTGCCACCGCCGAGCCGGAAATACATCGGCGGCTGCCGGTGGGAGTCGGAGCCGGCCCAGCCGCCGACGTGGTGGTCGGCCGGCGCGCTGCCGGAGATGAGGAAGACCCAGACGTAGTCGGTCGTGGAGCCGCTGCGGTCCGCATCGCCCCAGCGGAGGTCGTGCAGCGTGGTGGCGACGGGCTGGCCGAGGGCGCGATGGACCCGGCTGGTCAGGATGCCGTCGAGGCCGGAGCATTCGTCGACCTCGTTGAAGCAGGGAATGGGCTCGCCCGGGCGGATGACGGATCCGTCGGCGCGCGTCACGGGCGGGCGGTCGGACGAGTTGAGGGTGCCCTCGGCCAAATCGGAGGCGGGCAGCAGGTCCTTGAGCCCCTGCTGGTACTGGATGCCGATGGTCTCGCAGCCAAACTCGTCGGCGATGCGCACGGCGGCGATGTACA
>CAZKDK010000438.1:0-2062 GCA_964551145.1 uncultured Opitutaceae bacterium | reverse complement strand
ACGGTGCAGAACATCCTGGCCTTCCGCTTCGCCAATCCCCTCTTCGAGCCGATCTGGAACCGCCGCTATGTGGATTGCGTCACCATCACGGCGGTCGAGGCGGTCGGCGTGGAGCATCGCGGCGGCTATTACGACCACGCGGGAGCGCTGCGCGACATGGTGCAGAATCACCTGATGCAGCTGCTCTGTCTCGTGGCCATGGAGCCGATGGTTTCCTTCGATGCCGACGAGATCCGCAACAAGAAGGTCGACGTTCTCCACGCCGTTCGTCCGATCGACCGGGATGTGGTCCACCAATGCGTCGTGCGCGGGCAATACGGCGCGGGCTGGGTCGGCGGGAAAAAGGTGCCCGGTTACCGCGAGGAAGGAGGAGTGTCGCCCGACTCCCAAACCGAGACGTTTGTGGCGCTCCGGCTGTTTCTCGACAACTGGCGCTGGCAGGGGGTGCCGTTTTACCTTCGCACGGGGAAGCGGCTCGCCCGCCAGGCGTCGGAGATCACGATCCAGTTCCGCGGGGTGCCGCACCAGTCGTTTCCGGTCGAGTCCACGGTCGACTGGCAGTCGTCCCGGCTGGTGATGTCCATCCAGCCCGACGAGGGCATCGTGCTCCGCTTTCAGGCCAAGCATCCCGGAGCGACGATGCAGCTGCGCTCCGTCGAGATGCAGTTCAACTACCAGGATGCCTTCGCCGCCCGGTCGCCGGACGCCTATGAGACCCTGCTCTGGGACGTGATGAAGAATGACGCCACCCTGTTCATGCGCGCCGATCAGGTGGAGGCGGCCTGGCAGTTGTTGATGCCGGTGCTCGACGTCTGGGCGGTGGCTCCGCCCAGCGACTTTCCGAACTACGCCGCCGGGACCTGGGGACCGGAGGACGCCCAGGGATTGCTGGCCCAGGGGCACAGCTGGCCGTTGCCGGCCGAGCTGATCAGGCAGGCCGGGAAGAAAAGCAGGAATCCGTGACGCGCGACCGCAATCCATGCCCGCTCGAATGAAGATACTGGTCATCGACGTCGGTGGCACGCATGTGAAGGTGCTCGCCACGGGCCACAAGCGGCGGGTTCAGTTTCCATCCGGTCCGCGAATGACGCCCGCGAAGATGATCGCGGCGGTGCGGGCCGCCACGGCCGGCTGGAACTATGATGCCGTCTCGATCGGCTATCCCGGGCCCGTGGTCCACGGCCGCCCCATCGGCGAACCGCACAACTTGGGGCATGGCTGGGTCGGCTTCGACTTCAAAAAGGCGTGGGGCCGCCGGCCGGTGAAGATCATCAACGATGCGGCGATGCAGGCGCTGGGCAGCTATCAAGGCGGCCGGATGCTCTTTCTCGGCCTGGGTACCGGGCTGGGCTCGGCGCTGATCGTGGACCGCGTGCTGGAGCCGATGGAACTGGCCCACCTGCCCTACAAGAAGGGCCGGACCTTCGAGGACTATGTCGGTCTGGCGGGACTGGAGCGGCGGGGAAGAAAGAAATGGCGCCGCCAGGTCGCCGAGGTCGTTCGGGAACTTCGACATGCGGTCCAGGCGGACGAAGTGGTGCTGGGCGGCGGCAATGCCCGGCTGCTCAACCGGCTCCCGCCCCACACGCGCCGGGGAGACAATGACAATGCCTTCCGGGGCGGCTATCGCCTTTGGACCAGGCGGTACGACAGCTCTGCCGATCAACGGTTCGTCCATTGACTCATGCAAAAGAAGACCCTCCAGCGTCCGGCTCCCGGCAAAGTCGTCTTCCTTTTCGACGTGGACAACACGCTGCTCGACAACGACCGGGTCATCGCCGACCTGAGCAAGTACCTCGAGCGCGAGGTCGGCCGCGGCCGGGCGCGGGCCTACTGGGCGATTTTCGAGCAATTGCGGGCCCGCCTGGGCTACGCCGACTATCTGGGCGCCCTGCAGCGATACCGGAGCGAGTACCCGCACGATCTGGCCCTGCTGGCCGTTTCGCGTTTCCTCATCGACTATCCCTTCGCCAACCGCCTTTTCCCCAACTCGCTCGACGTCGTCGAGCACGTCCGGCAATGGGGAACCGCGGTCCTGCTCACCGACGGCGATGTCGTTTTC
>CAZKDK010000437.1:0-2065 GCA_964551145.1 uncultured Opitutaceae bacterium | reverse complement strand
GGCAAGGGCACGCAGGCGGAGAAGATCATCGGCGAGTTTGGCGCCTGCCACCTGTCGACCGGCGATGTGTTCCGCCACGCGGCGCGCGCGACCGACGCCGCCGCGCCCTCGCCGGCCATGGCCAGCGCGCTGGCCGCCATGCGGCGCGGCGAGCTCGTCTCCGACGGGACCGTGGTCGAACTGGTGCGCGAACGCGCGGAGTGCCTCGCCTGCCAGTACGGCTTCCTGCTCGACGGCTTCCCGCGCACGCTCGAACAGGCGCACGCCCTCGACGGCATCCTCGCCCGCGTGGAGCGCAAGCTCGACGCCGCCCTCAACTATTCCGCCCCCGAGGCCGTGATCATCGCCCGGCTGTCGGGCCGGCGGGTCTGCCCGCAGTGCCGCGCCGGCTACCATGTCGCGAACAAGCCGCCGCGCGTGGCGGACCGGTGCGACGCCTGCGGCGCCGCGCTCATCCAGCGCGAAGACGACAAGCCCGAGGCGATCCGCACCCGCCTGCGCGCCTATGCCGCAACCTGCGATCCCGTGCTGGAGTATTACCGGCGGCAGGGCCTGCTCCGGGAAATCGACGCCTCCGGCGACCCCGAGGCGGTGTTCGTCCAGACCCGCGCCGTGATCGCCCGGCTGCCGTCGGCCCGACCGCGCTGACCGGCCCCGCCGCCGCGCCGGTCGCGCTCAGGTGCCCCGCCGGTTTCCATACAGCTCGATCTGCAGCCGGGGGGCGTAGCGGAATCCCTCCTGCCTGCACCGCTCGCTCACCCACGGCGCGCGCTCGCGCAACCCGGCGGCCGTCGTCCCCTCCGGCATGAGGAGCACCCGGTGCCGCGGGATTTCGCGCTGCAACTGGGCCAGCATGCCCTTGACCTCCTCGACGTCCGCCGGCTGCGCGACCACGAACTTCAGCTGGCAGGGGTAGGCATCGAGCCAGGCGCGCACCACTTCCGGCTGCCAGCGGAGGGTCTCGTGCTTCCGCCGCCAGGCCGAGTGCTGCAACGGATCGGGCGCGGAGTTGAGCAGCTTGGGCGAGAGCGAAGCCAGGTCGCACGCAATGCCGCCCGGGGCCACGGTGGCCGCCGTCTCCACGGTCACATGATAGCCGAGCGTCCGGAGACCGGCCGCCAGTTCACTGATGCCCGGCGCCACCATGGGCTCCCCGCCCGTCAGCACCACGTGCCGCGCCGGATGCCGGGCCACCTCCGCCAAAATCTCGTCCACCGTCCGGACCGTGCCCTCGGGCCGCCAGGATGCATACGGCGTGTCGCACCAGGCGCAGCGCAGGTTGCAGCCCGACGTCCGCACGAACACCGAGGGCACGCCGGCCAGTTCGCCCTCGCCCTGGATCGAATGGAAGATCTCGGAGATCAGCATGGGTCGCCGGGAAACTGATGCCGCCTATGCCGGCGGCATCGTTCTCTTTCTCTTTCTCTTTCTCGTACTCTCGGTCACACGCTTTCCAGATCCGTCACCCGGCTTCGGCGGCAGCGGGCCGGTCGAGGCGTAGACCGTCGGGTCGGGCAGCCCCGCCAGCAGGAACGCCTCGCGCCGCTCGACGCAGGTGCCGCAGCGGCCGCAATGGATCGCCCCGCCCCGGTAGCACGACCAGGTCCGCGCGTAGTCCACGCCAAGTCGGGCGCCCGCCGCCGCGATCCGCGCCTTGGTCCAGTCCACGAACGGACGCAGGAGCGCGATGCGCGCGTAGGTGCCGTGACGCATCGCGGCGCCCATCGCCCGCAGAAAATCCTCCCGGCAGTCCGGGTAGATCGCGTGGTCGCCGCCGTGCGCGGCGATCACCAGCCCCTTCGCGCCGCGGCTTTCGGCCAGCCCGGTGGCGACCGCCAGCATGATCGCGTTGCGGAACGGCACCACCGTCCGCCGCATCGTCTCCGCCGCGTAGTGGCCGTCGGGGATGCGGCCGCCCGAGCGGAGCAGGTCCGAGGCGAAGAGCCGGCCGACGAAATCGAGCGCGATCACCTCGTGGGGGTGCCCCAGCCGCCGGGCATGCTCGGCGGCGAACGGAATCTCGCGGTCGTTGTGCTTGGCGCCGTAGTGGAAGCTCACCGCCGCG
>CAZKDK010000436.1:0-2076 GCA_964551145.1 uncultured Opitutaceae bacterium | reverse complement strand
ACCGGACGAAAGTCTCCACCCCGTTGGTTATCCAATGGATGACAACGCCGCTCCGGCCGCTGGCCGGAGGTTTCCCGCCCATTTGTCATTTAATAGATGACAAACGTCAGGGCGGGTCCCTGCCGGGGGCAGCGGTGCCCTCCGCGGCGGACGGAGCGGGGGCTTCATCGCGTGGCAGGAGTCGGGCAGCCGCGCGGGCACGGCGGGCGTCGTGTCTCCGCTCGAGCGCCCCGGATGGTTTCGGTGTCGCGCCGGCCGGCCTCAGGTCACGAGCACGATCTTGCCGCAGGCGGGCGACTCGATGATGGCGTGGTGCGCCTGCGCGGCCGCCGCCAGGGGCAGTTCCTGGCCGACGATCGGGCGCAGTGTGCCGGCCCGCAGGCCCGCCCCGATCGCGGCGTGGGCCTGGACGGTCTCGTCGGCGACGCCGCCCATGATGCCGACGATCGACCCTTCGGCGCGCATGAGGAGGCGCGGATTGATCTGCACCTCGCCGCGGGAGCCGATCACGACGATGCAGCCGCGCCGCGCGAGCACCGTCAGGTCCTTGCCAAGATTCACGTTGGCCAGCATCTCCAGGATCAAGTCGGCGCCGCGGCGGTCGGTAAGCTCGAGCAGGGCCTCGAGATAGTCCGGCGCCCGGTGGTCCAGCACGTGCGCGGCGCCCTGCTCGCGCACGAGCTGCCGGCCGCGCTCGGTCCCGCCGGTGCCGATCACGGTGAGCCCGGCGGCGGCGGCCAGCTGGACCGCGGCGAGGCCGACTCCACCCGTGGCACCGTGCACGAGCACGGTGTGGCCGGCCCGCGCCTGGGCGCGGCAGAACAGGGCCCGGTAGGCGGTCGCGTACGGGATGTTGACGGCCGCGCCCTGGGCGAAAGAGAGCTTTTCCGGAAGCGGGTAGACCTGATCGGACTGGCAAAGGGTCAGCTGGGCGTAGGCGCCGCTCAGCGTGCCGGCGGTGTAGACGCGGTCGCCCGGCTTGAACCGCGTCACGCCCGGCCCGATCTCGGCAACCTCGCCCGCCGCATCCGCGCCCGGCGTGAAGGGCAGCGCCGGTTTGACGGCGTAGGCGCCCGAGCGGATGTACGTATCGACCGGATTCACGCCCGCCGCGCGCACGCGCACGACCAGCTGGCCCGGCGCCGGCGCGGGATCGGCGACCTCCTCCAGTTTCATCACCTCGGGCGGGCCGAACTCGTGGATGCGGATGGCTTTCATGGCGGTGAGGCATAGGAATATGCCGCGCGGTCCGGATCGCAACCCCACTTGGACCGACGTGTCGTGTAACGGGTCTGGCCTTTTCGGTCGGGCGATGGACACGCGACGGGGGCGTCGCGTCCCCAACGCATCGAATCTGGAGCGGCGACGCCCTCGTCGCCGTCCTTGCTCCGCCGGGCAACGCGGCGTGGCGGCCAGATTCTGGACCGGCGCCGACGGCGCGGCGCCCTCCACGGACGGGAAAGCCCGAATGGCGCTATGCGGCAATCCGCGGGCGGCAAATGCCGGAAGTGACGGTCATTGGCTGCCTATTGGCTATCGGCTATCGGCTATGACCCGGCGCGGCGGCGACCGGGCCGGCTCAGGCCTTCTCGTGCCAGAGTTGGGCGAGGTGGAGCAGGGTCTCGACGGACTTGCCCATGTCCTGCAGGCTGATCCACTCGCGTTGGCTGTGGACCTCGTGCATGCCGCTGAAAAGATTGGGGCAGGGCAGGCCCCGCGCGGTGAGGTTGGAGCCGTCCGTGCCGCCGCGGATGGCGGGGGAGAATGGCGTGAGGCCGACGCGGGTCACGGCCTCGCGGGCCAGCTCGACGGGGCGCATGTCCTTTTCCAGCCAGTAGCGCATGTTGCGGTACTGCTCGGTGAAGGTGAGGGTGAACGTGGCGCGCGGCTCGACGATGCGGAGCGACGACACGACCTGCTCGACCGCGGCGCGTTTGGCGGCCAGCCCGGGAAGCTCGAAGTCGCGGAGGATCATCCGGACGGTGCAGCGGCCGGCATCGCCCTCGACTTCGACCGGATGGATGAAGCCGTCGCGGTTGGCGGTGCGCTCGGGCGAGATCTCGGCGGGCAGCGCGG
>CAZKDK010000435.1:0-2121 GCA_964551145.1 uncultured Opitutaceae bacterium | reverse complement strand
AACGCCGGCTGATGCCGGAGCAGACGTCCTTGGGCGTCGAGCGTGTCGAAGCCCAGCGGGACGCCCACGGGCAGATACACGAGCACGGAACCGTCGGAGGCCACCGGCACTTTCCCCAGGGCGCGCTGCTGCCCGGAACCCGCCAACGCAAAGACTCGAAGCTCCGCGGCGGGACCGGGGTTCCCGGCGGCGGCGGGTTCGCTGCTGTCGTTGACGTTGAGGCATAGCACCGTGCCGCGGGACGCTTGCGGCATGACGGAGGTCGTGTGTCCGGCGGGTTCTGCGCGCGCCGCGACGAGGGTGGCTTCGAGGCTGTTCCAGTGCGGGTCGTCAAAGATCGGAGCGCCGATCGCGGTGGCGTCGGCCGCGACGCGATAGACCGCCGCGTTGGCCGCCACCGAACGACCGACCAAGCCGCGGGATTCGATGCAGGCCAGCAGATCGTTCTCCGGCGTCGGTTCCACCGAGCGGCAGCCGTCGCTCCGGAAGGCGAACAGGTTGCCGCGCGTGGCGAACGGAGCGGCCGATCTCACACACTCCGCCCAGCCGACGTGTCCCGGTTCATCCGTGCGCGCGGCGAGAAAGGCGATCCGGCCGTCGCCCAGCTCGCGCGGGCGCCGGATAAAGTCCGCCCCGTCATCCTGACAGGCATAGGCGGTGACCTCGGTGCCGTCGTTATTGATCGTAAAGAGGCACAGATGCCGCGGAGCGTGGCGATCGTCACGGGCCCGGGCGGTCACGAAGAGGACCCGACCATCGCGCAGGATGGTGGCGCCGATGGCGTTGTCCGGACCGAAGGTGAGCCGGCGGGGGGCCTGGCCCGGCATCTGCCTGGTGAGTGCGGCCGGAGTCGGGGTGGTCCAGAGCCCGCCCGCCTTGGGAACCGGGGAGCTGAACACCAGCTCTTCATGGGCCGCGAGAGCGGGATCCATGGCCCCGCCAGGCATCTGGGTCAGGCGTTGGGGTCGACCGCCGCCCGCATTCACTTTGTAGATCTGCCAGTCGGCTTGGTCCGAGCTCTTGCCGGCGAAATAGACCCAGCGCCCGTCCCAGGAAACGCAGGGATCACCGGCAGCGACCAATCCCCGGGAAAGCTCGCGCACCGTGTCCGCGCGAAACGGAGGAACCAACAAGACTACCCGGCTTCCCGGCGGATACCGGACGTCCAGCACCGTGGCGGCCGGGCGAGGCGGGACACCCACGGGCGTTTGCGTCAGGACCAAGGAGCCTTGGGGCGCCTCCCGCTGGCAGCCTGCCAGCAGGAGCGCCGCCGCTCCCAACCATGCGCTGGTGCGCGAAAGCATCGGGGTCAGGGCTCGGTCACCGGGACGATCTGATCTACCCGGACGTCGGTCAGCGTCTGGACCGTGCCGCTGGGCCACTTGATCTGGATCCGCTGAACGATTGGCGCCTGGCCGAGCCCGAAGTGGATTCGCGGATCCCCCTGGCTCAGGAACGCCGAGGGGCAACGGCTTTCCTGAACATACGTGTTTCCGCCCGCTGTCAGCTCGATGAACGATCCCCAACCCGCCGGGTTGCTCTTGGTTCCGCGGAGCGCCAGGGTGATCCAGTGGTTGCCGGAGCGGTCGCGGTTGTGCAGCAGGACCGGCCGATCGCCCATCAGGCCCACCAGCAGGTCCATCCGCCCGTCGTTGTCGTAATCCAGCACGACGCTCGGGCGCGCACGCACCGGCGTCCGGAAATAGGCGCCGCCCTTGTCCACCGCGTTGCGGAAATTGCCATGGCCGTCGTTCTCCAGCAGCAGGCTCTGCCAGCCCACCATCCGGAAGGCATCACCGTTGCCGATGAAGACGTCCAGCTTCCCGGCGTTGTCGAAGTCGATGAAGTTGCAGCCCCATCCGACATACTGCGCCGTCAACACGCCGAGCCCCGAGGCCATCATCCGATCGAAGCCGTCGCCCTGCTCCGCGCCCATGTACAGGGAGCCGTATCCCAGGCGCGAGACGAGGATGTCCGGGAGCCGGTCGCCGTTGCAGTCGCCGACTGCGGCAGTCATCGAGCCGGCCGCCTCGCCCAGGGCGTTGAACGCGACGCCCAGCTTCATGGCTTCGTCGTGAAAATGCCCGTGGCCGTCGTTGATGAGCAGCATATTCGGAGTCG
>CAZKDK010000434.1:0-2136 GCA_964551145.1 uncultured Opitutaceae bacterium | reverse complement strand
CGGCCTGTCGGCGGACGCGGTGACCGTGCAGGCGGCAGCCGGGGCGGCGACGCTGCGCCTGGAGGGCTCGTTCGACCGGCAACACGTGAGTTTGCGCGAACTGACGTTGGCGTCGGGCGGGCGGGAAACCTGGAAGCTGGCGGGGCCGGCGACGATTGCGTGGGCGCCCGCGTGGCGGATCGAGGGCGTGCGTCTGCAGGGGCCGGCGGGAGGCAGCGCAGCGGCCGAGCTGGCGGCGGCACCGGACCGCTCATTCCGGATCGAGGCGGCAAACCTCGATCCGTCGGCATGGCAGGATTGGATTGAATGGCACGGACCGGCCTGGAGCCTCACCCGGGTCCAGGCGACGGGGCATCTCGAGGCGGGCCGCCTGGTCTTCGTCGCCCAGGCGACGGCGCAGCTTCCGCTGAAACCGCAGCCGGCCACGCTGCAATTGGACGCGAGCGGCGACGCCGGCGGGATCAGGCTGAACGACCTGACCATCACCGTGGGCAGCCGGGTGATCGCCCACGCCAACGGCAGGCTGCCGATCAGCTGGGACATCGCGGCGAATCCCCGGTGGCGGCTGGACGCCGATGCCCCGCTCGCGCTGGAGGCGCGGATCGAGCCGGATGACGCGTTCTGGGAGCCGCTGCTGAACCGGTGGGGGATCGTGGTGACCGCGCCGTCGGCGCACGCCCGGGTCGGCGGCACGCTGCGCGAACCGGTGGGCCAGGTTGACGTGAGCGTGGCGCACCTGGGCCGGGCCGGCGGGCGGGCCGGACCAACCCTGCCCGACTTGGACGGCCTGGCGCTGCACCTGCGGGCCGATCGCAACGCGGTCACGCTCGATTCGCTGGCGGCGAAGGTCGAGGGGCAGGAGCTGCGGGCGGCCGGGCGGTTGCCCATGGGTGGCGGGCGCTGGCAGCTGCTCGCGCGCCAACCGGCGGCGTTTGACTGGAGCCGGGTCGAGGCGCGGGTCGAAATCCCGGATGCCGACCTGGCCGCGGTGGCGCGCCGCGTGCCCGCCCTGCCGTTGATCCAGGGACGCCTGCACGCGGCGCTGCAGCGGGCCGGCGATGGCGCGCTCACGGGCGAGGTGCATCTGCGCGATGGCGTCTCCCGGCCCGTGGAGCCGCTGGGCGTCGTGCAAGCCATCCACGGCGATCTGGCCCTGACGGAGCGGACGCTGGCGATTCATGAATTCGGAGCGACTCTCGGCGGGGAACCGGTGACGCTGGAGGGCAACGTCACGTTTCCGGTGCACGGCGATCCGCGGTTCGCCCTCCGGCTGAAAGGCGCGAATCTGCCGATCGTGCGCCGCGCGGGCCTGCTGTTGCGCACCGATCTCGATCTGCGGGCGGATACGGGGGCCGCCGGCGCGACCCGGGTGAGTGGCGCGTTCAACCTGCGCGACTGCCTGGTGCTGGCCGATCTCAGGGAACTGCTGCCGGTCGGGCAGGCCGGGGTGACGCGCCAGCCACCCTATTTCGCGATCAGCGTCCCGCCGTTTGGCCGCTGGCAGCTCGCGATCGAGGTGCGCGGCCCACGGAGCGTGCGGGTGCGAACGCCGGTATTCAGCGGCTCGGCCTCGCCCCGCTTCCACCTCGGCGGGACGCTGGCCGAGCCGAGGGCCGTGGGGGAGATAACCGTGGACCAGGGCCAGGTGTTTTTCCCCTTCGCGACGTTCCAGGTGCAGATCGGAACGATCCGCCTGCCGGAGTCCGATCCGTACCATCCGCAGCTCACGCTCAACGCGGTGTCCAACCGCCAGGACTACCAACTGCGGCTCGAGGCGAGCGGCCCGCCGGATGCGCCCACCATCACGTTCTCCTCCAATCCGCCGATGGAGGCGTCCCAGGTGCTGCTGCTCGTCACCACGGGTCAACCGCCGACGAACGCGCGGGCCGGCACGACCGACCAGCAACGGCTGGCGCGGCTCGGGGCTTATCTGGGCAAGGGACTGTTCGGCGGCCTCGCCGGCGGCGACGAGGGCCGGCTGGAGCTGACCGCGGGCAATCAGACGTCCCGGCAGGGCCGCGACACGTACGAGGTCGACTACCGCCTCAGCGACCGGTGGTCGCTGGTGGGCGAATACGATGAGTTTGACGACTACAACGCCGGTCTGAAATGGCGGATTTACTCGGACGAGGGAGG
>CAZKDK010000433.1:0-2160 GCA_964551145.1 uncultured Opitutaceae bacterium | reverse complement strand
CAGGCTTGCCGCTGCCTGTCGGGCAGTCTGCCGGCGCCCGCAATCCGGGATCCGCGTTCGTTGGAGGGCGGGCCGACCGCCTCCGCCAGGTCTTCGGCGGTCAGGCCGTGCCCGCCGATTCCGGATCGGCCCGGACGGCGCCGGGCCCTCCAGACTCCGGGAACGCCTAAACGGCCTCCTCGCTCGCGGAAACCCTCTGAAAATAGTGGCACCCCGCCTGTGCCGTGGGTTCAAAGGCTCTAGTCCTTTTTGGTTAAGGTGGGCGCCGCCCGATGGTTTATTGCTTTCCGGTTTACGGCCTAGCAGCCACCACCGAAGTTTTGGCTCCCGAAGTATCTCAAAGGCAAAGAGCGGTTATCAAACGAACCACGAACACCGCAGGGTGTCGGCGCCCACCCTAGGGCGACCGCACGCAGCGTCAAATGGTAAGCCGCTATTTTCGCGTGAATTTTTTCTTGCCCCAGCCCCGGGCGACCCACAGCCCCAGCGCCGCATTGGCCGCCACGATCCCTCCGGCCGAGAGGGGCGCCTGGAACGCCAGCACGGCGGCCGCCAGGGTCGCCAGCGCCACCACCCCGTCCCCCCAGCGGCGGGTCGGCGCCCGGACGATTCCGGCGGCGAGCACCACCCATACCAACGCCCCGGTCCCGGCCGAGATGCGGGCGAAAACCAGCGCCGGCGCGAACCGGTGCTCGAGCGCCAGCGACACGCCCAGGAGCCAGAACAGCACCTCGTTGAAGAAGGCGAATCCCACCGCGACGGCCACGACGAGGTCGGCCGTCACCGGGAACTGCCCGCCCGCGCCCGCCACCGGCAGCCGGCTCGCCAGCGCGCAGCCGGAACAGCAGTAGATTGGGCGCCCCGCCTCGACCTGGCGCACCTTGAACGGCAGTCCGCAATAGCTGCACTGGACCCGGGGCATGCCGGCGTCATGTCCGAAAGATCCGCATTACGCCAGTCTGTAGGGCGGGGTCGTCCGACCCCGAGAACCTGGCGGCGTGAAGCCCGCCCCACCGAGGCTGCCGGAGGTCGGGTTGAATGGTGGGGCGGGGTTTATCCCCGCCGGACCCGGCGTCGCGCCGTCCGCCCTTCTGGCTCCGCCATCCTCATCCTGGAGGGCGAGGCGCTGCCGAGCCGCCACGCGGAATCCGGAACCGGCTCACCGGGCGGTTCGCCCTGCCGGCGATCTTGTAGGGCCGGCGTCTTGCGCCGACCGACAACCATTGGCTATCGGAACGGCGCCCGCAAGACGGGCGCCCTACAGTGATCGAAGTTCAAAACCCCCTCACCCTTCCAGAATCGTCGAGTCCAAATGCTGGATGATCAGCTCCTGCAACGTCGCCAGAAAGACGTATCCGAGGAATGCCTTGCGCACCGGCTCATCGAGCTGGTTCACGTCGGGATCCGCGCTCTCGATCGCGTCGTCGGGCAGGGCCTTCAACTCGCGCTCCCGCATCCGCAGGCGGATGGCGGCGCACGCGCGCAGCACCGATTCGGCGTTGTCCTCGTCGAAGCCGATCGTGCCGCTGGCGAAGAACTCGCGGTCGAACAGCGCCAGGAAACGCCGGCAGTCCTCGTTCTGGCTGCGCAGCAGGTCGTCGCGCCACGCGGTGCGCAGGTCCGCATCGAGGTCCTCAAGGCGGTTCGGCGCGGCCAGCCTCACCCCTAGCCCGTCGACGACCTGTTTCACGACGTCGAGCAGCGGCGCCACCACCTCCAGGCTCAGCTTGACCTCAATGCGCTTCATCCGATTCGAGGACGGCGGTCAGGTGCCATTGATGCAGCGTGAAGACGTAGGCCTCGGCCTTTTCGCGCACTCCCGTCCACACCACCGAACGGCCGCGCTCGTGGACCTCCAGCATGTGGCGCCGCGCCACGGGTTCGGCGAACCCGAAGACCTTCCGGAAGACGAGCACCACGTATGACATCAGGTTCACCGGATCGTTGAGCACAACCACCCGCCAAAGCCCGGCCAGCGCCAGCTCCGTCTCCGTGCCGGCGGCGGGCGCCGCTTCCGTCCTGGATGCATCGCCGCTCATGATCCGGCCGCCGGCTGCGCCCCGGCGACCGCCGCGCGCACCCGCGCCTCGGCCTCGGCCAGGGGCACCTTGGTGACCTCCTTCGCCGCGCGCCATTTCAGCTCCACGATGCCCTCCTTCA
>CAZKDK010000432.1:0-2183 GCA_964551145.1 uncultured Opitutaceae bacterium | reverse complement strand
TCATGATCGGCAGGAAGATCGCCGACGAGCCGATCATGAACCAAAAATAGTTGGATATCTCCAAGCCGAAGATATGCGTGGACCCCCAGCCGGGCGTGACCGCCAAGAGGAACGGCAGGGCGAGGCCCGCCAGGATTCCCCCGATCAGGATGTACGGCCGCCGGCGCCCCCAGCGCGACCGCGTGTTGTCCGACAGCCAGCCGAACAACGGGTCCGAGATCGCGTCGAACAGCCGGTTGAAGAACAGGGCGAAACCGATCAGCCACGGTGCGACGCCAAGGAAGATGTTGAATACCTGGAACCCCAGGTTGGGGTAGAGCCAGTGGCCCCACATGTCGTGAAAGGTGCCCAGGCCGTAGGCGAGCTTCTGGCCGACCGGGACCTTGTCTTCGGATGGGATGGCGTTGCCGACCGGGGCGGCGACTGGGGTGGGTTCCGAGGCGGTTGTTGGCATGGGGTAGACGCGCGGCAACAAACAACGGCGCGCAAAAACCGCGCGCGCGCAAGGTGATGGCGGAGCGCCGCCAATTTCTCAATACAAACTTTGTAACGGCCGGCGGCATCCCCGCGGCGCCGGTGCGGCCGGATCCGAGTCGAGCACGGATGCCTCCCGCGGCGTCCGGCCGCCCCCGCTCCCGGGCGGCGCTTCCGGGCCGTCCGCCGCAGGCCCTCCGGTTTTCGCTGGTTTTTTCGCGAATTCGGAGCACCTTGCCGGTTTAAAACCATGCATGCCCGCCGTTTCCTCAATCTCCTCGCGACCGCCATGACGCTGCTCCCCGCGGCCCTTCCGGCCGCCGACCCCGCCCCTGCCGCCGCTCCCGCCGCCGCGTGGGACCTGACGCCGCTCTACAAAGATGACGCCGCCTGCCGCGCCGCCAAGGACCGCATCCTCGCCGCGCTGCCCAAGATCAAAGCCTGCCAGGGCCGCCTGGGCGAAAGCGCCGCCACCCTGCGCGAGGCGATGGACCTGATCTACGGCGTGCGCAAGGACCTCGAGCGGATCGAGGTGTACTGCGGACTCAAGCGCGACGTGAACACGCGCGACTCCGCCGCGCTCGAGCTTTACCAGGAGGCCGACCTGGCCGCCACGGAGTTCAGTCGCGCCGCCAGCTACGTGAATCCCGAGCTGCTCGCCGTCGGCGAGGCGAAGCTGCGCGGCTTCCTCGATGCGGAGCCGGGCCTCGCCCCCTACCGCTTCCCGATCATGGAGGTCCTGCGAGCCGCCCCGCACACGCTCGGGACCGAGGCCGAGGGCGTGCTCTCCGCCACGGGACTCATCACCGACACCCCCACGGCCTTCTACAACATTCTGTCGACGGCGGACATTCCCTGGCCGACGATCAAGCTGGCCGACGGCACCGAGGCCAAGCTCGACCAGGCCGGCTACACGAAATGGCGGACCGCTCCCAACCGGGCTGACCGGAAGGCCGTCTTCGAGGCGTTCTGGAAGGCGTTCCGCGAGTACGAGCGCACCTTCGGCATCTCCCTCTACTCGCAGGTGAAGACGGACTGGTTCGAGGCCACCGTCCGCAAATACCCCTCGTCGCTCGACGCCGCGCTCTCCGGCGACAACATCCCCGAGGCGGTCTACCGCACGCTCATCGCCGAGACCCACGCCGGCCTGCCGACGCTCCACCGCTACTTCAAGCTGCGCGGGCGCATGCTCGGCATCCCCGACCTGCACTATTGGGACATCTATCCGCCGATCGTGAAGCTCGACAAGGACTTCCCCCTGGCGACGGCCCGGCAGCTCGTGCTCGCCGCCGAAAAGCCGCTCGGCCCGGACTACGTGCGCGCGATGGCCGCCTGCCTCGATGGCACCTACACGGACTACTATCCGCGGCCCGGCAAGGAGTCCGGGGCGTACATGAATGGCGGCGCCTATGACGTCCATCCCTTCGTGCTCATGAATTACGTCGACGACTACGAGTCCGTGTCGACCATCGCGCACGAGTGGGGGCACGGCATGCACTCGCTCCTCAGCCACGCCCAACCGTATCCCACAGCCCAGTACGCGACCTTCATCGCCGAGATCGCCTCCACCCTCAATGAGAACCTCCTGCTCGACCACATGCTGGAGGTCGCGGCGAACGACCAGGAGAAGCTCTACTACCTGGGCACGGCGCTGGAGAACCTGCGCGCCACCTTCTTCCGCCAGGCGATGTTCGCCGAGTTCGAGCTGG
>CAZKDK010000431.1:0-2185 GCA_964551145.1 uncultured Opitutaceae bacterium | reverse complement strand
TTTCGCCCGGCCCGTTGACGATGCAGCCCATGATGGCGATCTTCACGCCCGTGAGGTGGCCCGTCTTCGCGCGGATGCGCCGGGTCGTCGTCTGGAGGTCGAAGAGGGTGCGGCCGCAGCTCGGGCAGGCGACGAACTCGGTCCGCGAGCTGCGCGCGCCGGCCGCCTGCAGCACGGCGTAGGCGAGTCGGACGGCGCGGACCGGATCCGCCTCCGTCTCGACGCTGACGAGGTCGCCCAGGCCGTCGCAGAGGAGTCCGCCCGCCAGGATGCTGGCGTCGAGCAGGCGGCTGGCCGGTCCGGCATCGTCGTCGAGCCCGAGCGCGGGCGTGCACCGGATCCAGAGCGGCGCCCGGCAGCCGTCCCGGCGCAGGAGGCCGGCGAGCCGGCGGTAGGCGCCCGGCGGGTGGCCGCCGGGACCGGGGGCGGACAGCGTGACGAGCACGTCGTCGCCGAGCGCGCCGAGCGTGTCAGCAAGAATTGGATACACATCCGGGGCGACGTCGACGGCGAGGAGGGCGCGGGCGCGGCGCGCCCGGCCGGCCAGGGAGGCGAGGGCGGCGCCGTCGCCGGCACCGACGCGCCGGCAGAGCACGAGTCGGCCGCGGTGGGCGGCGGCAAAGGCGTCGAGATCCGCCGGGGCGAGCGCGGGACCGGGCTCGAGCACGAGGAACGTCCCGGAGAGGGGGGCCGCGGCCCAGGCGCGGCGCAGGGCGGCCAGCGCGGCGGCATCCGCCACCGGGACGAGCAGGCCCTCCGCCGGCGCGTCCGTCGCAGCCAGCGCCGCGAGACGGTCCACGGCCCCGGCGAGCGCATCGGGCCCCGGAAGGCGCACGATCACGCGCGGCGGCTCGTCCGCGCCCGCGCGGCAGGTGCCCAGGTCGACCCGGATGGTCTCGCGCCGAACGTAGCGATAGGGATCGGTCGCATCGACGGTGACGGGGGGCGGGAGGCCGCAGACCGGAGCATCGGCGATCCCGACCGCCTCCGGCCTCCGGTCTCCCGTCTCCGGTCTCCGCTCTCCGGCGCCCGCCGATGCCCACTGCCGCATGGCCTTGTCGGCGAGGGCGCGGGCGACGGGAATCTCGCGCACGGAGTCCTCGGTGAGCGAGACCCGGATCGTGTCGCCGAGGCCGTCCAGCAGGAGCGTGCCGATGCCGATGGCGCCCTTGATCCGGCCGTCCTCGCCGTCGCCGGCCTCGGTGACGCCGAGGTGCAGCGGGTAGGGGCGGTGGGCCGCGTCGAGGCGTTCGACCAGCAGGCGGTAGGCCTGGATCATCACCTTGGGATTGCTGGCCTTCATCGACAGGATGAGGGCGTGCAGGCCCTCGGCTTCCGCGATGCGCACGAACTCCAGCGCGCTCTCGACCATGCCGAGCGGCGTGTCGCCGTACCGGTTCATGATGCGGTCGGAGAGCGAACCGTGGTTGGTGCCGATGCGCAGGGCGCGGCCGAGTTCCCGGCAGCGCCGCATCAGCGGGGCGCAGACCGCGGCCAGGCGCTGCAGCTCGCGTTCGTAGTCGGCGTCGGAGTACTCGCGGACCGCGAATTTCTTCTTGTCGGCGTAGTTGCCCGGGTTGATCCGCACCTTCTCGACGTGCTCGACCGCCTCCAGGGCGGTGGCGGGCAGGAAATGAATGTCGGCGACGAGCGGCACCGCGCCGAAACCCGCGGCGCTGAAGCGCTCGCGGATCGCCCGCAGGCAGCGGGCGGCCGCGAGGTTGGGCGCCGTGACGCGCACGATCTCGCAGCCCGCCCCGGCCAGGGCGACGCATTCGCGGACCGTCGCGTCGACGTCCTGCGTGTCGCTCGTGGTCATCGACTGCAGCCGGATCGGGTTGGCGCCGCCGACGCCCACGGCGCCCACCATCACCTGGATGGAGGGCCGGCGCACGGTCTGGAAACGGGACACGCAGTAGGCCATGACGAACGACGCCGGGCGCGGGCGTCCCTAGGGGGCCGCGGGCTCGGCTCCGGCCGGCGCCGCCGGCGGCGGGGCCGGCTCGGCCCGGTTGTCCCGGCTGATGCGGCGGACATCGAAGAGGGTGACGTAGGCGAAAAGCGAGATGATCAGCACGACAAAGACGCTCTGGACGATCATGACGAATTCCGGCGGCAGCGACCGGCCGCGCAGCCGCCCGATGGTGGCGAAAAGCATATGGCCGCCGTCAAACACCGGAATCGG
>CAZKDK010000430.1:0-2199 GCA_964551145.1 uncultured Opitutaceae bacterium | reverse complement strand
GGTCTGGAAGCAGGGCGCGACGTTCGTCGACGTGAACAACGACGGCCGGCTCGACCTCTACCTCTGCCGGTTCAATGCGCCGAACCTGCTCTACATCAACCAAGGCGACGGCACGTTCAAGGAGCAGGCGCACGCGTACGGGCTCGACGTGAACAACGCCAGCGTCATGGCGGCCTTCTGCGACTACGATCGCGACGGCTGGCTCGATGTCTTCATCCAGACCAACGTGCTCGATGCGGCGGGCCATCCGGAGGGTCAGCGGGACTATCTCTTCCACAACAACCGCGACGGCACATTCACCAACGTGACGGACCGCGCCGGGGTCGCCCCGGGGCCGACACACGGGAACTCGGCGGTGTGGTGGGACTTCGATGACGACGGCTGGCCGGACCTGTATGTCGCGAACGATTTTTCGGTGCCCGATGCGCTTTACCGGAACAACCGCGACGGCACGTTCACGGACGTCATCGCGCGCGTGGTGCCGCACGCGCCCTATTCGTCGATGGGCTCGGACCTCGGCGACGTGAACAACGACGGGCGTCTCGATCTGTTGGTCGCGGACATGGCGGCGACCGACCACGTCAAAGACCAGCGCACGATGGCGGAAACCCGGGCGCGGATGCGCGCGCCCGAGGAAGGCTCGGGCGAGATCCGCCAGTTTCCCTGCAGCGCCCTCTATCTGAACACCGGGACCGGCCTGTGCCTGGAGGCGGCGCACCTCGCCGGACTCGCCGCGACCGACTGGACTTGGTCGCCGCGCTGGGAAGACCTCGACAACGACGGTCGGCTCGACCTGTACGTCACGAACGGGATGTTTCGGGAGATCCACAACCAGGACCTGATCGCGCGGCAGGTCATGGCCGGCAGCGTGCTCGCCGGCCGGCAGATTGTGTGGAACAGCCCGGTATTGGCCGAGACGCACCTCGCCTTTCGCAACCTGGGCGGCCTGCGCTTCGAAAACGTTTCGAGCGCCTGGGGGCTGGACCAGAAGGGGGTGAGTTTCGGGTCGGCCTGCGGCGACCTCGACGACGACGGCGACCTGGATCTCGTGTACAGCAATTTCCGGGCGGGGGCGACGCTGCTGCGCAACGACAGCGACACCGGCCACCGGGTCATCTGCGCGCTGCGCGGCACCCGGTCCAACCGGTTCGGCATCGGGGCGAAGGTGACGCTCGAAAGCGCGGCGGGCACCCAGGTCCGGACGCTGACGCTGGCGCGCGGGTTCATGTCGAGCAGCGAACCGATCGTGCACTTCGGCCTGGGCGACGATGCGGTGATCCGGCGGCTGACGGTGTCGTGGCCAAGCGGCGCGGTGCAGACGTTCGAGAATCTTCCGGCTGATCGACGGTTCACGATCACCGAGCCCTCGTCACCTCCGGCGGTGCCGCCGGCGGCGACCCCGCCGGAGCCCCAGTTCGCGGAAACGGGCCGGACCGCCCAGCTCTCTTGGACGGCGCCCGAGGAATCCTACGACGAGTTCCTCGACCAGCGGCTGCTCCCGGCGGGGTTCAACCGCCGCGGACCGGCGATCGCCGTGGGCGACCTCGACGGCAGCGGACGCGACGGCGTGTGCATCGGAGGGACCACGCGGGAGGCCCGGCGAGTCCTGTTGCCGCAGGGCGCCGACGGTTGGGCGCTCGTGGCTTCGCCGGCGCTGGCCGTGCCGCCCGCCGTGGATGACGGGCCGCTGCTGCTGTTCGACGCCACCGGCGAAGGCCGGGCGGACCTGCTCGTCACGGCCGGCGGAGCCAGCCAGCCCGCGGGTGCGCCCGAGTACCGGCCACGCCTGTTTCTGAATGACGGGCACGGACACTTCCGGCCGGCACCGGATGGCACGCTCCCGCCGCTGGCGATCAGCGCCGGTGCGGCCTGCGCCGCCGACTTCGACCGCGACGGGCGGCTCGACCTGTTCATCGGAGGGCGGGTCTCGCCCGGGCTCTACCCGGCGGCGCCGACGAGCGCGCTGCTGGCGAACCGCGGAGGAAGATTCGTGGACGTCACCGATGCCGTGGCCCCGCTGCTGCGCAACGTCGGCATGGTCACGGCGGCCCTCTGGAGCGACGTCGACGGTGACGGCTGGCCGGACCTGCTGCTGACGCTTGAATGGGGCGAGGTGAGATATTTCCACAACGCCGGCGGGAAGCAGTTCGAGGACTGGACGGAGAAGGCGGGCTTCGCCTCGGCGGGGACGGGCTGGTG
>CAZKDK010000429.1:0-2214 GCA_964551145.1 uncultured Opitutaceae bacterium | reverse complement strand
CGGCGTGAACACCGAGGTGTGGAGCCGGGAGGGCGTCATCTATCGCATCACGCCGCGCCGGAACGACGAGGTGAACGACACCTGGATGGCCGACAGCGGTCGCGCCCTCTACCACGCGGTGGCCGCCGGGAACCGACTGGTCCAGCCCGCCGTGGATGGCGCGCCGGCCGACTCCGCCGCGGCCCTCGCCAGGGCCGGCGAGCTGTTCAAGGCGGGCGGCGTGGCCGTCGTCGGCTCCGGCCGCAGCTCCGTGGAGGAACAGTACCTCACCCGGCGGCTGGCCGACGCGCTCGGGGCGCCGGTCTCGCTCGTCGCGCGGGTGGGGCGGGGCGACGGCCTGCTCATTTCCGCCGACCGCAATCCGAACGTGCGCGGCGCGCTGGTCACCGGGCTGATCGACGCCCTGCCCGATCCGGGGGACGCGACGGCCCCGGCCGGTACTGGGGACGCGACGCCCCCTGGCCTCCGAAGGCCCGGCGAAGGAGGCTCGTCGCGTGATCCGAACGACGTTCGCGTCGGCGGACTCTCGGAACTCGCCGCGCAGATCGATGCCGGCTCGGTTCGGACCGTGGTGAGCGTGGGCGAGGATCTCGTCGCCGCCGGACTTGGCGAGGAACGGCTGGCGCGGATCGCCGTCGTCTATCTGGGCACGCACGCCGACGCCACGAGCGCCGCCGCCCGGGTGGTCATTCCGACGCTCACCGTTTTCGAGAAGGACGGCGCCTTCATCAACCAGCAGTTCCGGATCCAGAAGTTCGCCGCGGCCGTCCCCGGGCCAGGCGGCGTTGCCGATGACCGCACGACGCTGGCGGGGCTCGTCGCCGCGGCGGGCGGGCCGGCGCTGGCCGCCGACATCGACGGCCTGTGGTCCGCGCTCGCCGCGGAGGTCAAGCCGCTTGCGACGATGAGCTACCGGAACCTGCCGGCCGGCGGCCTGCTCATCGACGGCACGACCTTCGAACACCTGCCCTTCCCCGAGGGCGAGTCCCTGCATTTCAAACCGAAACAGTAGCGAGTAGTGAGTAGCGAGTAGCGAGCATCTCCAAAATCAATCGAGCATCACCGCCAAGACCGCAGAACGAATCTCATCAGCTCTAGTCCGGCGTCCGGAGCCTCCTTCCTACTCACTACCCGCTACTCGCTACTCGCTACTCGCTACTTTCCCCTCATGGATTTCCTCGCCAACCTTCCTCCGCTGGTCCTCGGCCTGCTCAAGGGCCTGGCGGTGATCTGCGTGATCTTTCCGATCGCGGGATCGTGCTCGATGGCCGAGCGCAAGGTCTCGGCGTGGATCCAGGGCCGCCACGGCCCGAACCGGGTGATTCCCTTCTGGTTTGCCTGGGTGCCGGTCGTCGGTCCGTTCCTCCAGCGGATCGGCGCGTTCCACCTCCTCGCCGACGGCCTGAAATTCCTGGTCAAGGAGGAGCCGCTGCCCGGGCAGGTGAACAAGTTCTACTACACGATCGCCCCGATGGTCG
Source organism: uncultured Opitutaceae bacterium (assembly GCA_964551145.1). Lineage (GTDB taxonomy): Bacteria > Verrucomicrobiota > Verrucomicrobiia > Opitutales > Opitutaceae > Fen-1467. The sequence continues at coordinate 736 of CAZKDK010000429.1, read as the reverse complement.
CGATCATCCCGGCGCTGACCACGGTCACAGTCGTGCCCTTCGGGGCCTATCTGGACCAGGCGGGGCAGCTGGTGCCGCTGGTGCTGGCCAACGTCGACGTGGGGGTCCTCGCCGTCTTCGCGGTCGCCTCGCTGGGCATCTATTCGATGATCCTGGCCGGCTGGGCCTCCAATTCGAAGTACTCGTTCCTCGGCAGCGTGCGGGCCTCGGCCCAGCTCATCTCCTACGAGCTGGCGCTGACGCTTTCCGTGCTGCCGGTGTTCCTGTGGATCAACACGCCGGATTCCGCCGGCACGCTCAGCCTGGTGCGCGCGGTGGCGTTCCAGACCCAGCCCGGATTCTGGGGCGGCCTGTGGTTCATCTTCCTGATGCCGGCCTCGGCGCTGATCTTTCTCGTGGCGCTCTTCGCCGAAACGAACCGCCTGCCGTTTGACATGATCGAGTCCGAGGCCGACCTGGTCGGCGGGTTTCATACCGAGTACGGCGCCTTCAAGTGGGGCCTGTTCTTCGTGGCGGAGTACTCGCACATGATCGTCGGCTCGGGAGTGTTCATCCTCCTGTTCCTTGGGGGCTGGAACCCGCTGCCGTGGCTGCCGCTCAGCACTGTCGCCGCCTGGCTCGGCTTTGCCGGCCATCCCGTCATTTTCGGCATCGTCTCCGTGGCGATCTTCCTGGTGAAGGTCCTGTTCTTCATCTTCGTGTTCATGTGGGTGCGCTGGACCGTGCCGCGCTTCCG
>CAZKDK010000428.1:0-2217 GCA_964551145.1 uncultured Opitutaceae bacterium | reverse complement strand
ATCGACCAGTAGACCGGCTTTTTGGCGCGGTAGACGAGCCCCTTCTCGATGAAGGCGGCGAAGGTCCGCAGGATGTCGGCCTCGAACGCCGGGTTCTTCGTCTTGTATTCGTCCGGCCAGTCGGCCAGCACGCCGAGGCGCTGGAACTGCGCCCGCTGCTTTGCGATCCACGACTCGGAGAACTCGTCGCACAGCTGGCGCATGCGTGCGGGCGTCACCGACTCCTTGCGGGTCTGGAGTTCGCGGGCGACGCGCTGCTCGATGGGCAGGCCGTGGCAGTCCCAGCCGGGCACGTAGGGCGTGCGGAAGCCGCGCAGCGACTTGTACCGGAGGATCGTGTCCTTGAGCGTCTTGTTGAGCGCGGTGCCGATGTGCACATCCCCGTTCGTGAAGGGCGGGCCGTCGTGCAGCACGAAGGCCGGCGCGGCGGCGCGCCGCTTCTGGATCGCCTCGTAGAGGCCGAGCCCGGCCCAGTGCTTCAGCCGGGCCGGCTCCCGCTGCACCAGATTCGCGCGCATCGGGAAGTCCGTGTGCGGCATCTGCAGCGTGTCTTTCAGTTCTTGCGCCATTCGGGAAAAAGCGCGTGAGGTTACTCCAAGCTCCCTCTGAGTCAAGGGAAGAGGAAGCCACGTCGGGATCGCGGCTTACGGGGCGTCGGCCACCCGGTTGCGACCGCCGCCGGACCGCGCCGGAATGCGGCCCCTAGCCGACGAATTTCGTCGCGGCGTCCGCCAGGCGCTGGCCGGCGGCGATGCAATTGACGACCGAGATGCCGTCGCGCAAATGGCCGCCGATGAAAAGTCCCGCGTGCTGCGTTTCGACCCGGGTGATCGCATCGAGAGGGCGCTCATATCCGAGATTGTACTGGGGGATGGCGTGCGGCCACAGGGTGGTGTGGAAGAACACCGGATCGCCCGTGACGCCGATCAGATCGCGCAGGTCGGCGAGGACCCGCTCCCGCAGCGCCGCCGGGGCCAGGCCGGCCACCTCCGGCTGGCGCGTGCCGCCCGCGTAGACCGTGACGGCGACATGATCGGCCGGCGCCCGCCCCGGGAACAAGGTCGAGGAGAACAGCACGCCGAGGATGGAGCGATGTTCGAGGGCCGGCACCAGCGCGCCGAAGCCGTCGAGCGGATGGGCGACCTGGGCGCGCCGGAAACCGAGAAACAGGGTGGCCACGGGCGGGTACTCGACCTGCCCGAGCGCGGCCAGCAGCGTCTCTCCGGACGTTCCGATCGCCAGGCGGGCCAGGGCGCCGCCCGGCAGGGCAAGGACGACGGCATCAAAGGCGGAGGTGGCCGCCAGCCCGTCGTGGCGGCTGACCACCTTCCACGGCGGCCCCGGGGCGACGCTGACCACGGCGGTGCGGGTCCGCAGCGCGCCGGCCGGCAGCCGCGCCGCGAGCGCGGCGGGCAGGGTTTCGAGGCCGCGGACAAAGGAGACGATCCGGGTCGAGACCTTTTCGCCGCGGGTCCGCTTCTGCCGCATGGCGGCGATCTGGCCGCGGATCAACGAGCCGTGGGTCCGCTCGATTTCCCAGAGCTTCGGAAAGGCGTGCCGCGTCGAGAGCTTCTCGGGGTCGCCCGCATAGATGCCGGCGACGAGCGGATTGATGGCGTAGTCCACGAGCTCCTGCCCGAAATGATCGCGGACGAGCGTCGCCAGGCTGACATCGGCCGGGCGCATGCGCTTCCGGGCGAAGAGCTCGGTCACGAGGCGCAGCTTCGAGCGCGCCGAGAAGAGGGGCGTCGCGATGAGGCCGGCGGGCCCCATCGGCACCGGCATCAGCCGCCCGCCCCGGACGATAAACCGCTTCTTGGCGGCGGGGGAGGCGTAGGTGCGCTCCGACTCGAGTCCGAGCCCGGCCACGAGCGCGTCGAAATCCGGCGATTCCAGGAGGGAATTCGGCCCGCACTCGAAGCGCCAGCCGTCGCGCGCCACGGTGGTGATGGCACCGCCCGGACGATCGGCCTGCTCGAACACGGTCACGCGGTGGCCGCGGGCCTGCAGGTGCCACGCGGCGGTGAGGCCGGTGATGCCGGCGCCGACAATCGCGATCGATTTTGGATTTGGATCGGCCACGGAGACGCCCGGTCATCTCAACGGATCCGGCGGCCAAAGTCGCGCCTTTTCTCGGGCGGCGGGCGGACTGACCGGAAGGACCGACAAAGGCACGGAGACACCAGGAGCGTGAATTGTCGGACGGAAAGGCGCCCA
>CAZKDK010000427.1:0-2218 GCA_964551145.1 uncultured Opitutaceae bacterium | reverse complement strand
GGGCGAAGTGAACGCGGTGCCCGGTTCGTCGTGCCGGGTGATGAAGCCGTCGAGTGACTGGGCGGCGATCAGGACGATCCGCATGGAGGCAGAGGTTAGGAATTCGGCCGGGGCAGGCAAGCGCAGGTCGGACCCGGTGCGCTGCCGCCCGGCAGAATGCTTGCCAGCGTCTCGCCGCCCGGCCTAGCGTGCTGCCTCACCCCGCATGCAACGCGCCCTAATCACCGGCATCACCGGCCAGGACGGCTCCTATCTGGCTGAGATCCTGCTGGCCAAAGGCTACGAGGTCCACGGGGTCATCCGCCGGGCGTCCACGTTCAACACGAGCCGGATCGACCACCTGTACATGGATCCGCACGTCAACGGCGTGCATCTGTTCCTCCATTACGGGGACCTGGCCGATCCGGTGCAGATGGTGAAGCTCCTCTACGAGCTGAAGCCCGACGAGATCTACAACCTCGGCGCCCAGTCGCACGTGCGGGTGTCGTTCGACATCCCCGAGTACACGGGCAACGTCGATGGATTGGGCACGCTCCGGATCCTGGAGGCGATCCGGGAGGCGGGCCTGGTCAAGAAGGTGCGGTTCTACCAGGCGTCGTCGTCGGAGATGTTCGGCCTGGTGCGGGAGACGCCGCAGACCGAGCGCACGCCGTTCTGGCCGCGCTCGCCCTACGGGTGCGCGAAGGTCTACGCCTACTGGCTCACCGTGAACTACCGCGAGAGCTACCGCCTGCATGCGAGCAACGGCATCCTCTTCAACCACGAGTCGCCGCGCCGGGGCGAGACGTTCGTGACCCGCAAGATCACGCGCGCCGCCGCCCGCATCAAACTCGGGCTGCAGGACCGCCTGTACCTCGGCAACATCGAGGCCCGGCGCGACTGGGGCTACGCCCCGGATTACGTCGGGATGATGTGGCTGATGCTGCAGCAGGACAACCCGGGCGACTACGTGGTGGCGACCGGCGAGACGCACAGCGTGCAGGATTTCTGCGCGGAGGCGTTCGGCCGGCTGGAACTCGACTGGAAGCAGTACGTCCAGCACGACTCGCGGTACGAACGTCCGGCCGAGGTCGACATGCTCGTCGGCAACCCGGAGAAGGCCCGGAAGATCCTCGGCTGGGAGCCGAAAGTGCGGTTCAAGGAGCTGGTGAAGATCATGGTCGAGGCCGACCTGGAACTGGCCAAGCGGGAGGCCCAGATCGCGCGGCTGCCGAAGCCCTGAGCGGAGTAGCGGGTAGCGAGCATTCAGAATCCTGCGTCCCGCATCGCGCCTTCATCTACTCGCTACCCACTACTCGCTACCGGCCCTATGAAACTCTACATCGCAGGCCACCAAGGCATGGTCGGGTCCGCTCTAGTGCGGCGGCTGGGGAACGAGACCGGCTGCACGCTGGTGCTGCGGACGCATCGGGAACTCGACCTGACGCGGCAGGCCGCGGTGGAGGCGTTCTTTTCCGCCGAGAAACCCGACGCCGCCATCATCGCGGCGGGCCGGGTCGGGGGAATCCACGCGAACGCCACGTTCCCGGCGGAATTCATCTTCGACAACCTGGCGATCGCGCTGCATTGCATCGACGCCGCCTACCGGAACGGCGTCGGGCGCGTGCTTTTCCTCGGCAGCTCCTGCATCTATCCGCGGGAGGCGCCCCAGCCGATGCCCGAGGACTGCCTGCTGGCCAGCCCGCTCGAGACGACGAACGAGGCCTATGCCCTGGCCAAGATCGCCGGCCTCAAGCTCTGCCAGCACTACCGCCGCCAGTACGGCGTGCGATTTCACTCGGCCATGCCGACCAATCTCTACGGGCCGGGCGACAACTACCACCCGCAGAACTCCCACGTGCTGCCCGCGCTCATCCGCCGGTTTCACGAGGCCCGGGTGGCCGGCCAGCCGGAGGTCAAGGTATGGGGCACGGGCCGGCCCCGGCGCGAGTTCCTGCACGTCGACGATCTCGCCGACGCCTGCGCCTTCCTGCTGCGGCTCGCCGATCCGCCCGACTGGATCAATGTCGGCACCGGCGTGGACGTCACGATCCGCGAGCTGACCGAGATGGTCGCCGCGGCCGTGGGGTACCGCGGCCGCATCGTCTGGGACTCCTCCAAGCCGGACGGCACGCCCCGGAAGCTGCTCGACGTGTCGAAGCTCGCCGCGCTCGGCTGGAAGGCGAAGACCGGCCTGCGCGAGGGCCTGGAAAAGACCTACGCCGCCTTCCTGGCGGAG
>CAZKDK010000426.1:0-2243 GCA_964551145.1 uncultured Opitutaceae bacterium | reverse complement strand
GACATCGTGGTCGGTGACGGCTCCCGAGGGCCAGCGCACCTGGAGCTTGCGCGGTGGATTTCCCTCGGGCCAGCCGAAGAAACAGGCGGCGGCCGACTGGCTGTAATAGCCGGAGCCGGCAAAGACCTCGCCGGTCTGCACAGTCCCGTCGCTCAGGTCCAGGGTGACGCGCGCCCCGATGGCCGTCGGGTTCCCGGCCGGACCCCGCAGTTCCACGCGCAGGCTGTGCCGGCCGGCCACGCCCTGGTTGCGGAAAGCGAGCGTCGGGCTGTTGTTGCGGGTGATGAGAAAGTCGGGCCAGCCGTCCCGGTCCAGGTCCAGCACCGCCAGCGCCTTGGCGTCGCCCGGCACGATCAGGGCGCTTTCGCCGGGCGGGACGGCGGTGAAGTGGCCATGACCATCGCCCCGTAGCAGCTGGCTGAGCCCGCCATCGAAGCGGCCCACCGAGGGAATCGGGGCGTAGGAGTTCTGGACCGCGTAGATGTCGGCATGCCCGTCGCCGTCAAAGTCACCGGCCACCAGACCCTGCAGGGGAGCAATCTGCGCGATGCGCGGCAGCGGCTCGAAGCGATAGGTTCCGTCAGGCTGGCTCAGGAAGACGCCGCTGCGCAGCTCCGTCGCCGCGAAGCGCTGGGCCGCCGCCAGTTTGTCCCGGCCCAGGATCTCCTCCAGGGTGGCCCGGGCGTAGGCGTCGTTGCGCGGATAGCGCTGGAGGATTGAGGGGATCGCCGCTCCCAGGTCCGTGCGCGTGCGCCAGGGATAAAGCCGATCGCCTTCGTAGTACGCTTCGACCAGTTCGGAGCCATCGTCGCCGCGGAAGTCCCCGGCGAACAGCAGCGCCGGATGCTCCGGGCTGGCGCGGTACTGCGTGTTCAGGCCGACGTTGCCGGCGACAAAGTCGGGCCGGCCGTCGCCATTGAAGTCGGCCGAGGCGAGCGAGGTCCACCAGCCCGTGCCGGCGGAGGCAAAACCCGCCTTCTGCGTCCAGTCCTCCAGGCCCCGGCCCTGGCGATTGTGAAAGTACTTCACCTGGCCCCATTCGATCGCCAGCAGCAGGTCCGGCCAGCCGTCGCCATCGACATCGCTCCACAATGCCGAATTCACCATGCCGACGTCCCGCAATCCCGGGGCCAGCCGGTCCGTGACGTCCTCGAAGCGGCCGCCGCGATTGGCCCAAAGCGCGCTGCGCGGCGGCTGGGGATACTGGCCGGGCACGACCCGGCCGCCAATGAACAGGTCCAGCCGTCCGTCCCGGTCAAAGTCCGCCGCCGCCACCGCCCCCGCGCTCACCGGCAGCGGCGGCAGGGCCCCCTCGGGCGCCGGCCGGAACCGGCCGCGCCCGTCGTTGAGCAAGAGCCGGGGCTGGTACTCCGGCGCCCCGGCCGGCAGGGCCACGCCGGCCCTGGTCACCAGGAGATCGTTGGCCCCGTCGCCATCGGCATCAAAGAGCAGCAGCGGCCCGTCATTGAGCGCGCCGGGGCTGGCGGGCACCGCCGAGTCGGCAGCGGCAAACCGTCCCGCCGCCTCGGCGAGGAGCAGCCGCGTCGGATCGGTCGGCGTTCCTCCCACGACCACATCGTCCTGGCCGTCGCCGTTCACCTCGCCCACCGCCAGGGCCGGCCCGCGCCGGTTCTGCCGCAGCGGCAGCAGCGGATCCTGGCCGCTCTCGTCGATCTTCATCTCGCGCGACGACAGCGACAGACCCGCCGCCGCGCTCACCTCGGTGAATTGCCCGGCGGCCGGCGGCGCCTCCGCCGGCGGCGATGGCACCGGTGCCGGCGGCTCGGTGATCGTGAGCTTCCGATCGACGCCGAGCGCGGTGAAGGACTGGACCTGCCCGCTCGGCCATTCCACGGTCAGGCGCGCGATGCGGGTCTCATCCCCGAGACCAAAATGCAGCACCGGTTCGGAGCTCGATAGCGCCCCCCGGGCGAGCACCAGCTGGCGCACCTGGATGCCCGCCGCCGTCTCAATCCGCACCGTCGCCCCCACCCCGAAGCGGTTCGAGCGCGTTCCCCGCAGCGCGACGATCAGCCGGTGCCCGCTGTCCGAGTCGTTGCGCAGGAGCGTCACCCCCTTGCGGTAGTTCGTGTAGACCAGATCCAGGTCCCCGTCCCCGTCCAGGTCCCCGAAGGCCGCCCCAAAGCTCACGCCCTTCTCGTTGAGCCCCCAGGCCGCGCTCACGTCCTCGAAGCGCAGATCGCCCAGGTTCCGGAACGCCAGGTTCTGCTCCGCCAGCACCG
>CAZKDK010000425.1:0-2250 GCA_964551145.1 uncultured Opitutaceae bacterium | reverse complement strand
AACGTCATGAAGAGGTAGTAGAACGACGTCTCCGGGCTGTAGACGATGTAGGGGCCCTCGATGCGGGAGCTGTTGCCGCCGATCAGTTTTTTGCCGTAGCCCTGGCCGAGAAGGGGCTGGCCGATGGTCGGCGAGCTTGGCGTCGGGTCGAGCTGGAGGATGAAGATGCCTCCGGAGAACGAGCCGTAGACCATCCAGAGCCTCCCCGCCTGGTCGGAAAAGATCGTGGGGTCGACGACGTTCGGCATGGTGTTGACGTCGTAGGGCGACACCGTGGGCGTGCTGCCGGCGGACTTGAGCAGGATGCCGACGTTGGCGTAAGGGCCGGTGATGGCGTCGGCCCTGGCCAGGCCGAGGGCGCTGAGCGGGGAGGTGCCTTGGCAGGCGCAGTAATAGAAATAGTACTTTCCGTCACCGAGCTTGTGGACATCGGGCGCAAAGAAGGTGGTGACCCCCCCGGCATACGCCAGGGCGTCGGCAAACTCCGTCTGGGGATTCTGGTTGCGGATCAGCGAATTCGGGAACGCCGCGCTGGTGGTGATCTGTGTCCACTGCATCAGGTCGGCCGTGCTCGCGGACGCCATGTGCGAACCGAAGACGTAGTAGGTGGCGCCGTCGCGGACGACCGACGGATCATGGACGCTGACGTTGGTGAACGTGGGCGCCGGCGGGTCATCGGCCCTCAGGGCCAGCGGCACGAGGGCCAGCGCGGCCAAGGCACAGCGGGAGAGAAAATGTTCAGAGTTCATGCAATCAATCGACCCCCGCCGGGCTGCCAAAAACCGGCATGGCGGCGCGGTCCCATTTCAGCGGTTTCACGTAGGTATGGCGGTTGGGATCCCAGAGGGGATCGCCCACAATCTCCGTGTAGGTGCGCGCGTGGTAGACGAGCAGGTCAGTCCTGCCGTCCTCGGCGACGGTGAAGCTGTTGTGGCCGGGCCCGAAGATCTTGTGCGCATAGTCGGTCGCGAAAACCGGCTGCGGCGACTTGGTCCAGCTGCCCGGATCGAGCGGATCGGCGTTTTCGTCCGCGTGGAGCAGGCCCATGCAGTAGTTCTCGTCGGTCGCGCTGGCCGAATAGCTGATGAACACGCGGCCGCGGCGGACCAGCACCGACGGGCCCTCGTTGACCCAGAAGCCGCGGGTCTCCCAGTCGAACTCGGGGATCGAGAGGCGGGCGGGCTTGGTCGCGAGCGTGGTCGGCGACGCCATTTTGGCGATGTAGAGGTTGGAGTTGCCGCGGATGCCCGGATCCTTCTGCGCCCACAAATAGCAGACGACCCCGCGGTGCGTGAAGGCGGTGGCGTCGAGGCAGAAGGTGTCGAGGCCGCTGTCCACGCGGACCGGGGCCGTCCACGGACCCTCGAGCGGATCCGCCGCCGTCGTGGTGATGGCCCACATGCGATGCTGGAACAGCTCGTCCTTGATCGCGCGCGAGGGCGCGGCGGCGAAAAAGACCACCCACGTGTCGAAAATGCGGTGCAGTTCCGGCGCCCAGATCAGTTCGCTGCACGGTCCGGTGTCCGGCTTCTTCCAGACGTCAACCGTGGGAGCGGTCGGCAGCCCGGCGATCGTGCGTGCGCGCCGCAGTTCCACGCGGTCGTAGGCTGGAACCGACGCTGTGAAGTAGTACCACCCGTCGGCAAACCGGCGGATGCACGGGTCGGCGCGCTGGAGGATGAGGGGCTGCAGGATGCGGGCCATGGGGGAGTTCCCGTCAATCGGCGGCCGCACCGCCGGGGCCGGCGAAGATCAGTTTCCCCTGCGCGGCCAGCTTCTCCTTGATCTCGCTGTAAACCTTGTCGGTGATGCGGTACCGGTACATCAGCAGGCCCATGCCGAGGTGGAAGACTCCGGGGATGACGGTGAGCAGCAGCGCGATGCCGCGCAGCGTGAACGCGCTCTGCACCCGGTCAGGCTCGTACTGGATGTAGGTGAGCAGCCAGCCTACCATGCCCGCGGCCAGGCTCATGCCCATCTTCTGGGCGAAGGAGACCCCGCCGTACGCCATGCCGGCCACGCGCTTTCCGCTCTCGAGCTCGCCGTAGTCGACGGCCTCGGAGATGATGGACCAGAACACCGGTCCCTGCAGGTCGACGATGAAGTTGATGAGAAAATACAGGACGAACGCGGCGACCACGCTGCTGGGGACGACCGCCAGGAACATGATCACGCTCAGCGCGAAGGTGATCAATTGCGACCAGCGGAAGAGCTGGATCTTGCAGAACTTCTTCGTGATCCAGGTGGAGG
>CAZKDK010000424.1:0-2251 GCA_964551145.1 uncultured Opitutaceae bacterium | reverse complement strand
GAGGCCGCCCAATATCGATAGGGATGGTAAAAGCATGATCTGATTTTCCGAACGCCTAGAGACCTGCCAGGAAGACGGCGGGCGCGACACGTGCGCACCTGGCCTCCGTAGCTTTGGCGGAGGAGGCAGCACGAGGCGTGACCGACGGCCGAATTGGCAGCCGCGCCTGGCTCGGCTCCTTCATACGGATTCTCTATTTCGCGAGCGACGAATGGTGTGCCGCCCAATAGAGCGCGTAGGCGGGGACATTCCCGAAAATGCACAACAGCAGCCAGGCTTCTGGCGGCATGATCTTGATGGCTCGCTCGCCTGTCGCCTGGATGGCTTTGGCATCTTTGTAGATGAAGATCGAGACGATCAGATGGGCGACCACTGTGCAGATCACAAGCGGGACAGCAAGGGCCGCGATATTCGCAGTGAAGTTCATTGTGTTACGGGGGAAATGTTCTCTTGCCGAACGCTACGGACGAGGCAGGAGCGACGGCTGGCGTGCCGGCTGCGCCGCAGCCGGCATGACGCTGACCGGCATTCGCAGCGGCAGCTGGTTAGCCGGTTTTCTTGAGCTTCGCATTGGGTAACCCGGTAATCTTACCATGCCCCACAATCCGACTTCCTTCTTGCACGGTGAACGTCTCGCCGACTGCGAGCAGCCCGTGATTCTCATCCGGGCATAGCAGCCAGATCAATGCTCTCCCGGAATGTCCAAGGTCAATTCGTCCGCCGTCCGGGTACTCGTGCATGCCGTCGTTCAAATGTCCGTTCTTCCCGAAATCGTGGTTTGGGCGATACCCGGATAGCAGGGGGCTCTGCCGACCGCCCTCGGATGTCAGCAGCGCGTAAACCTCGGCTTCGATGTCGTGGGGCGAGCGATTCATACGGCTAACGGTGTTTGTGCCACACGGTGTCGGCATATCCAAATCTGGAGGTCGTTGCTCATCCGAAAGATGGGAAAAAACAGCTTGGAATTCCAAAGCGGGGCCGAAATCTTCCGACAAATTCACGAAAACTGTAAGCAGATTCCGCCCGGGCTGTCCACCCGGTTCCCGGCGTGACGCCCATGATCTGACGATTCCCTTTGGTGCCTTTTTGTGGCCAACTGGAGGGACGTCTGAGATCGCAGGCCCGGCCGTCTCGCTCGAACCATGCCTCCGCGCTCTTTTCACTGCTGCCCTGAAAAACCCTCGTTGTCTGCGACGATCTCGTTGGAGGGCGAGGCTCCGGCCGAGCCGCAACCCTGAATCGGCGGTGACAGCGCACCGCCCGCCAAGACCCGGCATCTCGAATATGGAGGGCGAGGCGCCGCCGAGCCGGATTCCTGATTCCCAACGTGGCTCGCCAGGCGGCTCGCCCTCCACCTTTGGTTGCGGCTCCACCGCGCTGTGATCTCTGTGGCAAAAAGCAGTTCCGCCCGTCTCAAGGCTCCTGCGCATTCCGCGCTTTTGCGGCCAGCTCGGACAGCTTTCGCAGGCGCCGGACTCCGCGGACCGGCCTGAAAAATCGTTTTGCGCTTTGGGCGGCTTTTTGCGGCTATCTTCAGCTCCATGTCCGCCGACCTCGACAGCCTGGTCACCGCCATTGCCCGGCGCGCCCGCGCGGCGTCGCTCGAGCTGGCCACGGCTTCGACGTCGGCCAAGAACGCCGCGCTCGCGCGGCTGGCGGAGCTGCTCCCGGCCTCGGCCCCCGCCCTGCTCGCGGCCAACGCGCGGGACCTCGCCGACGCGAAGGCGAACAACCTGACCGGCGCGCAGATCGACCGCCTGACCCTCAACCCCAAGCGCATTGCCGCGATGGCCGAGGGCGTGCGCCAGGTGGCCGCCCTGCCCGATCCCGTCGGCGAGGAGCTCGAGCGCACCGTCCGGCCCAACGGCCTCGAGATCCGCAAGCTCCGCGTGCCCATCGGCGTCATCGGCATCATCTACGAGGCCCGGCCCAACGTCACCATCGACTGCGCCATCCTTTGCCTCAAGTCCGGCAACGCCGCCATCCTGCGGGGGGGGAAGGAATCATTTCACACGAACATGGCGCTGGTCGAAATCATTCACCAGGCGCTGTCCGGGCAGACTGCGCTCCCCGCGTCCGCCGAGGCCTTGGCGAAGGCGGACGCCCTGCCCGCCGATGCGATCCAGCTCATCCCGACGACGGACCGGGCCGCGCTCACCACGCTGCTCAAGCTCGACGCGTACGTGCACTGCATCATCCCGCGCGGCGGCGAGAGCCTCATCCGCTTCGTGGCGGAGAACGCCACCATGCC
>CAZKDK010000423.1:0-2260 GCA_964551145.1 uncultured Opitutaceae bacterium | reverse complement strand
GAGGCGCCGAAATCCACCGTCTCGGCGAGGATCTGCTTCTGGCCGCCCCCAGAACCGATGGATTGGTAGTTGAATCGCACCGACGGATCGACCTTGGCGTAGGTGTTGAACCACTTCGAGTAGATGGGATAGGGAAACGTCGCGCCGGCGCCGTTGATGAGCATCTGGGCGGAGGCGGTCGCGGCGAGGATGCCGGCAAACGCCAGTGTGGCTAGGAGTGTCTTTTTCATGATGGAGGCTGTGGTGGGGCGAAATTAGAACGCGATCTGCGCAAACATCCCGATCTCGCTGGATTTCGCCAGCGCGCTCGCGGAAGCCGGGTTGTCAATGTGGTCGTACTTGTAGACGAGGGCGATGTTCACCCCCTTGATGGCCACGTACTCGAAGCCGATGTTGAAATAGTTCTCCTTCATGTTGGGGTGGAGCTTCTGGCTCGGCTTGTCGGTGTCCCAGCGCCCGAACAACCAGTAGGGGCCATCGCCGAGCTTCACCCGGCCAAACACGGACCAGCCCTCGCCCTTGTCGCTCGAGGCGCTGTTCGTGAAGCCCCAGTCGCTCTCGCTGAAGTACTCGGCCCCGAGTTCGAACTGCTTGGTCGCATAGTTCACCAGGGCGTCATAACGGCTGGCCGTGCGTGTGGACGGCGCCCCCTCGACATCCTTGCCCAGCTTGCCGTAGTAGCTGCCCACCGCGAAGGTCAGGCCCGTGACCGGCTCGACGGAGACACGGCCCTCGAGGTCCATGCCCTTGCTGCGCGTGGGATTCTTGTAGCCGCCGCCGTTCACCACGGCGACGTTGTAGCTCACCATCCCGCTCCTGCCGAGGACGTGCACGCCCCAGTCGGCCGAATTGCCGAATTTGAGCCGGTCAATGAGGGTGTTCTCGACGTAGCGATACGTGTAGAGGTCCTCGTCGAAGGGGATCCACGGCTCGTTGGCCGAACCCAGTTGCACGATGAACTCGGGCGAGAACTTGGCCTGGACGTAGGCCGTTTTGATGAAGGTGCTCGTCGCGCCCGTGCTGCTCGAGTAGGCGGAGTCGGTGTTGATATTCATCGACCACGTGTTGTCGAAGACGTGGGTCACCCCAAGATAGAAGCGTTTGACGTCGAGGCCGGTCCCGCGGGAACTGAGCTTGCCGCCGGCCGAGTTCTCGGCGTCGAGGTTGCTCAAGTCGATGAACAGCTTCGCGCTGATCCTGGTTTCCACTGGGTTGGCTGCGGCGGCCCGCTTGATTTCCGCAGCGGCCTCCTTCGAAACCTCCTCAGCCTCGCCAGTAGTCAGAAGTCCTTTTCTGACGAGGAGGTCGAGGAGCGCGTTGTTGTCTTGGGCGAACAGGGGGGACACCCCTGCGGCGAGGAGGCTGGCGATCGCCAGCCATCGGAGTGGTGACTTGACCATTGGAGCTTGGGATTGGTTGTGATCGGGATCGATGCGCGAACGGCGCATCGGGCGGCCCCAAGCTCTCAGGCCCGTGTTACGGTCAGATGGCGGTCGTGTTACGACGCGGTGATTATCCGGCCGTGGCCCGGCCTTTTATCACCGTCGGGGGCAGCAGGTTGCCGGAGCGCCACCCCGGCGCGCCCTCGCCGGGCCGGTCTCCGCCGGGCGGATCCGCCGGCGGCATCCCCCCGCTAGGCCTCGGCGTCCGGCGCGGTCAGCTCCACGAGCTCGCGCAACGACTGGAAATGCCGGCTGAGGTCGAAGTCGCCGCTCAGGTCGCCGACCACGCGGTCGAAGAGCTGCTGCTTGTCGGCCTTGAGCGCGCGGATCCGCTCCTCGACCGTGCCGGCCGTCACCATGCGGTAGACGAAGACAGTATTGGTCTGTCCAATACGGTGCACGCGGTCGACCGCCTGCATCTCGACCGCCGGGTTCCACCACGGGTCGAGCAGGAAGACGTAATCGGCCGCATGCAGCGTGATGCCGGTGCCGGCGGCCTTGAGGCTCACGAGCATGACCGCCGCGCCGGGGGTGCCCTGGAACGCCTGCACGGGCTTCTGCCGGTCGAGGGTCATCCCGGTCAGCTCGAAGCGGGGCAGGTCGGGAAACCCGGCGGCCAGCGCCGCGCGCACCCGGTTGAGGAACATGACGAACTGCGAGAAAACCACCACCTTGTGCCCGCTGCCGACGATTTCAGCCAGCTTCTCCAGCAGCAGGTTGAGCTTGCCGCTCTCGGTGACGGGCGCCTTGAGCCACGGCAGCAGGTCGGGGTCGCAGCAGGCCTGCCGCAGGCGCGTGAGGAGCGCGAGGAAGCCGAA
>CAZKDK010000422.1:0-2265 GCA_964551145.1 uncultured Opitutaceae bacterium | reverse complement strand
GGCATCATCATCGGCGTGGGCGCCGTGATCGCCATGGTCAGCATCGGCAATGGCGCCAAGGCGCAGGTGGAGGCCCAGGTCGCCAGCCTCGGACAAAACGTCATCACGGTTTTCCCCGGCAGCTTCACCAGCGGGGGCATGCGCGGCGGCTGGGGCAGCGCCTCGACGCTCACCGTGGACGAAGCCGAGGCGGTCAAGCGCGAGGTCCCCAACGTGCTCGGCGTCAGTCCGGAAGCGCGCGACCGGGCCCAGGTGCTCGCCAACGGCCTCAACTGGAATACCCTGGTCATGGGCGAATCGCCCGACTATGCCGCCATCCGCAGCTGGCCGATGGCGGACGGTGCGATGTTCACGGACCAGGACGTGCGCAGCGTCGCCAAGGTCGCGGTGATCGGCCGCACCGTGGCCGACCAGCTGTTCCCCGACGGGGATCCGATCGGCAAGACGATCCGCATCCGCAACATCCCTTTCAAGATTGTCGGAGTTCTCGCCTCCAAGGGCTTCAACCTGTTTAACCAGGATCAGGACGACACGGTGGTCATTCCCTATACGAGCCACCTGAAGCGCGTCTCCCACCACCTGAACATCAATTCGATCCTCGTCCAGGCCGCCAATGCGGACGCGATCGCCAAGGTGCAGCAGGACATCACCGACCTGCTCATGCAGCGGCGGAAGGGGCGCGAGCAGGACTTCACCGTGCGCAACCAGGTGGAACTCGCCCAGGCCGCCACAGCGACGGCCGACACGATGACCCTGTTGCTCGCGTTTGTCGCCGGGGTCTCGCTCGTCGTCGGCGGCATCGGCGTCATGAATATCATGCTGGTGAGCGTGACGGAGCGCACCCGCGAGATCGGCATCCGGCTGGCCGTTGGCGCGCACGGGCGCGATGTGCTGCTCCAGTTCCTGATCGAGGCCGTGATTCTCAGCTCCCTGGGCGGCCTGATCGGCATCCTGCTCGGCGTCGGTTTCTCGGAATTGGTTTCGCTCAAGACCGGCTGGCCGGTCCTGGTTTCGCTGGTCTCGGTGGTCGGCGCCGTCGCATTCAGCGCGGCAGTCGGCATGTTCTTCGGCTACTACCCGGCCCGCAAGGCCGCCCAACTCGATCCGATCGAAGCGCTGCGCTACGAGTAAGGAATCCTCGTCGCAAGGCGCGAGGATTCCTGATCATCCCATTTCCGGGAACCGGCATTCCCGTCAGCGGAAGCATTCCGACGTCACGCCGCGGGCGGCGCAGCGGCGCGAAATCCGCGAGTGCTTGCGGCATCGCGGGTTCCAAATTCCGAACGCACTTGGCACGGCGCGTGCAAAGAGACCGGGCAACAATGAACGAAAGCACCACCATGAAGACCACGCTCAAGTATCTCCTGCTCGCCATCGGCGCCGCCTGCACGGCCGCCGCGTTTGCCGGACTCGTCGGGATCGCCGGCCCGGCCGTCTTCCGCGCCAGCGCCATCGGCCTCTCGGTTTTCGCCGCGATCGGAATGCTCCTGATCGGCGCCAACGACCACGCCCGCCGCCAGCTCGTCACCGGCAGCACGCCTCCGTTCCCGACGCCCCCCGCCGCGATCCGCGCGCCGGGCCGGCGCAGCCGGGCCTACGGCATCCGCCGCCGCGCGCGCGTCACGGTGTAAGCGCCGGTCCCCCTCCGCTCAATCTCCGCTTGATCCAGTCGATCCGCGGACCTCATGATGCCACCAGCCCCGTCCCGCGATGACCGCCCCTGACCCCTCCGCCCACCGGATCCTTGCCGCCGACGACCAGCCCGATGTCCTCGAGGCGCTGCGCCTGCTCCTGAAGGCCGAGGGCTACCAGATCGAGACGGTCAAGTCGCCGGGTGCGGTCCTCAAGGCGATCGAGGCGCGCGATTTCTCGCTGGTCCTGATGGACCTCAACTACGCGCGCGACACCACCTCCGGCCAGGAGGGGCTCGATCTCCTCGACAAGATCCAGGCCGTCGACTCGTCGCTGCCGGTCGTCGTGATGACGGCGTGGGCGAGCGTGGACGTGGCGGTCGAGGCGATGCGCCGCGGGGCCAAGGATTTCGTCACGAAGCCCTGGGAAAATCCGCGGCTCGTGGCGATCGTGCGCAACCAGATCGAGCTGGGCAACGCGGTGCGGGCGTACCGCCGCCTCGAGGAGGAGAACCAGCTCCTGCGCGGCAAGGCCGGCCCCAACCTGATCGCGCAGTCCGCCGCGATGCGTCCGGTGCTCGAGGTCATCGCGCGCGTCGGCCCCTCCGACGCCAACATTCTCATCACGGGCGAG
>CAZKDK010000421.1:0-2267 GCA_964551145.1 uncultured Opitutaceae bacterium | reverse complement strand
CGGTCGGGCAGATGGCTGCGGCCGGGCGGGCGTCGCGCCAGGCCGCCCAGTCGAAGGCGGGGCGGCCGCGGGCCGCGGGTGAGACTTCGGGCGGTGTGGCCGGGTAGCCCGAGGTCACGACGCCCGTACGCAGACTTTCACGCAGGAGATTGAACATGGATCAGCGGTCCGTTCCGGAATAGGATAGGTTGAAGCTTTTGTTCACCACCGGGAAATCGGGGATGATGTTGCCGAGGATCGCCTCGCTCAGGGCGGGCCAGTTCTGCAGGGACGGATCCTTGACCTTGCAGCGCGCGAGCCGGTTGCCCGGCGCCGTGCGGACCCAGTGGAAGATCTCGCCGCGCCAGCCCTCGACATAGCCGAGGGCGGTGCGATCGGGCGGGATCTCCCCGACCGCCGCGGCGACCGGCCCGTCCGGGAGGCGGGCGAGCACTTGGTCGAGGATGGCGAGCGACTGGAAAACCTCCTCGCGCCGCACCGCGAGCCGGCGCAGCACGTCGCCCTCGGCGAACACCGGCACGGTGAACCGCACCTGGTCGTAGAAGGCGTGGGGAAAGTCGCGGCGCAGGTCGCGGTCGATGCCCGAGGCGCGCCCCGCCAGGCCGACCACGCCGAGATCGCGCGCCACCTCGGGTTTGAGCACGCCCGTCGTCTCCAGCCGGTCCAGCGTGCCGGAGGATTCGCGGATCAGCTCGACAAGCGACTCGAATTCGGGCTTGAGCCAGCCCGTCAGCCGGGCCAGCGCCTCCCGGCGCTCCGGATCGAGGTCGAAGCGGACCCCGCCGAGGCACGCCGCGCCGCGCAGCAGGCGGCTGCCCGTGAGGTGCTCGTTGAGGCGCAGCACCGCCTCCTTCAAGCGCAGCGCGTGCATGTTGGCCGTGGCGAAGGCGACGTCGGTGCAGATCGCGCCGATGTCCCCGATGTGGTTGTAGAGCCGCTCGAGTTCGAGGCCCACCGTGCGCAGCGCGCGGGCCCGCGGGGGCGCCTCCACCCCGGCGGCGCGCTCGACGGCGTGGCAGAACGCCGTGGCGTGCGCGAAGCCGGAGTCGCCCGAAATGCTCTCGGCCAGGCGCACGCCGTGCGCCACCGGCAGCGCCTCGAACAGCTTCTCCGTGCCCTTGTGCGTGTAGAACAGGCGCAGCTGCAGGTAGAGCACGGGCTCGCCCGCGACGCTGAACAGGAAGTGGCCCGGTTCGATGATGCCCGCGTGCACCGGTCCGACCGGCACCTGGAAGACGCCCTCGCCCTCCACCTCGCGGAACCGGTGCCGCACCCCCTGGAACGGCGGCAGCACCGTGTGCAGGTCGAAATCCTTGCGCAGCGGATGGACATCCGGCCAGTCGTCGTGGAGGGCGCAGCGGCGCGGGTTGGGGTGGCCGAGCAGCCGGAGCCCGAAGAGGTCCTGGATCTCGCGTTCCTGCCAGTTGACGCCGTGGATCGCGTCGGTGAGCGAGGCGAACTCCGGCTTGTCCGGGGACACCGCGGCGCGCAGGACGATGAACCCGTGCGCGGCGTCGAGGGCGAAGACGTAGTAGAGGTGGAAGACCGCTCCGGCCGCCCGCGCGTCGTCGGCGAACAGGCTGACGAGCCGCGCGTCCCATTTCCGGCAGAGCTGCGCACAGCAGCCGGCGACCAGGTCGGCCGGCACGTGCACGTAGGCCTCGTCCGGGCGCGGCGCGAGGACGGCCGCCAGCCGGCCGGCAAAGGCTTCCTGCAGGTCGGCGACGGCCGGGAGGAGTCCGGGTGAGAGGTTCATGCGCCGCCTCCCACAATGCCGGCGGTCTGCTGGATCAGCCGCCCGAGTGGTCCGGGGAGCCAGCAGCCCAGGACCACCACGACCGCGGCGACGGGCACGACCAGCAGCGCGATCAGTTCCATAGGTGATTCCTCCGCCGCCCCGCGCGCGGCGCGCGCCGATCCCGCGGGCGGCCCCCGCCGGCGGCGTTTCGCGGGCCGGATGCCGGCAGCCGTGACGTGGCGGCTCCGCTCACGAGGTCCCTCCGATGATGACGGCCGCCCGCTCCATGAGCGTGTGCACCGGGCCGGGCAGCCACAGGCTGAACAGCAACAGGGCGGCCAGCAGGAAGCCCATGGCCGGGACCCCATCCAGCGAATGGCCGCCGGCCGGACGCGCGCCCCGCGGCCGCCCGGGCAGGATCCGGGACAGCTGGAGCAGCAGGCCGCAGAAACAGGCGACGAGCGCAGCCAGCACGAGCACGCCGATGGCGGTGTGCCCGGCGACGAGCGCCCCGGCGATCACCATCAGT
>CAZKDK010000420.1:0-2277 GCA_964551145.1 uncultured Opitutaceae bacterium | reverse complement strand
AGGACGGGGCGCTGTTCCCGCATCTGACCGTGCGGCAGAACCTGTGCTACAGCCATGCGCCCGGGACGGGCCCCGGCATCACCTACGAGCGCGTCGTGGCGGTCCTCGACATCGCCGGTCTGGCGGACCGCCGGATCGACTCGCTGTCCGGGGGCGAGCGCCGGCGCGTGGCCTTCGGGCGGGCGGTGCTGGCCGCTCCGCGCCTGCTGCTTCTGGATGAGCCGCTCACCGGCCTCGATGCCGAGCTCAAGCAGCGCGTGATCCCCTACCTGCACACGGTCCGCGACGAATTCGGCCTCCCCATCCTCTACGTCAGCCACGATCCGGACGAGGTCGTCGCGCTGTGCGACGACGTGCTGCTGCTCGAGCGCGGCCGCTGCGTGCGCCGCGGCCCGCCCGGCGAGCTCTTCGTCGCGAGCGGCGCCCCGCACTACACCCTTCGCCCCGCCGACCCGCCCGGTGGCTGACCGGCGCCGCGAATGGCCTCGCGCCAGCCGGCGGCGTGTCGCGGGATCACGCCGGATCCGGGACCTACCGCGCCAGGTGCCGCAGCGCCCGGTTGATCGCCGGCAGGTCGCACACCTCGGGGTCGTAGGCGGGGCCGAGCCAGTCGCGCCATTCGCGGCCGAGGTCGGTCGCGGGATGCTTCAGGCAATAGAGCATGTCGTGGTACGCCTCGATCCCGCCGCAGTCCTCCGGCGCCCCGGCGCGCTCCCCGGCCACGCAGCGGGGGCAGACGGCCGCCGCCACCGCCGGCAGGATCTTCTCCACCCGGATATCGACCCGCCATCCCTCGGCAAACTGGTAATCGTAGACCGCGCGGCCATGGTCCGGCAGGCGCACGTCCGCGAGCGTCACCGCCCGGTCGTCCTCGATCACGGACCCCCCGCGATTCAGGGGATTGCCGTAGCGCCGCCCGCCGACGGCGAACACGTGCGTCTGGTAGTCGCACCAGCCGAACAGCACCTGCACGGCCTCGTGCAGCCGGCCCAGGCGCATGTTCTCGCGCACCAGCAGTCGCCGCCAGACGCGGGGCTGGACTTCCGCCAGCGTCAGGCGCAGCGCGCAGATCCGCGGCCGGCGCCTGCGCACGCCGGCCCCGCGGCCTTCGTGGAGAGAGATCATCCGCCGCCAGCTAACCATCGCCCCCGCCGGCGCGCAAGCCGCCTCACTCCCGCCGCGCCGGCCGGGCGTCCGGCTCAGCCGCCGGTCTCGCCCGTCACCGTGAACTCCTCCCGGTCGTGGTACAGGTGGCGGATGCGGAACGCGGCGGCCCGGCCCACGAACGGCGAGGAGGCGGACCGCAATTCGCGCAGCAATGCCAGCGGATCGGTCCGGCCGAACTTCAGGTTGATGATGAACCGCCGGCACCAGCGCTGCTCGAGCCACGGCGCCACGAGGTTCCGGAGCACGTGGTGCGGCTCCTCGACCAGGTCGCAAAAGAGCCAGTCGAACGTCCCGCCGCGCGCCGGCCGGAAGTCGAACGCGTCCTCCCGGCGGTGCTCGATCCGCGGATCATCGCGCGCGCCGCCCCGGAGCGCGCCGTGGTCGACCGCCACCACGCGGGCGCCGCGCCGCGCCGCGCTGTAGCTCCAGCCGCCCGGGGCGGCGCCGAGGTCGGCCACCGTCTCGCCCGCCCGGGGTTCCGCGCCCAGCACGCCGTAGGCCTCCTCGACCTTCAGGTACGAGCGCGAGGGCGCCGCCGGGTCGTCCGCCATGCGGCGCTGCCCGCCGAGCACGGCATCCCGCCCGGCCCAGGCGCGGTCGAACGCGGTGAAATGCACGAACAGCCCGCGGGCCGGCCCCGGACCGGCGGGCACCTCCGCCGCGGCGAGCGCGGCCACCCGCGAGAACCGCCGGCGCAGCTGCTCGTGAAACGCCTGCGCGACCGCGGCGCTCCGGCGGCCCAGGCCGACGGCGCCGCCCGCGCCGGTCCAGCGGCACGGCCACGCCGCCGCGATCCGCTCGCCGCCCAGCGAGCCGGCAAAGTAGTCGAACGCCTGGCGCGCGAGGGCGTTGACCGAGGCGGCGCGCAGCTCGACCGGGTCCGCCACCAGCAGGTGCGCGAAGGCCGCGTCGCCCGGCGGCGGCCCCCCGCCGCCCGCGAGCGCCCAGCCCGGCCCCGTCTCGCGCGGCGGCCGGCCCGCCCCGGCGAGCTCGCCGGCAAGCAGCTCCTCGTAGCCCGTCTGGCCCACGGCCAACATCGCGCCCATTGCGGCGGACGGGGCCCCCCGAGGCAAGCGCGCGGTGGCGCGCCCTAGACCAGCTCGCAGGCGC
>CAZKDK010000419.1:0-2291 GCA_964551145.1 uncultured Opitutaceae bacterium | reverse complement strand
AGACGTTGATCATCCATGTCATTCGCACCAACAAGATCCCGTTCATCCAAAGCCGGGCCAGCTGGCCGCTCATCCTCACATCGTTGATCATCGTCGCGGGCGGCGCCTGGCTGACAGTCTCGCCGCTGGCAGGCACGCTCGGCTTCGTCCCGCTTCCCCCGCTTTTTTGGCTGTATCTGGCCCTCATGCTGCTGGGCTACGCGTTGCTGACCCAGGTGGTGAAGACCTGGTTCGTTCGCCGGTTTGGCGACTCATGACGATGGCGAAACGAGCACATTCCGTGGGTTTCCGATGCACCGGATACCCAGACCGGCCATGAAGCAGGGTAGCAAGCGGTCGCTGCAGAGGCTATCGGCCTACGTCGGCCTGTCCTTTGTCGCGCTCGTCCTGGCCATCGCGGTGGTCATCTTTGTGTTCGGCGGCGCGATTCTCAATGGCTACGGGAAAAGGAAGGCGGAGCGGGCGTTCGCCCGCGCGCATCCCGGATGCGTGCTGCAAATCGGTGAACTGGCCTATTCGGTCGGCGCCAATCGCCTGATCGCTCAATCGGTCACGCTGAGTGCAGCCAACGCGACGCTCAGGACCGGGCGGATCTCGCTGACGGGCGTTCGCTGGGCCCGGCTGCTCTGGGGAAAGCCCGCTCCGGCTGAAGTCCTCGCCGGGGCCGGTCTCGATGCGACGAATCTCGCCGGGGAATCTTCCGAGACGCGCTATCGGATCCACTGCGCCCGGCTGCGCGCGTCGGTGCCGGATTCGGATCTGATCGTCGAAGGGACCGAGCTTCGAACGTTGGTTGGGGACGAAGAATTCTTCGCCGCGCACGATTTTCGAACGACACGTTTCCATGTGGTCGTACCGGAGTGCACGGTGGTGGGCCTGGCGTTTGGCGAGCTGCTCCGGGGAGAATCGTTCCGGGCCCGCGCGGTGCGCTTTTCCCGGCCCTCCTTCGATGCATTGGTCAATCGCGACAAGCCGAGGAAACCGTTCGTGAAGCGTCCACTGATGGTGCACGAGGCGCTGGCCGCCATCCCGCTGCCGTTGCAGGTGGATCGCCTGAGCGTCACGAACGGCCACCTGACCTACCGCGAGCGGGTGTTCGCGGGAGACGATCCCGGCGTGGTGACAGTCGGGGCCGTCGATGTGTCCGTTGAAAACATCGCCAACCGCGGCGAGGCCCCGGCGGTCATCGTGATCCGCGGCCAGGGCGACCTCATGGACGCGGGACCGATGAAGGTGCTGATGTCGATCCCGATCGCGCCGCCGGACTTCTCGTTCCGCTACTCCGGTTCGCTCGGCGCGATGGACCTGACCCGCCTGAATGCGTTCCTGGAGACGGCGGAACATACCCGGATCAAGTCCGGCAGCGCCAGGGAGACGACCTTCGAAATCGAGGTGACCGCCGGACAGGCGCGCGGCCGGGTGCGGGCCATCTACGAGAACTTCGAGATGGCTGTGCTCGACAAGGGAACCGGCAGTGCCAAAGGGTTGGACGACCGCGTCGCCTCGTTCCTGGCAAACAAGCTCAAATTCAGGAGTTCCAACGCTCCGGATGCGTCGGGTGCGATGAAGGAGGGGAAGGTGGACTACACGAGAAGACCGGAGGACACGTTTCTGCAGTTTGTCTGGTACGCCCTCCGGAGCGGCGCCCTGGACGCCGTCAGCCAGTGACCCGCGACGTGACCGTCCTTGACGTCTGCCCGCTGCAGGAAGCGAGATCATGATTTGGTGGTGAGACATGAAAACAACCGGCTCCGATCCGGCCCGCGCGCCGGCCACGCCCCGACCAGCCAGGTTCTCCCTGGCGGCGAATTACGATCCGGAACTGGTCTCGGCGCTCGCCGCGTACCCGGTCGATGAAGTCTACGGCAAGTTCCCGACCGACGGCGTCAGCGGTGGCCGTCCCCGCTACCTGGCGACGCCCCTCTCGGAAGCCGATCTGCGGCATTATCTCCGCCTGCTCGACCGTCAGGGCATTGCCTTCAATTACCTCCTGAACGGGGCCTGTTTCGGCAACCGCGAGTGGACCCGCTCCTGGCAGAAACGCGTGACGGCCCTGCTGACCAAGCTGGGTGACTTCGGCGTGCGCCGGGTCACCGTATCCACCCCTTTTCTTCTGGAGCTGGTCAAACGCCGTTTCCCCGAGTTCAAGGTGAGGGTCGGGATCTATGCCCAGGTGGACACGCCCCGGCGCGCCCGGTTCTGGGAAGAGCTCGGAGCGGACGCCATCACCCTGGAAAGCTTCTCGATCAACCGGAACTTCCGCCGCCTGGCGGCGATCCGCCAGGCGGTCC
>CAZKDK010000418.1:0-2294 GCA_964551145.1 uncultured Opitutaceae bacterium | reverse complement strand
GCTTGAGGTACATCCGGACCGGGTCGTCGAGGATGTCGTGCTGCGAGGAGCGCGACTCCTCCTCCTCGGCCTCCTCCTGCCGCTGCTTGTAGCTGTCGACCTCGTCGGGATCGAGTATGTCGATCTCGAGGTTCTGCAGGATCGAGATGACGTTCTCGATGTCCTCGGGGTTGTCGACGCTCTCGGGCAGGGCGTCATTGATGTCGTCAAACGTCAGGTAGCCCTGCTCCTTGGAGAGCCGGATGAGATAGCGGATCTTCTCGTTGATGCCGGCGGTGCCCGCGGGCATCTCGCCCCCGGCAGCGACGGCGGCCGGCGCCACCGGCGCCACCGGAGCGGCTTCAGCCGCCGGCGTCACGGGGACGTCCGGCTTGGAGGCGGGGCTGGCGGGTCTTGCTTTGCGCGGCATGGAGATCGGTATCAGTAGAGACAATACAACCCGCCCGCCAAACAAATCAAACGTCAGCCGCCGGCGTTGGGGGCTGGCGGAGCTGACGTTGAAGGTCGATGCGGCCTTTTAGCAGCGGCGAGAGGGTGTCGCCGCCAACATCCGTCCCTTTGCCGGCTATTTCAAGTCCTATTTGCCACCGGCTTGGCATTGAGGTGATCCATCCCGAGACGCCTGAGTTCCAACATCCTCTGGAGCACCTTCGTGCCCTCCGCCGCCAGCCGGCCGCTTTCCGCATCGTTCGGATGCGCCGCCGCGGCGATGGCCTGGCCAATTTCCGGGTATCTCCGTTCCAAGTGACGAAATTCGAGCCTCCCCAGCGTGAAGGCGACTTGCTTGTCGGGCCGGTCGATCTCGGGCTTCTGAAACAGGAGGCCGGCCACGAGCTCCCGCTCGGAGTCGTCCTCGAGCAGGTCATCGAGGTGGTCGCGGCCGGGCCAGGTATCGTGCTCGAATTCGGTCAGGAACCGCCGCAGCAGCCGGCCGGCGGGATTCGTGGCGTCGAGCCAGTCCTGGTGCGCCAGTTCCCGGGCGAGGGGCTTGCCGAGTTCCTCGAAGTGCAGGCAGAGCAGCAACAGGTCCTGTTCGGGCGGGATGTTGACAATGCCCGGCGCGGCCGGGGCCGCCGACGCCGCCGGCGGCGGCGCGGGGCGGCCGCGGTTGCGGACGGACCGCAGGAAATCGCGCTCGAAGGCGTCCGGCGGAATCCGCAGGGCGCCGATCGCCGGCGCCACCTCGGCCAGCAGGTTCCGCTGCAGGATCTCCGAGTCGGCGGCCGCCACGACCTCGTAGATCTGCTGGATGGCGCGGCTGGTCGCCTCCGGGGTCGCGGACCGCGGATCCGGCAGCACGTAGCGCTGCATGAATCCCATCATGCTGAGGGCGGCGCGGCGCACCTCCGCGTAGGCGGCGAGGCCGTGCTCCAGGAAAAGCAGGTCGGGATCGACCTTCTCCGCGCCCGCCGGGATGAGGAACCGCACCTCGAGGCCGGCCTTGAGCGCCAGCGGGAGGAACCGCAGGGCGGCCTTCTGCCCGGCGGCGTCGCTGTCGAAAAAGCACTCGACCTGCAGGCAGTAGCGGCGCAGGAGCGCGAGCTGGGTGTCGGTGATGGCCGTCCCCTGCGGCGCGACCGCGGTCTTGAGCCCGACCTGCCAGCAGCGCAGGGCGTCGAGCTGGCCCTCGACGAGCACGAAGGGCCGGTCCTCGCCGACCTCGGCGCGCGCGCGGTCCAGGTTGAACAGGAGGTTGCCCTTGGTGAAGATCGGCGTCTCCGGCGAGTTGACGTACTTGGCCTCGCGGGCGGGATCATCGGCCGGGGTGAGCTCGGTCTGCCGCGCGGTGAAGGCGACGACGCGCCCCTGGTGGTCGCGGATCGGGATCATCAGCCGGCCGCGGAACCGGGGCTTGAGCGCCCCGAGCATGAGCGGGCCGGCGTCGCGCGGCGCGAAGAACAGGCCGCACGCCCGCAGCGCCTCCTCGGAGTATTTTTTGCGGAGCAGCCGGGCCGCGAGGTCGCCGCCGGCCTCGTCGGCCACGCCGATCTTGAATTCGTCGGCCAGCTCGGGGGGAAAGCGCCGGCGCTCCGCCCAGTAGCCGCGCATGAACGCGGCCGCCGTGCCCGGCCCCTTGAAGGCCTGGTGGAAATGGTCGGCGGCGAACTCGTGCAGGTCGAACAGCTCCTGGCGCAGCGACCGCTCCTCGCGGCTCGGCCCCGCGCCGGCCTCGTACTCCAGCGTCACGCCGAACCGCTTGGCCAGCGTCTCGACCGCCTCGGTGAACGTCAGGCCCTCCGTTTCGCGCACGAACGTGATCACGTCGCCCGCCTTGCCGCACCCGAAGCACTTGT
>CAZKDK010000417.1:0-2312 GCA_964551145.1 uncultured Opitutaceae bacterium | reverse complement strand
CAGGTCGTACAATTCACCCGCCACCGCCGGAGCGAGCGAGACTCAGAATCCATTGCAGCTGACGGGCCGATCCGATCGATGCCTCAGGCCCGCGGCTTCAGGGCCGCCGGCTGCAGGGCGGGCAGGGCGGGAGTCCGCGCCGGGCCGCGGCGGCTGCGGAGGACGAGAAGGTTGCCGATCAGGCAGAGCGCGATGCCGAGGAGGGAGACCGGCGGGAGATGCAATCCCTCGAATGCGACCGAGAGCAGGACCGCGACGATCGGAATCGTGACCCCGGTGTACCCGGCGCGATCCGCCCCGATCCGGCCGACGAGCGTCAGGTAGGCGCCGAACGCCAGGATCGAGCCGAAGACCGCGAGATAACTGATCGAGGCGAGGTACGCGAACGAGGTGTCGAGGACGAACGGCCGGCCGCGCGCGAGCGCGTACGCGGCCACGAGCAGCGCTCCGTACAGCATTCCGAACGTGTTCAGCTGGACCACGGGAATCCCCTGCCGCTGGTTGCGCGCGGCCAGCAGGTTGCCCAGCGAGGCCGACATCGTGCCGAACACCGCACAGGCGATTCCCATCCCCGCCTCGCCACCCCCGGTGGATTGCCGCAATTCCGGCAGGAAGATCAGCGTCACGCCGGCCACGCCGAGCACCGCGCTGAACAGGGTTACCGGCCGGATCGGCACGCCGAAGAAAGCGCGCGTCCCGACCACATTGAAGAATGCGATCAGCGAAAAGAGGATCGCCACCAGGCCGGAGCTGATCCGGCTTTCGGCGAGATAGATGCAGACATAGTTCAGTCCGAACAGCAGCAGGCCCTGCAGCGCCATCATCAGGTGGTCGCGCGCCGGGAACCTGAGCCGCAGGCGCCGCACCCGGCACCAGAGCAGCAGGAGCAGCCCGGCCAGCGCAAACCGATAGGCGACCGACACCTCCGGCGGCACCTTGCCGAGTTGGAAGGTGATCGCCAGCCAGGTTGATCCCCAGATCAGGACGGCGGTGGCGTAGAGGCCGAGGCTGTTCATGCGCGCGGACATACTGAATCCGGCTCAACACCAAACTCGAACGGAATCCCCGTCGCCCGGATCACCCGCCCCGTTTTTGCCACGCAAATTGTGCCGCCGCGCTCGCGGGGCGGACCCTGGCTGCCGCGCGCCGCGAGGATTTCCCGGGTGGCACGGAGGTTTCACACTCGCCAATGGTCAGGTCACACACCCCGTCGCTTCGCGCCACCCCTCTTGGTAGAGGGGATTCGGTCGACCGCTTGCGAAGTCCCCTCTTGGAGAGGGGTGCCCGCGAGGGCGGGGTGTGTCTATGCACATCAAAAAGCGTGAAATGTGCGGAGTAGCCCGGATGTTTCACGCACACCCCTACGCCAGCTCGCAGACTCGGGACAGGCGCTCCCGCCCTACCTTTTCGCCGCAGGCGAAAAGGTTGCCGGCTTGTCGCGGACGGCAGGGGAGTGCACGCTACCCCCATGCAGTTTCAGGATCTGCGCACGTTCGCGCTGTCGTTGCCTCATACCAAACCCTCCGAGCAATGGGGCGGCACTGCGTTCAAGGTTGAGGGGAAGGTGTTTCTTCTCGTGGTGCCCGATGCCGAAGTCGTCGAGGCGGTCGTGTTCAAGTGCACACCGGACGAATTTGACGATCTGACGCAGATCGACGGCATCGCCCAGGCGCCCTATTTCGCCAAACGCCTCTGGGTCCGCGTCGCGGATTTGTCGGCGCTGCGCGCCGCGGAACTGCAGCGCCGCATCCGTCGCAGCTACGACCTCGTGGTGGAAAAGCTGCCGAAAATGGTCCAGGCCGCGCTCGCCGCCTCGGCCTCGCGAGCGCCCTCATGACCTCTTTCGGCGAGAGAACGAGAACGAGTAAGAGAACGAGAACGAGGTGGGCCTGGAAGTAGCCCGCCGGTCCGCGCCCCCGCTATCCTTCGCCCCAACCTGATCGGCGCCGCCATGAACCTCCGCTGGCCCCCCGTGTTGCTGGTCGCTGCGCTGATCGGCGCCGGGGTGCCTTCCGCGCCGGCCGGCCGGACGCCGGCCTGCGTCCTCAGCCCGGCGGCCGGTGTCACGGGCATCAATCCCGATACGCACCTGGTCATCACGTTCCCGGACGCACCGACGCTGGGGACAGCGGGCCTGATTCGGATCATCGACACCGCCACGAACCGGGTGGTTGACACGCTCGACATGAGCATTCCGGCGGGGCCCGCGGAACGGGGCCCGCTGCCCGGCCCGCCGCCGGGGATCGGCGCGGACGCCGCCACCGCCGCGCGCGGGCTGCAGGGGCCGGGCGCGGAACCACCGCCCGTGGGGC
>CAZKDK010000416.1:0-2318 GCA_964551145.1 uncultured Opitutaceae bacterium | reverse complement strand
CCTCGCCTCGGAAAGCCTGGGGGCGCTGGTCGTTTTTCACCCGGAACACGCGCGCTTCAAGACGCAGCCGTTCATCGTCCGCAAGTCCGACGGCGCCGCCAACTACGCCACCACCGACCTCGCCACCCTGCTCTATCGCGTCGAGCACTTCCGCGCCACCGACGTGCTCTACGTCGTCGACAAGCGCCAGTCCGATCATTTCGAGCAGCTGTTCCTGACCGCCCGGAAATGGTTCGAGCGGACCGGCCGGTCCCTCCCGCGGCTGGCCCACCTCGACTTCGGCACCGTCCTGGGCGAGGACGGGAAGCCGCTCAAGACGAAGAGCGGCGACCATGTCCGCCTCAAGGACCTCCTGGCCGAGGCGGTCGAGCGCTCCTATCGCCTGGTGAGCGCGAAGAACCCGGAGCTGCCCGAGGACGAGCGCCGCGCGATCGCGCAGACCGTCGGCATCGGCTCCGTCCAGTACGCCGACCTCTCGCAGAACCGTTCGAGCGACTACGTGTTCTCCTGGGACAAGATGATCTCGCTCGACGGCAACACCGCCGCCTACCTCCTCTACGCGGTCACGCGCATCCACAGCATCTTTCGCAAGCTGGATCTGCCGCCGGGGGAGCCCGCCGGCGAGGCCGGCGCAACGCCGTTCGCAACGGCCGCCGAGCTGGCGCTCGCGCGCAAGCTGGTGCGCTTCCCCGACGCCCTCGCCACCGCCAGCCGCAGCCTCCGGCCCCACTTCCTCTGCACCTACCTGTACGAGCTCGCGGGCGAATTCAGCACCTTCTACGGCGCCGACAAGGTGGCGGTCGACGACGCGCCGGTGCGCGCCCGTCGCATCGTGCTCTGCAACCGCACGCTCCTGCTGCTCGAGACCGGCCTGCGCCTCCTCGGCCTGCGCCTGCTGAAAAAAATGTAATCCGGCCGGTTTGGGCCCCCGCGGACCCCGCCGGCCCGCCGCCGGGGTCCAAAACACGCTTGCCGGTCCCCGGCCGCCGCGCCAGATTGGCCGCGATGTCGACTCAGGAGTACTACGTCCGGGGGATCAACGACACGGAAGCCCGGGGACCTTTCTCGGTCGAACAACTGATCACGCTCGGCGAGACCGGCCGGATCGATCCCGAGACCCTCTACTACAACGCCGACACCGAGCGGTGGGCCACCATCGCCTCGAGCGAGGGCCTCAAGGAGGCGGTCTTCCCCACGCGCCGGAAGCTGGGCGTCCGGCCCAAGGACAACATCCAGACGCTCAATCCGGCGCGGGAGGAGCACCGCCCGATCACGGTCGAGCAGATGCTTGCCGCCGCCGAGGGCCGGACCGAGGAGACGAAGGACAAGCGGGCCATGATCAATGCGCAGCAGGCGAGCATGCGGATCGGCATGTTTGCCGGGTTCGCCATATTCCTCTTCAGCGCCACCTCCCTGCTGCTGCCCCAGATCGACATCGTGCTGTCGTACAACATCAGCGCGATGGTCCGGCAGCCGTTCATCGTCCTCGGGCTGGTCGACCTGGTCTGCGCGGTGCTGCTGGCCCTGGGCCTCTCGGCGACCTACCCGTTCATCCGCTTCCGCGCGGCGTTTGGCATCGGCTATCTCGGCCTGTTCTTCTGGGTGCAGGACCGGCCGCAGCTGGCGCTTTGCGTGGTGGCGTCCTCGGTGGGAATGTACTTCTGCACGGTCTGCCTGAGCTACGTGCCGATCATCGCCGCGGCGCTGGTCGGGCTGGCCGGCATCGGTGGATTTGCCCTGCTCATGCTGACATGAAGGCGCAGGGCCGCGTCCACCGCGCCGGGGCCCGGGCCGTTTTTCCGCATGGCCTGGCCCGCTGACCGCTACCGGAAATTCGAGCAGTTCTGCCGGCACGACATCTGGCAGCCCCTCGCGCACCGGGATCATCCGGTCCGCAGCCGCGTGCATGCCGTCATGCGCGTCGCGTCCGTCACCGTCACCGGGCTGAACGAGAACCATATCACGGCGCGGGCCGCGGCCCTCAGCTACGCCTCGCTCCTCGGCCTCGGGCCGCTCGTCGCGATCGCCGTGCTGGTGGCGGGCCTCGTGTTCAACCAGCGCGACCCCACTTTGGCCGTCGATTCGCTCAACCGGGCCATCCAGTTCATCGCGCCGACGGTGACCCAGTATGAACAGCTCCAGCCGGAGCCCGCCCCCGGCACTACCGCCGCTCCGCGCAAGCCGCCGCTCGCGCGGCTCATCGACCGGTTCGTCACCGGCCAGCGCTTCGGCACCGTCGGGGTCGTCGGCGCTGTCACGCTCATCCTCATCGTCATCCAGCTCTGCACCTCGGTGGAGAACGCCTTCAACAGCGTCTG
>CAZKDK010000415.1:0-2327 GCA_964551145.1 uncultured Opitutaceae bacterium | reverse complement strand
GCGCGCTGCTCATCCGCGTCGTCGCCATGCGCTTCGACGCCTACCTGGAAAAAGGCCCGCGGCGGTTCTCGAAAACAGTCTGAGCCCGGCCCGGGCTTGTTTACTGGCGCTGCCAACCACTATGGGGACGCGACGCCCTCGTCGCGTTGCCGGTGCATCTGCGTTTCCCGCGCCTTTGTCATCTATTAAATGACAACCCGCGGCTCGTCTCCCAGCCGGCTTGTCATTTAATAGATGACATTGATCGAATAAAGGCGACCGGGGCGCCGCCGCTCCACACCGGCCAAGCGCCCGGCCGGCCGGTTCGGCGCGATGCTCGACCCTCGGCCCTCGTCGCCCGTCGCTCGGCCTCCGACCGGCGACTCTGGCTTGCGCTCGGCGCGGCTTTTTGCGCCTATGGTCGCCTCCATGTCGTTTCGCATCTGCAAGGCCTTCGAAATCGAGAGCGGCCACGTGCTTTCGAAACATCCGGACAAGTGCCGGTCGCCCCACGGGCACAGCCGCACCGTGGAGGTCGTGCTGGCCGCCGACGCGCTCGATGCCAACGACATGGTCTGCGACTTCCGGGCGGTGAAGACGGCGCTGGCCTCCTTCCTGGAGACCTGGGATCACGCCCTTTGCCTCAACACGGCCGATCCCAACTTCGAGTTCTACCGCCGGACCTACGGCGACCGGATCATCCCGTTCGAGCAGACCGACCCGACCACCGAGGTGCTGGCCCGGGCGGTCTTCGAGGAGATGCAGCGCCGGCTCGCCGTGATCGCGGCCCGCCCCGGCCCGGCGGTGCGGGTGGAGCGTGTGCGCGTGACGGAGACGCGCACGAGCTGGGCGGAGTACTCCGCCTAGGACGGCGCCGCCGCGCGCTTCCTACGGGATGCGCAGTTCCATGCCGGCGCGCACCGCGTTCTCGTTCTTCAGCACGTCGCGGTTCGCCTCGAGGATCTCGGGCCACCGGGCGCCGCTGCCATAGTAGCGCTGCGCGATCTTGTAGAGCGTCTCGCCCTGGGCGACGACGTGGCGGCGGCCCGCCGCCGGCGCCGGCGCCGGGGCGGCCGGCGGCCGCGTCACCGGCGCCGGTCGCACGGCGGTCGCCGCGCCGGGACCGGACGACCGGTCGTGGGCCGGGGCGCGCACGGGAACCGGCGGGTTGTCCGTCGCGACGGGCGCCGCGGATGGCCGGGCCCCCGCCGCCGCGGCAGCGATCTGCTCCTTCAACTGCAGGTTCTCCTTCTGGAGCTCCTCGATCCGCCCGAGCAGGTCGAGGCGCGCGTTCTGGTTGTCCAGCGGCTGGGCCGGCAGGGTCCGCGCGAACTCCCGCATGGCGGCGCTGATCCGCTGCCGCACGAGGTCGACCTCCCGGGAGCCGGGCTGAAGCTCGATGTACTTCCGGAAATGATAGATCGCGGCGATGGGGTCGCGGAGGAATTGCTGGTAGAGGAGCCCCGCCTCCAGGTGCGACTCGGGAGCCTCGTCGCCCCGTTTCTCGATCACCTTCAGGAAAGCCCCCAGCGCCTCCTGGTTGCGCCCCTCCTTCACGAGCTGCAGGCCGCGGCGGTACTGGGGATCGGCGGCCTCGCTGCCCAGGACCCCCCGGTCGCCGCCTTCGCACCCCGCCACCGCCAGCAGCAGCGAGACGAGCAGCAGTCCGCTGATAAGGTGCCTGGTGCCGGACAGTCTGCGCATGGCGCTTCGGGAATCGGATTGAACGCGGGGAATTGCGATCTATGCTCCCCCACGCCCATCTCCAACTCAAATCATAAATGACCCACGATGCCCCATCCGCTCTGGCCCGAGGACGCGAGTGCATCCAGATCGAGATGGAGGCGCTGCGCGCCACGGCCGACGGGCTGGACGCGTCGTTCGTCGCGGTCATCGAGGCCATCGAGGCCGTGGTGCAGGCGGAGCGGAAGCTGATCTTCAGCGGCGTGGGCAAGTCGGCCCACATCGCGCAGAAGCTGGCCGGCACCTTCAACAGCACCGGCGTGATCTCGTGCTTCCTCGATGCCACCCAGGCGCTCCACGGCGACCTGGGCCTGTGCGCGCCCGGCGATCTCGCGGTGCTGCTCAGCAACAGCGGCCAGAGCGCGGAGATGCTGCGGCTGCTCGCGATGCTGAAGCGGTTCGAGATCACCGTCGTCGCCCTCACGGGCAATCCGGATTCGGAGATCGCCCGGGAGGCCGATCTGCGCCTGCTCTACCGGGCACCGCGCGAAGCCTGCCCGCTGCGGCTGGCCCCCACGGCCAGCACCACGGCCGCCCTCGCGCTCGGCGACGCCGTGGCCATGGTCCTGCTCTAGCGGCGGGGGTTCACGCGCGAGGATTTCGCG
>CAZKDK010000414.1:0-2341 GCA_964551145.1 uncultured Opitutaceae bacterium | reverse complement strand
CGCGACCTGGCCGAGACCGAGGCCCTGCTCGGCGCCCGCGAAAAGGTCATCGAGGCCGCCACCACGCGCACGGCCGCCCCGGCGCTGTCCAAGGCCGAGCAGACCGCCCTCGAGCAGCTCAAGGCGGAGCTCGACCGCCAGAAGGTCCTCCTGCAGGAACAGCGGCTCGCGCTCAAAGACCGCAAGACCTTCATCGAGGAGACCGAGGCGAAACTGTTCGAGAAGATGCAGTCCCAGCAGGAGCGGGAGATGGAGCTCGAGCAGAAGGCCGAGGATCTGCAGGAGCTCGAGAAACGTCTCAATGCCCGCGATGCCGCCCTCGACCCGGCCGCGGCCGCCGCCCTCAAGGCGGAGACCGACCGGACGACCCGGAAGTTCGACGAGTTTCGGGAATAGCCCGCGCCCCCGGCGCAGGGGAAATGGGAGAGCGGAGTCCGGAGGCTGGAGTCAGGCTTCGGGCTGCTGTCCGGCCTACCTGTGACTCTGTCCTCTGTTGCCCTGTCCTCGGTTGCCCGGTGCCCCGTTCTCCGGCGCGACGGGAACCAGGACGGGTCAGACCGGTCACAATGCGGACGCCCGGCGTGCGGCCGGTGACGGTTCCGTCGTGGCGTCGACCGCTTTTTTTGCTCGCTCCCGCCTCCCGCCCTGCTTCCCTCTAGCCCAGCCATGAGAATTGCCCTGATGTTGGCCGCGGTCGCCCTCGCCGTCGGTGTGGTCCATGCGCAATCCGACGACGACGACGAGGATCTGGATTATTATCCGATCGTTCCCTCCGGCAACCAGGTGCGCTTCGGGCTTCACTTCGTCGGCGGCCCCAAGATCTCCTTCGGCCAGCTCGGCTATGTGCCGACCAACGTCTCCCCCGGCGACACGGAGACTCCGGGGAACCGCAGTTACAACGACGGGCTCGTGAGCCTGAACGCGCGCCTCGACCACGACGGCAACACGATCATCGACGGGTTCACCAACACCTGGAGCTACTCCAATGCCTCGCAGGCGACTCCGGGCGGCGATATCGCCTTCCACGCGTACAGCGCAACCTCCCTGGGTGGGGAACACCAGGCCAAGGCCGGCACCGCCGCCGGCTGGGAGCTGCAGATGAGCCGCAATTTCGGCCGGATCGCCCACAAGATCGAGTTCAGCATCGTGGCCGGCTTCACGTTCTCCGACATGAACGCCAAGACGACCGGCACCGTGCCGGCCCGGCTGGTGACCGTCACGGACGTCTATTCGCTGAACGGACAGCCGGTGCCCACCGCTCCTTACACCGCGCCCAGCACCACCACCGTCACCGTCTACGACAACAACGGCAATCCGGTGATCGGCAGCGACGGCTCGATCACCACGACGACGCGCGACAACACCACGCTGCTCTCCAGCCTGCCCATCAGCCGGACAACGACGACGGGCACCACGGACGTGAATGGCCGCTGGCAGATCAAGGGCGCGTACTACACGTTCCGCCTGGGGCCGGCGTTCCTGATCCCGTTGAGCGAACGCCTGAAAATCAATATCGGGGCCGGGGTCGGGCTGGCGTATGTGGGCAGCGATTATCTGGCCGAAGAGGATATCGTCCTTCCCGACACCGAGACGACGGTCACGACACAGGCGGTGTCGGCCCGCAGCGCCTGGCTGCCGGTCGTGTATGCGGACGCCGACGCCGAGTATTGGCTTACCGAGCGCACCGGATTCTATCTGGGCGCGAGCGCGCAGAAGAGCGGCAGCTACGACCAGACGCTTGACGGCCGCACGGCCCGGGTCGACCTCGGCTCGACCTACGGCATCACCAGCGGCATCACGCTGCGCTTCTAGGTCGGAAGTTTCCCGGGCGCGGAGCCGCCGACGGTGGAGGGCGAGCCGATTCGGACTTCGACATTTCCGACCGGCATGCCAGCCTAGGACCATGAAGCGCCGCCTGCGGTTGGAGGAGGTCTCCGATCCGGCCGTCCTTCACGCGATGGAGGCCGTGCCCCGGGAGGAGTTCGTGCCGCCCGACCTGCGCGATGTCGCCTACGACGATCGCGCCCTGCCGATCGCGTGCGGGCAGACGATTTCGCAGCCGGCTGTCGTCGCCTACATGACGGAACAGCTGCGGCTCAACGCGCGGAGCCGCGTGCTCGAGATCGGCACGGGCTCCGGATACCAGACCGCGGTCCTGGCGGAAATCGTCGGCGAGGTGTACTCGGTCGAGCGCATCGCGGAGCTGGCGGCGGCGGCGGCCGGCCGTCTGGCGCGGCTGGGCTACGCGAACGTCCGCGTGCGGACCGGCGACGGGACGCAGGGCTGGCCCGGAGCCGCGCCGTTCGACGGCATCCTCGTGACCGCGGCGGCCGCCGTCGTG
>CAZKDK010000413.1:0-2343 GCA_964551145.1 uncultured Opitutaceae bacterium | reverse complement strand
GTCGCGTCCACATGCGGCCGCTTCTCGGGCTGAAGAAGACCGCGATCGCGGCGGCCCTGCGCGCCGCCGGCGCGGCCTGGCGGGAGGACCGGACCAACGCTGCCGGCGGATTCTTCCGCAACCGGATCCGGCGCGGAGTGCTGCCGGCATGGCGCGAGGCGGCGGGGCGCGACGCCGTCGCCGGCGCGGCGCTGGCACGGGAGCTGCTCGAGGAGGACGATGATGCCCTGGAAGCCTGGGTCGACGCGCTGCGCCCGCTGGGCCCGCGCGGCCGTTCGCTGAATGCGGGGGCGCTGGCGGGCCGGCCGCGGGCCGTGCAGCGCCGGGCGCTGCGGCGCTGGCTGGCCGCGCAGCCGCTCTCCGGATGGATTTCGCGGCAGGGTTTCGAGGATCTGCTGGGGGTGGTGGCCGCGGGGCGGCCGGCCCGGCGCAGCCTGGGGCCTGGAGGATTCGCAGTCCTCCGAGATGGCGTCTTGCGCTTCGCGCGGACCCCGGCGGCCGGACGCGGCGACCGGAAACGGGCCCGGGCCGGGGAATTGCACAAAGATGGCGCGCGGTTCAATTGACTTCTGCCGGCGGAACCTACACTCTGTTGCAGTTGTCTAAATCTCTGAATGCCCGAGAACGATAACAAATCCAGACGCCGCTCCCTGAAGAGCCTGCCGCCCGACCGTTTCCAGCCGAAGGTCTGGCTGATCTGGCTTTCGATCCTGGGCATCCTGGTGCTCCTGTGGCGCTACAATCCCGGACGGATCAATTCGCCCGCGGACCTGAAGATCCAGGAGGTGGTCGATTTCGCCTCCGCCGACAAGATCGCCCAAGGGCGGATCCGGCCGGATCCGGCGGGCGGCGGCACCAACTGGGATGTGATCACGGGCGAGCTGAAGGAGCCCATCCTGGTCAGCGGCGGCGAAAAGACGAAATCCTTCCGGGCGGCCGGTCGCCTGACCGACGCCAACCTTGAGATCCTCCAGAAATCGAAGGTGTTCACGGAGGAAAGCGCCACCAATCTGGTGAACCAGATCCTGACGAACGTGCTGCCGTTCGTGATCGTGATCGGGCTGCTCTATTTCCTGTTCGTGCGGCAGCTGCGCCAGGCGGGCCGCGGCGCGCTGAATTTTGGCAAGAGCCGCGCCAAGCTGCTCACGCGCGATCGCGACAAGATGACGTTTGCCGACGTCGCCGGCTGCGACGAGGCGAAGGAGGAGGTCTCGGAGGTGGTCGAGTTCCTGAAGGACCCGAAGAAGTTCCAGAAGATCGGCGGCCGGATTCCGAAGGGCGTCCTGATGGTGGGCCCGCCGGGCACCGGCAAGACGCTGCTCGCAAAGGCGATCGCCGGGGAGGCCGACGTGCCCTTCTTCTCGATCAGCGGCTCGGACTTCGTGGAGATGTTCGTCGGCGTGGGCGCGAGCCGCGTGCGCGACATGTTCGAACAGGGGCGGAAGAACGCCCCCTGCCTCATCTTCATCGACGAGATCGACGCGGTGGGCCGCCAGCGCGGCGCCGGCCTCGGCGGCGGCAACGACGAACGCGAGCAGACCCTGAACTCGATGCTGGCGGAGATGGACGGCTTCGACACGACCGAGGGTGTCATCATCATCGCCGCGACCAACCGGCCGGACGTGCTCGACAGCGCGCTGCTGCGGCCGGGCCGCTTCGACCGCCAGGTCTTCATCGACCTGCCCGATCTCGTCGGCCGCGAGCAGATCCTGCGCGTGCACGCGCGCAAGCTGGCCATTGCCGAGGACGTCGACCTGAGCATCGTGGCCCGCGGCACGCCCGGCCTGTCCGGCGCCGAGCTGGCCAATCTCCTGAACGAGTCCGCGCTGCTGGCGGCCCGCCGCAACAAGAAGCGGGTCGACATGCACGACATCGAGGACGCCCGGGAGAAGGTGCAGTTCGGCCGCGAACGGCGGCGGATCATGGACGACGAGGACAAGAAGATCGTCGCCTACCACGAGGCCGGCCACGCCCTGGTGGGCGCGGTCGTCGACGACGGCGAACTGCCGGTGCACAAGGTGACCATCATCCCGCGCGGCCGGTCGCTCGGCAGCACGATGTACATCCCGAGGAAGGACACCTACAACTACGCGCGGCGCCGCATGCTCGCCCGCCT
Source organism: uncultured Opitutaceae bacterium (assembly GCA_964551145.1). Classification (GTDB taxonomy): domain Bacteria; phylum Verrucomicrobiota; class Verrucomicrobiia; order Opitutales; family Opitutaceae; genus Fen-1467. The sequence goes on along the minus strand of CAZKDK010000413.1, from coordinate 227 downwards.
GGCGGCGCTCTTTGGCGGCCGGATCGCGGAGGAGGTGGTGCTGGGCGACATCACGAGCGGGGCCTCGGGCGACATCCTGATGGCGACCAAGCTCGCCCGCAGCATGGTCTGCGACTGGGGCATGAGCCCGCTCGGACCGATCGCCTACGGCGAGAACCACGACACGGTGTTCCTGGGCCGCGAGATCACGCGCAGCGAGAATTTCAGCGAGGACACCGCCCGGCTGA
>CAZKDK010000412.1:0-2358 GCA_964551145.1 uncultured Opitutaceae bacterium | reverse complement strand
CCGGCATCAACCTCTGGCGCTGGCGCACCGGCCGCTGGAAGTCCATGGGCATCGCCCGGCCTGTGCCCGTGGCCCCTTCCGTCGCCGTCCCGTCGCTTGAGCCCTGAGGTGCCCGTCGCTTCCCGGCCGCCTCAATTCACGCCTCTGCGCCGGGCGCCTTGTCATCTATCAAATGACAACGTCACCCAGCGAACGGTGGAAGCCGATGTCTTCTACCGGACAACCATGACGCTCCGGCCGACCGACGGGTTTGTCATTTAATAGATGACAATCGCACCGGGCGACTGGAATTCGACGATGTCAACTATTAGTTGACATTGGGTCCTCGCGGCCGGCATTCGGGAATGCGGCGTGGGAAAGGTTACGTTGATCTATGGGCAGGCGATCTGCGCCGGCGCACCGGCCGGTGGAAGACCATGGGCATCGCCCGGCACCTGCCCCGAGTCGAATCTCCCACCGGCATCGTTCCGTCAGGCGAGTCCTGAACCGACGGCCCCATCCCAGCCGCCGCAGTTCCACCCGCGAGTCCGACGCTTTGTCATCGATCAAATGACAAACTTTCGATCTGGCCGGCGATCCCAACTTGTCATTTAATAGATGACATTGTGGCTGACCATCGGCGGGGGACCCCTGCGGGCGGCCCCGGCGTCACGTTCGCCTCGGCAGCCAATGCAGTCTCCTCTGCCGCGGGGCCAACACCCCTTGTCATCTATCAGATGACAAGCTCCCGAAGGCGCGGGCGTAGCGGGCGCTGGAAGTCGATGGGCATCGCCCGGCACCTGCCCCGAGTCGAATCTCCCACCGGCATCGTTCCGACGAGCGAATCTTGACCGACCGGCCTCTCCGGCCCGGCCGCCGATCGGTCCGTCCACACCGCGGTGCCGCCCGAGGGAGTTTGTCATCTGTTAAATGACAACCCGCGGATTGCCCGGCGCGCCTCACCGACTCCGCCGACGACACCTCGACCCGCCGGACCCCCCCCAGGGCAAACCCGGTTTGTCATCTATTAAATGACAACGACGCCTTCCCGACCGAGGAAACAGGTCACGCAATACGCGACCAACCGCCGCGCCTATCTTCTCCGCCCGGAGCGGACCAGATATATTCCCCTCGCTCAACGATTGAGGTCAGGGACGCCGGGTCTCCGGCTCGGTCGAAGAGGACGGGACTTTCCCCGGCGTTCCCTGGAGTGGCTGGTTGGCCGGTTCCATTTGTTTGACTCGGATCACCATCCCAATCTTCAGCCGCCTCCACTCGATGTCGGGATTGAGGATCATGAGCGCATCCAAAGTGAGTCCGAAGGCATTCGCGATCTTCGCACCAGTGTCGCCAGCCTTCACGACGTAGAAGCCTTGGCGTGACATGGCCTCTCGCCATGAGGAAACCTCGAACTGGAGAAAGTGTACCTGGGACTCCAACTCTTGGATTCTCTCTTCCAGCGTCATCTGCGGTGCTTGTGCCTGCTCCTCTTTCGGTGTGGTAGTGCACCCCGACAATACCGCCGCTAGAAGCGGGATGAGGATTTGCGTCGAGAGTCTCATCTTTCGGCCGAACAGGGTAATATGCCGCACGGCGTTAACGAGTGAATTTCATTCCTTCCGGTTGATCATGGCATTGCGCAAACCGCGGGGCGATTTTCGTGTGCGGGAAACAAAAAGGGCGCTCCCGCGAGGGAGCGCCCTTGAAGTGATGACGGCGGGATCGAAAGAGCCCGCGATCGGTTGACGGCCTAGTAGTCCATCTCGCCGCCGCCCGGCATCTGAGGAGCCTTGTCCTTCTTCTCCGGGATCTCGGTGATCATGCACTCGGTCGTGAGCAGGAGCCCGGCGATCGAGGCCGCGTTCTGCAGCGCGGTGCGGGTGACCTTGGTCGGGTCGACGACGCCGGCCTTGACCAGGTCCTCGTACTCGCCCGTGGCCACGTTGAAGCCGAAGCTGCCCTTGCCGTCGGCCACCTTCTGGGTCACCACGCCCGGCTCGACGCCGGCGTTGGCGCAGAGCATGCGGATGGGATACTCGATGGCGCGGCGCACGATCTGCGACCCGAGCTTCTCGTCGCCCTCGAGCGCGAGGGCGTCGATGACCTTGGCGCAGCGCAGGAGCGCGACGCCGCCGCCGGCCACGATCCCTTCCTCGACCGCGGCGCGGGTGGCATGGAGGGCATCCTCCACGCGGGCCTTCTTCTCCTTCATCTCGGTCTCGGTCGACGCGCCGACATTGATGACGGCGACGCCGCCCGCGAGCTTGGCCAGGCGTTCCTGGAGCTTCTCGCGGTCATAGTCGGAGGTGGTCTCGTCGATCTGCCGGCGGATCTGCTTCACGCGGCCCTGGATGTCGGCGCCCTTGCCGGCGCCCTCGA
>CAZKDK010000411.1:0-2365 GCA_964551145.1 uncultured Opitutaceae bacterium | reverse complement strand
GTCGCACGCGCCAGGGCCCGGCCGACGGCGACGAGTATTGCGAGGCCCGCGGCACCGCTCAAGAACTGATGAACGGAGAGCCCCAGCGTCTGTGACAGGTAGCTCATCACCGCCTCGCCCGAATATGACTGCCAGTCGGCGTTGCAGGTGAAGCTCCAGGCGGTATTGAAAGCCAGATGCCACGAGAGGTTGTCCAGACCCTGCGGATTCAGGGGCAGCCATTTCTGCGTCATCAACAGCGCCATGAGGGAGGCGAAGCCGACCGAGGTCATGATGACGACCGCCCACAGGTACTTCAGCCACGACATCTCTTCCTCCGCATCGATGCCGGCCAGCCGGTAGACGAGTTTTTCGACCGGGAAGAGGAGCGGATGGAGAAAAGTCTTCTCCCCTTTGAACACTCGGGCCAGGAAGCGGCCGACGACAGGCGTCAGAGCGATTCCCAGGCCGAAAAAGAGCAGGAGTTGGAGCAGGTCGGTGAATTTCATGGTGCAGTGCCAGGCACTTCGCCCGATCTAGCAGGTGCGGTGCCTCGGTTCGGGGAACGCGCGTTAATATCGGCGCGGTTTCCATAAAAAAAACATTGCGAGGCCCCGAGCTTCCGCGGTTCCAGCCGATATTAACCCGAACGAGAGTACGTTCGGCCGCTTTGCGTCAGCCCCGCGCTGTTAATCCCCTTTTAATGATTTTCGGGCGCCATTTTATTAGGGCTGCCGGCGCTTCGAGGCTATCCTGCCGGCATGCAAACGAACCCTCTGAAGTCGCCTCAAATCAGATTCTATCCGAACGACGATTTCAGCGACCTCCTGCCGGAGGTTCAGCCGGAAGCGACCCGTTCACCCAGTCGCGATCACAGCCGCCCAATTTTGGCGACCTACGTGCTCGTGACCCTGGTCGCCCTGCTTGCGGGTTATGTCCTCGGCCAGTTGAGCGGTCAGCCCGCCATCGAATCGCGGGCGGGCTGGCCTTCGGCTCCCACCAATCCGCGGTCCCTCAATCCGTGAACACGTCCGCCGCCAATTCCCAGTTCTACGAGTTCTGTTTTCCCAAGCTCGACACGCTGGTCCAGGTCGAGGCAGCGGATGAGGCGGTGGTCATCCGGGCGACGCGCGACACGTTCTCCGACGCGCGCAAGGCCCGCTTCATCCGCGAACTGGCCGCCGAAGGATTCATTGCGGACGACTTTCGCTGGGCGCCGCTCGCCTCGTCAGCGGGGTTTGGCGGCGTGAGGTGGCTGGTCGATTTCCGCTGGTTGAAGCTGGACCCCAGCTACAGCGTGCGCACCCAGCGATTCATGATTTGTCTCCTGTCGGGCGCGATCCTGGCGTGGCTGATGATGATCGGCCTGGCCTTCCTGTGTGCCCCGAAACCTCTGGCGACCTCTCCGGCGCCTGCGGTGTCAGCCGGCACCCGGCCCGGCGGCTCCGGCCGTTGAAGTCCAGCCAGAGCGCGAGGCCGGCCGGCCCAGCGGCAGAAATGGAGCGTTGAAACGACCTGCCGGGCGGCGTCGCCGCGCGGTGAACTCCAACAGAACCGGAGCCCAATCGCGGAGCATCGCATGAATGCCTCGTCAAGAACTTCAAACACCCCCAGGGCCTGGCGAACGCACGACGCCGACGCCTGGTCTGGTTGGGCGTGCATCATCGGCATCGTCCTCGGCCTGGCCGTTGGTGTCTTCTTCGCCCATGCGATCCTGTTCGGCATCGCGTTGGGAGCGGTCGGTTTCGTGGTCGGCGCCGTCGTCGATCGCTCGCGCCGATGAGTACCTGAGGCGTCCGACCGCACTCGATGCCGTCACCAACGCCGGCGAATGCGGGCGCAGCCCTTGGCCCCGCCAGCGCAGAAGTCGACCGGTCCGCAGCTGAGGTTGTGGGAGCCAGACACGAACCAGAAGCGTGCATTCGGCCGCCTTAATGCATTTTTAATCATTTCCGGCCATTTCTTAATGGTTTCTTAATGCGGAGTGGTGTCCGGCCTGCTTCCGGGAGAGCGAAACGTTGGCAACGCAACCTCTGAACCTCCTCCCGACTATGGCTGAAAAAAGCACCGCCACGATGAAGCCGACGCTCGGCCTCACTGGTTTGACCGTCAATGCCATGGCCCTGATCGCGCCCGGCGCGTTCCTGTGGCTGACCTTCGAAGTACAGGCGCTTTACGGAGCGCCCGGAGCCGGCTGCGCGATGTGGTTCGGCATGTTCGCATCGCTCCTGCTGTGTTACGCGACCGCCATCAGCTACGCCGAGCTCTCGAAGCTCTACCCGGGCGCGGGCTCATCCTACTACTATGCCGAGCAGGCGTTCCTCTCGAAATCAAAGGCCTTCAGGTATGCGCGGGTGGTCAAGTTCTTCACCGGCTGGGCGAGCCC
>CAZKDK010000410.1:0-2384 GCA_964551145.1 uncultured Opitutaceae bacterium | reverse complement strand
ACCAAGATCGCCGAGGCGCAGCGCGACTATCAGGCCAATGTCGCCCAGTACCAGGCGGCGGTGAACCAGCGGAAGGCCGAGGCCGACCTCGCCTACGACCTGCAGAAATTCAAGACCGGCCAGCTCGTGAAGGCGGAGGAGGTCCAAGTCAGCATCATCGAGAAGCAGAAGCAGATCGAACTGCAGGAACAGGAAATCCAGCGGAGGCAGCGGGAACTCGAGGCCACCGTGCAAAAGCCCGCCGACGCCGAGCGTTATCGCGTCGAGACGCTGGCCAATGCCCGGAAGTTCCAGCTCGAGACGGAGGCGGCCGGCAGCGCCTCCGCCGCCAAGGCCACCGGCTTTGCCACCGCCGACGTCGCCAAGGCCACCGGCATCGCCGAAGCCGAGGCCAACCGCGCGCGGGGTCTGGCCGAGGCCGCCGTCATCGAGGCCCAGGGTGCCGCCACGGCCGAGGCCATGCGCAAAAAGGCCGATTCTTTCAAGCAGTACAACGAGGCCGCGGTCATCCAGATGATCGTCGAGATCCTGCCCCAGCTCGCCGGCAAAATCAGCGAACCGCTCGCGAAGACGGAGAAGATCGTCATCATCAACTCCGGCAGCGGCCCGGGCGGCGGCGCCAGCAAGCTCACCGGGGACGTGACCCAGATCATCAGCCAGTTGCCGCCCGTCCTGGAAAGCCTGACCGGCGTGAAGTTCGAACGCCTGCTCCAGCAGGTGCCCGCCCTCAAAAAAGCGATGGGCAACGACGAGGCGGCCAAGGAGTGAAAGCTTGGCAGCGCCCCGGCTTCCGTCGTTGATGTGGGCCCTGCCATGCGCCTCCTCGAAGCCATCCTCGAAGCCAACCAGCGCGCGGTCGCCGGCGAAAAGAACGCGCGCGTGCCCGTCGCTGAACTGGGCGGCGAGCTGCCGCTGGCAGCGCTGACCTGCATCGACACGCGCCTCAACCGCCTGCTGCCCGACATGCTGGGCCTCCCGGAGGAACAGTTCATCTGGCTGCGCAACGCCGGCAATATCATCACCGGACCGCTCAGCAGCACCATGCGGTCGCTGTCACTGGCGTGCGCCGTCAAGGGCGCCAAGGAGATCGCGCTCATCGGCCACACCGACTGCCAGGTCAGCAAGACGCCCGTCATGACGTTGCTGGACCGGCTCGACGCCCTGGGCGTGGACCGCCACCGGCTTCCCGAGAATCTGATCGAGTATTTCGGGCTGTTCGCATCCGAACGGCAGAACGTCATCCGGGGCGCTGAAATCGTGCGGTCCAGCCCGTTGATCGGCGCCAAAGTGCCCGTGCATGGCCTGCTGATCGACGTCCAGACGGGCCGGGTTGAATGGGTGGTCAATGGCTACCAGACCCTTGAGAACGTGACCACCGGCAAGGTGGGTGAGCTGTTCAAGCGGACCGACCAGGTCCTCGATGCCTTTGCCAAGATCGGCGACATTGCCACGGAGGACCTGAAGGTGCCGGACGCCAAGATCGGCGAGGCCATCGGCACGGCCCGGGACTGGCTCCACAGAGCGGAGGTCGTTTCCGAGGCGGTCAGGGAGAAATTCGGCCAGAAGCCCGCCGTGCCGCCGCCGCTGCCGAAGACCGGATTGCCCCCGCGCCCGAGGTGAGGCGTCGCGGGCCTCCGCGCGCACTCGGCGGTCGGCGAAGCTGGCGCAGTCGGCGACGAGGGCGTCGCCGCTCCAATTGATCGGGCGTTCGAGTTCCCTGGGGACGCGACCCGGCCTTCGCCCAGCCTACGGCGCGGCAGGCGCCCCCGTCGCGTGTTTCGATATCTCGGATTCCCTGGGGACGCGACGCCCCCTGGGCTTCGTAGGCCCGGCGAAGGAGCCTCGTCGCGTGTTTCGGAATTCCGGCGGGCGACGGTCACGTCGCCGCGCGAACCCGCTGCGTCCCGCTCCGCTCCGGCGGCGGTTTTTTGTGTCATTTTGCAGCCCTTTGTGGCTTAAAAAGACAAACATCCGATGAACATCCACGAGTACCAAGCCAAGGCCTTGCTGGAGAAATCCGGCGTCGCCGTGCCGAAAGGCGCGGCCGCCCGCTCCGAGGCCGAATTTGAAACCGCCCTTGCCCAGCTCCCGGACGGGCCCGTCGTCGTCAAGGCGCAGATCCACGCCGGAGGGCGCGGCAAGGGCACCTTCGTCGACGGCTTCCAGGGTGGCGTCAAGATCGCCGCGTCCAAGGCCGAGGCGCTCGGCTACGCCCGGAAGATGTTCGGCAACACGCTCGTGACCGTGCAGACCGGGCCCGCCGGCCGCAAGGTGCAGACGATTTACTTCACCGAGAAGAGCGCCATCAAGAAGGAGTACTACCTCGCCATCCTGCTCGACCGCGCCTCCTCACGCCCCGCCATCATCGCCTCGACCGAGGGCGG
>CAZKDK010000409.1:0-2390 GCA_964551145.1 uncultured Opitutaceae bacterium | reverse complement strand
CGGCCCCTGGAAATGCCCGTATCACAACGGGCGGGCGTGCCTCGAGGTGATGCGCCGGGTGCCGGTTCCTTAGGCCCGACGCTGCGCGACATCAGCCTTGTGGGTCCGCCATGAAATCACCGAAACCGCTCATCGCCTTCGTTGCCGCGGGCACCTTGGTTTTGGTGACCGCGATACTGTACCGGGCCCTGAGGGCCAGCCTGGAGCGAAGTGCGGCGATCGGGGCCGTGAAGCCGGTCCGAGCAACAACTTTCCCCTCTGGCGCCGGCACCGAGCCAGCGGGCGCGGACCAGGCGGACCCAAGAGGCAGGCGCGGTGGACTCGCCTTACCGGACCCTGCGATCCTTGCGGCCACTGCTCGGACCGTCCGGTCCAGCGTTACCAACGCCGTCGAGGAACTCGCCAAGCTCCGTGGCGGATTCAGCCTAACGGAAGCCGAGAGGAACGCCGTCGCTCAGGCGGTCGCTGATTGCGCCGTCGATTATCAGGCTGTTCACCGGCGTCTGGCCCGGGTCTCCGCGCAGGATGCGGTCAAGACGACTGTGTCTGTGCCGGCATTCCCGGACGCCGGGCGGAAACTGGAGCGGGATCTTGCGGCAAACATCGCCGGCGCTCTTGCCGACCATGCGCGGGGGACAGAGTTGGCTGATGCGCTCGGAATGTTCCTTGTGCGGGAGTTCCGGGGATTCGGGCAGTACCCGCGGGAGATCTCGATCGGAATCATCCGCGACGTCAGCGGCGACCCGTTCTATTCGTTCGAGGATCATTGGACGGGCGGATGGAGCGGGCATTTGGGCGGCCAGCCCGCCGATGCATCGGTCACCGTGGCCGGCAGATCGGACTACCGGCCAGACGATTTGCAGGATTATGAGTTTCTGCGCCCACTTCTGCCCGAGATCACGAATGCGGTTACGGCCACCCAACCGGGTGTCCCTGCGAAGCCTTAATCAGGTTCGGGGGGCAGGCACGGTCGTGGCCACCGCCAGGAACGCGGCGAGTGCCGGCGGCGGCTCCGGGGGTTGTTTCCAGCCGACGACCAGGCGGCTTTCGGGGGCCGGGCCGGCGATGGGACGGAAGGCGACCTCGGTCGGCAGCGGGCGGGCCTCGGAGGGACACATGAAGGTGGCTCCCAGGCCGGCCCGGACAAGGCCGATTCCATTGGCGCGCGGCCAAACCTCCTCCGCGATGACCGGGGTCACCCCGGCCTGGGCAAACGCCGCGAGGATGCGGTCGTAGAAGCCGGGGTTGTGCGCGCGGGGAAAGAGCACGAACGGCGTCGCGGCCAGATCGCGCAGCCGCAGGGATTTCCGCCCGGCGAGCGGATGGCCGGCCGGCAGCAACACTCCGTTCTTCTCGCTGAGCAGCAGATGCGTCTGGAGCCCCGGAGTGGGGGCGTCGGGATGGAAGAAGCCGCAGCCCAGCTCGCCGGCCTGCAGCGCCGCGAGCTGGGCCGCGGTCGGCGATTCGTTGAGTTCGACGCGGATGCCCGGATGCAGCCGCTGGAATTCGCGCAGGATGCCCGGCAGCACCGTGGCCATGGCCAGTCCGGTGAACGCGACCTGCACCCGCCCCGTCCGGCCCTGCGCCAGCGCGCGCAACTCGGCGGGCACCCCGGCGAGTTCGCGCAGGACGGGCTCGGTGCGTTCGGCCAGCAGGCGGCCGGCGCCGGTGAGCTCCACCCGGCGATGCGAGCGCGTGAACAGCGGTGTGCCGAGCGCCGCCTCCAGCTGGGCGATCTGGCGGCTCAGCGCAGGCTGGGCGACGGCCAGCGCCTCCGCCGCCTTGCGGAAATGCAGGGTCCGCGCCACCTCGCGAAAATAGACGAGGTGGCGGAGCTCAAACCCAAATTGATACTCTCTAGGCATCATTCGCAGCAAAACAAGTACTTCCAGGTATTGCAAGGTCAAGGTACGATTCCGGTGCGGACTGGCATTGACGGCCGGCCCGTTTTCCCAAACGTCTGACCTCTCATGCCCAAATCCCTTTTCCAAAAAGTCTGGGACGCCCACACCGTGGGGACCCTGGCCAACGGCCAGACCCAGCTCCTGATCGGCACGCACCTCATCCACGAGGTGACGAGCCCGCAGGCGTTCGGCATGCTCCGCGACCTCAAGCTCAAGGTGCTCATGCCGCACCGCACCTTCGCCACGGTCGACCACATCGTGCCGACGGACCAGTTCAACGAGCCCTACGCCGACCCGCTGGCGCAGGAGATGATGGACGCGCTCCGGAAGAACTGCCGCGACTTCGGCATCACCTTCTTCGACCGGGCGAGCGGCAACCAGGGCATCGTGCACGTGGTCGGACCCGAGCAGGGCATCACCCAGCCCGGCACCACGATCGCGTGCGGCGACTCGCACACGAGCACGCACGGGGCGTTCGGCGCGATC
>CAZKDK010000408.1:0-2406 GCA_964551145.1 uncultured Opitutaceae bacterium | reverse complement strand
CGTAACCGAGCGTGAAGCCCAGCGCGTCGATCCCCGGGTTGGGCTTGGTCTGGCCCCCGTTCGACATGTGCTGGTACATGATGCCCGCGCTCCAATGAAGCCCCTTTGCGGTGACATGCTCGATCCCGCCACGGATGAACCAGTTCAGCGTGAAATCCTGGCCCTGACCGCCTTTGACTCCGCGGGAATCGATCAGCCCGAAGCCTCCGCCGGCCCCCGTAAACAACGACCACGCGCCGGTCTTGTCCCACCATTCGAGAGACGGCGAACCCGCGACGCCGAAGTAATGCGATTCCGGCCCATTCTGGACCCACGTGCCGATCAAGGTAAGCCGGTGGCGGATCACAATCCGGGACCCGTCCGAAAAGGCATGACCCAAAAACTCCTTTGACCGCCACGACAACTGCGTCGGCACCAAACGGTAGGCGATGGGCGTGCCCGTGCCTATTTCCCAGAGCATCCCCGTCTCAACGTTCAGGGCGCTCGATTCCCAGGGGCGTCCGGCAGCGGGCTCGGCCGCGAACGTGGCGGCGCTCAGAACGAAGCCCAACAGGGCGATCCTGACAAAGGCGTGCATGGGTGTGAGTGGAAAGAGCCGGAAGCCTCGCGGGCCACCGCGAAGACTGGGGCGACGATCAAAGACGTCAACCGAACGTACGCGGCGATGGCCGGTCAGTCAAAAACCCGGGGCAGTTGGGCCCGACCGCGCCGGCTGCCGATCCGGTCGCCCGGAGCGCGCCCGCCAGTGGTGATCGGGCAACGATCTACCTTTGACGCGGGCGATTCGCCGCCAGCATACTCGGGTGCCCATGGAACCCGTGTCTCCGTCCCCCCACCGGCGTTGGACGAAAAAGCGCCTCCTGTTGGCCGCGGGTCTCGTGGTTCTGGCCGCCGTGCTGATCGGCGTGGCGTTGACGACCGGACTGGCGGAGGCGGCGGACGCGGCGGTGCTGAATCTGCGGCTGGCGGGCCCGGTGGTGTTTTTCGCAGCGATGGCCGTCCTGCCGGCGATTGGGTTCCCGATGATGGCATTCACCCTGGCCGCCGGGCCGGTGTTCGGGCCGACCTTGGGTGCCGGCTGGGTGATCGTGTGGTCGTTGACGGCGGTTGTGGTCAATCTTCTGCTGACCTACTGGTTGGCAGACCGGGCCCTGCGCCCGCTGGTGGGCCGGCTGCTGACGTACTTTGAATATCGCCTGCCTGAAGGCACGGCGGACAGTCCCTGGCAGGTGGCGACGATCGTGCGCCTGACCTTCGGCCCGCCTTTCTGGGTCCAGAGTTACCTGCTGGGACTGATTCGCGTCCCGCTGGTGCCCTATCTGGTCGTTTCGATCCTCGTGATGGCCGGCTACATTGTCGCACTCGTGTGCGGCGGCGATGCGATCGCCCAGGGCAACGGCCGGCTGGGCTTTGCCGCCGTCGGTGTCCTGGTTGTCTTCGTCCTGGTGTTGCAGCTGTGGCGCAAACGGACGGCCCGGCGGCGGGCGGCCGCCGCCCGCCGGAACTGAACCGCGCCCCGGGTGCAGCGCCTGCGTTTTCCGATGCGAGTGAATCCATCCGTCGCCGGGCCCCGGGGCGCGCCGGTTGCGCTTGAGAATGATGCGCGGCGGCGTACGCTGACTCAAGAGCCGCCCCGCCAGGAATCGGCCGGCTGTCCGCGCCGACGTTTGTTTTCTGGCCGGCGCTCGTTCGTGGCGTCGTCCCCCCGACTCCTGCGCCTGATCGCATGATCCCCCATCCCCCCATCGCCAGCCGTTACGCGAGCAGCGCGGAGAAGCCGGGTTTCGTACGGCAGCTTTTCGACGACGGGGCGAAGCATTACGACGCGGTGGTAGACTGGGGATTCCTGCACAGCGGGGCCTCTTATCGCCGGTGGGCCCAACGGCGCCACGGCCTCAAGCCGGGCATGCAGCTGCTGGACGTGGCCTGTGGCACGGGATTGGTGGCGGTGGCGGCCGCGTCGATCCTCGGCTCGGCCGAGAATATCACCTGCCTCGATCCCAGCGAAGGCATGCTGGCGGTCGCCCGCACCAAGCTCGCCGCGCGCTTTGTGCAAGGCCGGGCGGAGGCGTTGCCGTTTGCCGACGGGACCTTTGATTTTCTCACCATGGGCTACGCCCTGCGCCACGTCGCCAGCCTCGACGAGGCCTTCAGCGAATTCCACCGGGTGCTCCGGCCCGGGGGCAAGCTGCTCATCCTCGAGGTCACCAAGCCGTCGCGGCGCCTCGGCGCATTCCTGTTCCGGCTCTATTTCGGCCGGATCTACCCGTTCCTCACGCGCCTGTTCACCCGCAGCCGCGCCGCCGCCACCATGATGACCTATTTCTGGGAAACGATGGACGCCTGCGTGCCCCCCGCGGCGGTGCTCGAGGCCCTGCGGACCGCCGGCTTTGTCCAGGTGACCCG
>CAZKDK010000407.1:0-2420 GCA_964551145.1 uncultured Opitutaceae bacterium | reverse complement strand
GTGTTGGTCATGTTGAAATTTCCGGCCAGCATCAGGTTTCGCGTCGGCCAGGGGCTGCGTCGGAAAAACGGATGGCAGGCGCTGAGGCTGTAGCCGCCCGAGGTGCCGTAACGCAGGTGCCCGAGGTACACCTCGGCGCCAAAGTCGAAGTGCTTTTTGACCGTATCCGCGAACTCCGGGTGGATCGTGCCGTCGGCCACCTTGTCGCCGTACTGCTCCAGCAACATCTTGAAGATGCGATCTAGCGGGTTGGACTTGATGTTGCGTTCGCGGAACATGAACGGCTCCCCGGCCGGCACGCCAAGCTTCACGCAGGCAACACCCGCCCCATCCTGTCCACGGTTATGTTGCTTCTCCATCAACAGGAACAGCTTGAAGAAGCCCCATAGCGGGGTGCCGTATTTCTCCTGGTAATAGGAGAGCGGCTTGAGCAGCCGCACAACGGCGACGCCGCATTCGTGTCGGATCTGATCGCTCATAGCGAAAAATGGATGATCGTGGCTCCGCCGCAGGCGCGCAAGCACACCCCGCCCGCCGGCCCGCGCCCTGCGACCACACCTTGCCCGTCAGCCGGGGCGGCGCTGGGCATCGGGGAAGCGTTGATCCTCACGGGCGATTGAGGGCATCCATTCCGCGGAGTGCGGCCGAATCGTCAACGGCTTTCTCAATCCGCATCCCGCCGGCCGCCGCCCGGGCGCATCCCGCTCCGGCGGGCTGGTCGCGGAATCGGTCGCTGGCCGGCCCGGGCGCGCGGGTCCCGTCGCTGGCCGTTCGATGCAGCGCGCCGCCCGTCCCGCGCCGCAGTGACCCGACCCCTGCCGTCGCGGTCGGGTAACACCCCATTTACCGGCGCGAGGTCTCGCAGGTAACGTGCTGCAAGCACCATGACCTATTCAACGATACCCGCCCCCCAGAAAAAGTTCTCCGCAGTGGCGATCATCATCGGCCTGCTCGCCATCGCCATTGTCATTGTCGCCGCAACACTCGGCACCAAGGTCCGCAGCCTGAATAGTCAGGTCGCCAAGGCCCAAATCGGGCTGACCCAGACCCAGGACCAGACGGCCAAGCTCCAGACGCAGTTGGATGAGGCCACGGCCGGAGCGGCCAAACTCCAGGCCCAGTTGGATGAGGCCAAGGCCGGAGCGGCCAAGCTCCAGACCCAGCTGGATGAAGCCGTGGCCGGAAGGACCGCGCTTCAAACCCAACTGGCTGGGGCCAAGACCGGGGCGGCCACGCTGCAAACGCAGCTGGATGAAGCCAAGACTGGAGCGGTTAATCTCCAGACCCAGTTGGATGAGGCCAAAGCCAAATCCGGCACCCTCCAGACGCTGGCGGACAGCGCCAAGGTTGAGTTGGCCCAACTCCGGGCGCAATTGAAGGACGCCCAGCTACACGCCGCCGACCTGCAGACGAAACTAGGCTTGGCTCAAAGCGAAATCGCAAGACTGCAACCGAAGCCGAAGCGGTAGCCCATCCGCCGCGTTGGTATTGCGTCACCCGACCCGCTTCCGCCTTCTCTCCGGGCCGCCGTCAGCCGGCGCCTTCAAGGACGGCACCCTCGCTTCAGCCCCCTTGACCGCGCCCGAGATGTTTGCGAGCGTGACGTCCCCAGACCATGCTGATCCTCCGCGGCTCCCCGGCCCTTTCGCCCTATCGCCTGCACAAACTGATTCAGGACCTTGACGCCGCGGTTCGGCCGCACGGCGGCAGGTCGGTCCGGACCGTCAGCGCCGAGTTCGTGCATCTGGTCGATCTGGGCTCGGTGCTCGCCGCCGAGGGCCGCGCGATCCTCGACCAGCTGCTCACCTATGGCCCGCGGCGGACCGCGATCCCCACCGCCGGGCTCGTCCGGGTGGTCGCCCCGCGCCCCGGCACCATTTCCCCGTGGTCCTCCAAGGCGACCGACATCGCCCACACTTGCGGGCTGGCCGCGGTCAAACGCATCGAACGCGTGGTCGCCTACACCGTCGAGTTCGAGGAGGAGCCGGCGGGCGCCCCGCCGGCGGAGGCATCCGCGGCCTGCCTCGGCGCCATCGCGGCCCGCCTGCACGACCGCATGACCCAGGTCGTTTTCGGCGACCTCGCGGCCTGCGAGGCCCTCTTCCGGCACGAGGCGCCCCGCCCGCTGGCCACCGTGCCCGTCCTCGCCCGCGGCCGCGCCGCGCTGGTCGACGCCGACCGGGCGCTCGGCCTGGCGCTCGCCGACGACGAAATCGACTACCTCCTCCGGAATTTCACCGCGCTCGGCCGCGACCCGCACGACATCGAGCTGATGATGTTCGCGCAGGCCAACTCCGAGCACTGCCGCCACAAGATTTTCAATGCGACCTGGGAGATCGACGGACAGAAGCGCGACCGCTCGCTGTTCCAGATGATCAAGAACACCTGGCACCTCCATCGCGACGGCATCCTCTCCGCCT
>CAZKDK010000406.1:0-2427 GCA_964551145.1 uncultured Opitutaceae bacterium | reverse complement strand
GCGTTCGGAAAATCAGATCATGCTTTTACCATCCCTATCGATATTGGGCGGCCTCTATGGTGGGTCAGAGCTGGTCCTGGCTTTGACAAAAAGGGCGAAAGGGCGGTCCGAGTCACGAGATCGCCGCTCAATCTGGTTCCTTTGGGGTGCCATCTTCGTGGGGCTGTTCACGGCACACCTCGTCTCGCGAGCGATGCCGGCTTTCAGGCTCTCTTCGGAGCTATATGTATATGGATTCGCCGTGTTCTGCTTCGGTCTTGTCGTTCGCTGGTACGCGATCCTGTATCTGGGTCGACTCTTCACCGTCGACGTGGCGATTCACAGTGACCATCGCGTGGTGGACTCTGGTCCCTATCGGTTTGTCCGGCACCCCTCTTATCTCGGAGCGCTTCTGGCATTCTTGGGACTTGGAATATGTTGGCTGAACTGGATCTCTATTCTGGCCGTTCTTGTTCCGATTACCGCGGCCTTCGCGTTCCGGATCCGGGTGGAAGAAGCAGCGCTCCTTGAGTCTCTCGGAGAGGCTTACAGAGCCTACTCCGCGCGAACCAAACGCATCATACCCTTTGTCTATTGACTTTGTTTCCCGCAAGAATGCCGAACAGGCTGCCACTCCCGACACCGGCCCGCGTCACGGCGGTTGCCGGCGCAACCGTCGCGCCGCCGTCCAGCGCGGGAGATCGTTGAAACGTTCGCCCACACCGCGCGCTGCGATGGATGCGACCACCACACTTCGAGATCGGCCGGCGGTGCTGAAATGCGGAGCCTTCCTGTTTGCGGGCTGGCTCGGCCTGTGGCTGGCGGCAGGCATTGTCGGCTGGCTCGCATCAGGAACCTCCGAGGGGATCGTTTTTGTCATTCTGGCCGCTGAGTACGGAGCCTGCGGCGGGATCATGTTCGGAATGCTGGGCGCCTGGTATGTTCATCAACGCTCCTTCTCGTGGGTGCGGTGCATCCTGTCCGCGGCAGTCGCCGGCGTCGTGGCCTTCGCGCCGGCAAGCCTGTCGCTCCGGGATTGGCCCAACTGGATTTACCCGGTCGGGCCGGGGGTCGGAGTCGTCTTCGGTCTCCTCTTGAGGTGGCTGCTCTTCTCGCGGCTTCGCCCTGCGAGTGAAATCCCCAAAGCCTGACGATCCGCCGCGGCGAACTGGTGCCGTCGGGAGGGACTCCGCAGACAGCGTGCCTGCGAGACTATTTCGGCGAATCGCCCGGGTTCCTGGATGCACTCCATCGATGCCGCGCGCGGCCGTCCGGGACAGATGTCAACTAATGGTTGACATCCGGCCTGGGAACGCGACGAGAGGTGGCTGGGGAGCCGGGCTGCGGCGGCTGCAACTCCTGCGAGACTAGGAGGGAACCGAATGGACGCCGCACAGCCCGGCAATATGTCAACTATTAGTTGACATGTCGTTCGGGGGCCCGCGGTGAAAGCCACGAGTTGCGATGCGGCGTTGCCGGCCGGCAGATCGCCCCGCCCGCCCGACGACGGCGGCCGAATCCGGACGCGCGACGAAGCGTCGCACCCCGCCAGAATTCCTCTGCGGACGGCCGCGCCGGCTACTTGGCGATGACCATCCGCTCGAGGAATCTGAACAGGTAGTCGAAGTCGGGACGGTCGAAGGTGTTTTGGCTGACGTACTTGAACCGCACGATGCCCTGCGGGTCGACGATCAGGACCATCGGGACGTTCTGCTCGACCTTGGTGTGGTCCCACTCGGTGGTGAACAGGCCGAGGCGCCGGGAGAGCGTCCGCTCGCCGTCGATGAGGATCGGGAAGGGCGTCGCGGCCGCGCCGGACGGGAGGACGATGGCCTTGGGAAAGACGCGGCGGGCCAGCTCCATCCATTGCCGCCCCTTCGCATCCAGCTTATCCGGATCGGCCGGGTGCTTCCAACCCTCGATGATCTTCAGCTGATCGGGGAGTTTCGCCGCCCAATCCGCGACGAGCGCGCGGTCGTACGGCAGAACGAACGCGACCTCCAGGTTGTACTTGGCCCGGAGATGCTGCGCGGCCTCCATCTCCGCCAGCTCCGCGTACTGGTAGCTGCAGATCTGGCACCAGTGGTCCACCTTCACGCGGCCGCGCGGGAAGATCAGGAGCAGGTTCCTGCCGCGCAACTGGGCCGTCGTGAACTCTCCTCCCTGCAAGGCAGGCAGCGAGAAATCGGCGAGCGGCGACCCGAGGAGGGCGGGGGCGGATTCAGTTTGCGCGCGGACGGACAGCGGTGCGAAAAGCGCCGCCGCGGCGGCCAGAATGGGTACGAGGATTCGAGGATGCATGACGAGGGAAACGGATGGCGCCGCGGCAGGACAGGGATGCCGCGCCCAGGGACGGGGTGCGTCAGGATCTATCCGGAGTCTTGCAGACCCACAAGACGTTTACGATGACCTACCGGTCATCGACTTTGGCGGCCTGGGGATGGTCGC
>CAZKDK010000405.1:0-2436 GCA_964551145.1 uncultured Opitutaceae bacterium | reverse complement strand
GCGGCGCCACCGGCATGATCGGCGATCCGTCGGGCAAGTCCACCGAGCGCAATCTGCTCACGCGCGACGTGCTCGATCACAACATCGCCTGCATCAAGCGCCAGCTCAGTCGCCTGCTGGATTTCCGCGGCTCCCGGAATCCGGCCCAGCTCGTCGACAACGCCGACTGGATCGCGCCGGTGGGCTTCCTCGATTTCCTCCGCGACGTCGGCAAGCATTTTTCGGTCAACGTGATGGTGGCGAAGGACAGCGTGCGCTCGCGCCTGGAGGGCGAAGGCGGCCTCAGCTTCACGGAGTTCAGCTACATGCTGCTCCAGGCCTTTGATTTCTACCACCTGCACCGTGAGTTCCATTGCGAGCTGCAGGTCGGCGGCTCCGATCAATGGGGCAACATCACCGCCGGCTGCGACCTGATCCGCAAGAAGCTCGGCGTCACGGCGTGGGGCCTCACGTTTCCGCTCATCACCAAGGCCGACGGCACCAAGTTCGGCAAGACGGAGGGCGGCGCCGTCTGGCTCGATCCGAAGAAGACCAGCCCGTACCGATTCTACCAGTTCTTCGTCAACACGGAGGACAGCATGGTGATCGAGTATCTCAAGAAGTTCACCCTGCTCCCCCGCGAGCGAATCGAGGCGCTGGCCGCCGAGCACGCACAGAACCCCGGCGGCCGCCCCGCCCAGAAGGCGCTGGCCCGCGAGGTCACGACGCTCGTCCACGGAGAATCCGCCTGCGCCGACGCCATCCGCGCCAGCGAGATCATGTTCGGGGGCGGACTCGACGGCGTCACCGAGACCGTTTTCAAAGAGGCGGTTGGCGAGGTCCCGACCAAGGAATTCGAGCGCGCGAAACTGGCCGGCGCGGGCGCGGCGATCGTCGATCTTGTGGTGCAGGCGGGACTGGCGCCGTCCAAGGGCCAGGCGCGCAAGGACGTCGAGGCCGGCGGGATCTACCTCAACAACGGGCGCGTCACCGAGGTCGCCCGCACCGTCACCGCCGCCGACCTGTTGTTCGCCCGGTATCTGCTCCTGCGCAAGGGCAAGCGGACCTACGCGGTCCTGGACGCCCACGCCTGAGGGGTGACGCTCGTTGGCCCCGGCGCACGAGAGGCGGTTCCGGGACAAGCCGCTCCACGTTCGTCTCCCGGCTTGGCATTGGGTGGCCCGGCTGGCCGGCCGAGCGCCGCCGTTCACGCACGGACGACTTTCGGACTGCTCCCCGGATGTCGCCTGCCCGTGTCCAAGCCCCGTTGTCATCTATTAAATGACAAATGATCGAGGCGCGACCCCGAGGTCGTTGTCATCTATTAAATGACAAACGTTTCCGTCGCGAATTCGTCGTGATCGATCACTGGGAGACCACGGGCAAAGGGACGCCGGTAGCGCGCGTTGACCCCGACGCTCGAGGAGTGTCCACGAATCCATTGCCTGGATTCCCGGCTTTTTGACAGCAACAAACCTCGACCATTCGGCAGCGACGGCGCGCCGCCCTGCTGTTCGCCCGGTATCCGCTCCTGCGCAAGGGCAAGCGCACCTATGCGGTCCGCGACGTCCACGCCTGAGGGCGGGGCGCCAAACGGCGCGTGCAAGTCACGCGCCCCACAATCAAGAGTCCTTTAGGGCCGGTGACTCGCCGAAGGCCCCGCGTCCTGTCGAGGGGCACCGGCCGGACACGGGGCAACCTCCAGAGCCAAGAGTCCATTTCATGGCTTCGTGGCTTCAGAATTGAAAAGGACTTCCGCCATCCGGCACCCGGTCAAAAGAAGATCGCCTCGCCGAGGGCGGCCTCGGTCGCGAGCAGGCCGGTGGTCATCGGGAGCGACCGGCGGCGGCCGCCGAGGGTGGACTCGAAATACGCGTTGCCGCGGGCGAAATCGGCGCGCCAGAAGAAATAGCGCCCGTCGGCGCAGGTGAACGTGAGCTCGAGCGATGAGGTCGCGCCCGCCGGCACTCCCTTGGTCCGATAGGCCGCGGCCGCCATCCCCGTGGCCCCGCACGCCTCCAGCCGGGCCCGCGTCCACGCCAGCAGCACCCGGGCCTCGGCGGCATATTCCGGACGGCAGGCCACCGTGACCGCCTCCAGGCCGCGCGCGATGGCATCCGGCGGATACGCGCTCAGAAACTGGCCGACCGACTGACGCACGGGCAGCAGCCGCGCGTGGACAAGGTCGCGAAATCCGTCGGGCCGCGGCCAGCCGTAGGCCTGCGCCTCCGGGGTCGACACGGCGGTGTCGAACAGGAACCGCCGCGAATTGCGCAGGAGCCACTGGTAGGTGGCGATCTTGCTCACCTGCGACATGCGGTGGACCCAGTAGTAGATGGGCAGGTCGGGTTCGACGATGATCGAGACCTGGTCCTCGAGGAATTGCCGGCGTTCCTGCGGATAGCTCAGCATCACCGCCTCGATGCAGCTCCGCTCGTGGCGCGACTTGCCGATGAA
>CAZKDK010000404.1:0-2439 GCA_964551145.1 uncultured Opitutaceae bacterium | reverse complement strand
CCCTGGAGGAGGTGCACGAGCCGTTCCTGATCATGGAAGGCTACCTGCAGCGCACGCCCCAGGGCCGGCAGCTGACGCCGAAGGGCTACCAGGCCATCGGCCTCAAGCCCGCCGGCGACGGCCAGGCGTCGCTCCTCTAGGGCGCAGCCTTCCCCTTATTGCTCGCCGCCTGTTGCCCGTCGGCCATCTGCGATCGGCTATTGGCTGTCGCTTGGCGCGCCCCCGGGCGCGGCAAGCGTGTACCAGTTGATGCGGCGGGTGACGTACATCACCAGGCCCAGCGCGACAAACAACGCCGCCGTGCCGGCGAGCAGCGCGAAGTCCTGCGACTGCAGCACGAAATAGAGATAGCCGTACGTCGCCGCCAGTCCGCCCGCGATGACGAGGGTGCGGTGGCCGGTGCGCAGGAAGCTCCACGCGTACAGCGACACCAGCGCGGTGCAGGCCGCGGCGGCAATCCCGTAGGCCGGACCCGTGGCCAGGAACTCCGAGAGCGCCAGAAAGCCGAGGAAGAACAGGCACAGCCCCGCGCCGACGAGCCCGTATTGCAGGGGGTGGATCCGCAGCGCCGCGGTCGTCTCGAACAGGAAGAAGACTGCGAAGACGAGCACGAAGAACAGCAGGCCGTATTTCTCCGCCCGTTCGGCGAGCCGGTAGCCGTCCACCGGCTGCGCGAAGGCGACGCCGAAGGCGGCCGCGCCGATCCTCCCGAGCATCGTTTCGCCCTGGGTCGCCTGCGTGGTCCAGGCCTGCGGAAAGCCGCGGCTGAAATGGGAGATCTCCCAGTCGGCCTTGAACCCCGACGGCGTCACCTGGCGCTTGACCGGCAGGTAGGCGCCGCAAAACGAGGGATCCGGCCACCGCGATTCCAGCGCCAACCTCGTGATTTTGCCCACCGGGGCGATCTGGAGCCCGTCGCTGCCCTGGAGCGCCACTTCAAAGGCGAAATCCAGGCGGGCGCCGGCCGCCGCCGATCCGGCCGGAGCCGCCAGCGGCAGGCATTCCCCGGCCGTCCCGTCCGCCGACGCGAATTCCACCGGCTGGCCTCCCGCCACCTGCAGCGGCGAGACCGACCGCACGCCGCGCAAATCCGAGATGCCCACCAGCACCCGGGAGCGATCCCAGTCGATGCGGTCCGCGTTGATGTCCGCGGCCGCGAAGTCCGGCTGGAACCAACCCGTCACGCGCAGCCGCGTGCCGTAGACGGCCGCGTCGAAGATGCCCCGGTGGCGGATCTCCGTCTCGACGGAGCCGGCGACGTCCAGCGCCTCGGGCAGGAAATACGCCATCGCGGCCGTCAGCTCCGTCTCCTCCACATTCACGACCCGCCCCGCCACCACCTTGGACCGGATCACCTGGGTCTTGTAGGCGTAGGGCACGCCTAGCACCGGGCCGGTGACCGTCTGGCTGCCGCCCCAACGGCCGGCGATCTCCGCCACCGCCTGCCGCCGGTAGGCCTGGCGTTCCGTAAGCACGCCATTCGTCAGGAACAGCGGAACCTGCAGAAGCAGGATGAGGGCGCCGATGCTGGCGAGCTTGACGAACACCGAGAAACGGCGGCCGGCTGGAGACACGATCACGGGGGGCGGGGGCGGATTCATGGCGCCATCGTGCCCCCGCCGCGTGAAGCCCGTGTGAAGCCCGGATGAAAACGCGTCGAAAATCAGGCGCCGGGCGCCGCCGGCACGCGGAGGGTCGCGATGGCGCCGCCCTCCGGCCGGTTGGCCAGGTCCGCCTCGCCGCCGTGGAGGTGGGCGATCTCGCGCACGAGGCTCAGCCCCAGCCCGGTGCTCTTGCGGCCGGAGCCGGGCCGCGGCAGCGAGTAGAACCGTTCGAAGACGCGGGCGAGGGCGTAGTCGGGCACCCCGGGCCCGGTGTCCGCGACCGTCAGCACCACCCGGCCGTCCTCGGCCCCGGCGCACAGCCTCACGGTTCCGCCGGCGGGCGTGAATTCCAGGGCGTTCTGGAGCAGGTTGACCAGCGCCTCCCGCAGCAGCACCCGCTCGCCCCGCAGCCAGATGCCGGCGCCGCCCGCGACTTCGAGCGCGACGCGGGCCGTCTCGAACGCCGGCCGCAGCGGCGCGGCCGCCTCGCCCAGCAGGGTCGAAGCCTCCAGCCGCTCCGTGCGCGCGAGCGCCCGGCGCGCCTCGAGCGATGACAACTCGAGCAGGCGGTCGACGATCTGCTGGATGCGCGCCCCCTCGCTCCGGATCGTGCCCAGAAACTTCGCCCGCTGCTCCGCCGGCATTTCCTCGCCCAGCAGCTCCGCGGCGCCGCGGATGGCCGCGAGGGGTGCCTTCACCTCGTGGGCCAGGCTCTGGGTGTAACGCTCGATCTGCCGGCGCCCCTCCAGGGCGTCGCGCATCTCCTCCAGCGCGGTGCCGAGCTCGCGCAGCGTGCGGCCGGGAAGGCGCGGGGGCGCGGCCGGCCGGCGGTCGC
>CAZKDK010000403.1:0-2448 GCA_964551145.1 uncultured Opitutaceae bacterium | reverse complement strand
CCTCGGCGAGCACGAGGGGGAATTTCACCGGCAGCGTGACCGGCTCCCGGGCGCGGCCGTCGTAGCTCAGCTGCCAGACGGTCATCTTGGGCGCGAACACGACCTCGCGGGCAAACGGCGTCAGGCGCGCCTCGATGTAGCGGGCCGCCGCGGCGCCGTCGCCGGTGAGCACGTTGCCGAAGTTACCCTGGGGTTCGACCAGGAGCCGGCGCTGGGCCATGCCGACGAGCGCGGCCTCGATGGAGGCGTCGCCGTGCGGATGAAAGCGCATCGTCGCGCCGACGACGTTGGCCACCTTGTGGAAGCGGCCGTCGTCCATCTCCCAAAGGGTCTGGAGAATGCGCCGCTGGACCGGCTTCAATCCGTCGTCGATATGCGGCACCGCCCGGTCCAGGATCACATAGCTGGCATAGTCCAGGAACCAGGTCCGGAAGCTCTGCGCCAGCGGCGCCTCATCGGCGCCGCCCCGGCGCGACGGCGGCCGGTGTCCCTTGCCGGCCGCGACGGCAGGATCCGGCTGGGGGCCGGCCACGGCCCGGGGAGAACCACCCGGCCGGTCTGCCTTGAGAATCGGTGGTTGGACCTTGGGATTGGGGGCCTGGGACTTGGCGCCCTTGGCGGCGCCTTCAACGGCGCCGGCGAGCGGCAATTCGATCTGTTTGGCGTCCTTGGAACGTTTGCGCATTCTGGGAAAGGGAGATCAGGAACCCGGCGCGGCCGACAGAACCCGCAGCGCCGCCAGGGCCGCCGCGACACCGATGTCGCGACCGGCGCGGAGGTCCTCGATACGGTACACGACCTTGACGTCCGGTTCCACGCCCGCGCCCTCCAGATGGCGGCCGTCAGGGGTGAGGAAGTCGCGGATGCTGAAGGTGATCTCGCCCCCGTCGGGAAGCACGCCCTGGTAGGCGTTGAGCACATGACCGACGGTTCGCTGGCCCACGATCGGGCTGCGGCAGTATTCGCGCATCGCATTCGCGAAGATTTCCGCGGCGCTCGAGGTGGCCGACGACACGATGAACGCCACCCGCCCCTCGTAGTAGGGCGTGAACCGCGGGCGGTGGCTCGCGATGGACCGCGGCGGCATGCCTGATTTCGCCGCCGTGCCGAGCACCTTTCCGCCCGGGATGAAAAGGCCGGCCATCGCCTCGAGGCAGAAGATGTCGCCGCCCGAGTTGTAGCGGAGATCGATGATCAGGGACGGCACGTCGCCATACACCAGGAGCTGCCGATACAACCAGGCCGCGTCCGCGTACTTGAACTCGTCAAAGCGCAGGTAGATGCAGCCGCGGTTCAGCAGGCGGCGCTCGCGCACCGGCGGCACATGGACCACGCGCGCGACCAGATCGAGGGTGCGCGTGCGGCTGCGCTGGTCCAGGAAGACGCAGGCCACCGCTTCGCCGTCGGAAAAACGCCGTGCGCTCAGGAACCCATGGGCCTCCTGGCCGTTGCAGGTCCGGAGAATCCAGCCGGGACGCACGCCCGCGTGCGACGCCGGACTCCACGACGAGACGTTCGTGACGAGCACCTGGCCCCCGGAGTCCTTCAAGGCCGCGGTCTCGAGGCCGAGGCCGACCCAGCGCCGTTCCCGACGCTCCTCCACGACCTGCGGCGACTGGGCCCGGGTATGGCCGTCCTTGAGCTCGCCGAGCAGCGAGCCGATCGCCGCGTACAACGCGTCATCGTCCCGCGCCGCCTCGGCCGCGGGCCGGTGCCGGGCACGCGCGGCGTCCCAGTCGACTCCGTGAAACGCCTCGTCGTAGTAGTAGGTCTTCACGGTCTCCCACGCACAGTCGAAGACCCTCAGGTTGCGTTCCCCGCGGGGCGTGCCCGGCGCAATGGGCTCCGGTGGCGCGTAGTCGATCCAGGCCGCGGCTTCCCGGGTGGGCAGGCTGTAGCAGCCGGCCAGCAGGCCGGCCGTCGCGACGGCAAGGAGCGACATCATGCCGCGCCTCGAGTCTCGCCGGGCGGGATGCATGCGCCAGTCCTTCATGAATGGGGATCGGGGAGATGCTCAGGCCTCGACCAGGTCCTTTTCCACCCGGAGGTTGTCGATGATGAACTCCTGGCGCTCGGGCGTGTTCTTTCCCATGAAAAAGGCGAGCAGGGCGTCGCTGTTGTGCAGGTGCGCGAGCGTCACCGGCTCCAGGCGGATGCCGGCGCCGATGAACCCCTTGAACTCCCCGGGCGACACCTCCCCAAGCCCCTTGAACCGCGTGATCTCGGCGCCCCCGCCCAGCCGCGCCAGCGCCGCCGCCTTCTCCGCCTCCGAGTAGCAGTAGACGGTCGTCTGCTTGTTCCGCACGCGGAAAAGCGGCGTCTCGAGCACGTGCAGGCGCCCGGCCGCGATGAGCTCGGGAAAATACTGGAGGAAAAACGCGAGAAGCAGCAGACGGATGTGCATGCCGTCGACGTCGGCGTCGGTCGCGACGACGATGCGGCCGTAGC
>CAZKDK010000402.1:0-2467 GCA_964551145.1 uncultured Opitutaceae bacterium | reverse complement strand
TGGCCATGCCGACGGCGATGCCGGTCGAGCCGTTCATCAGCAGGTTCGGCAGCGCCGAGGGCAGCACGACGGGCTCGGTGGTCGACTCCTTGTAGTTGGCCACGAAGTCGACCGTCTCCTCGTCGATGTCGCGCAGCAGCTCCTCCGCGATCTCGGCGAGGCGGCACTCGGTGTAGCGGTAGGCGGCGGGCGGGTCGCCGTCGACCGAGCCGAAGTTGCCCTGGGGGTCGATCAGCGGGTAGCGCATGACCCAGGACTGGGCCAGGCGCACGAGGGTGTCGTAGACCGAGGAATCGCCGTGGGGGTGGTAGTTCTTGAGCACCTCGCCGACGACGCCGGCGCACTTGTCGAACGCACGGTTGTGCACGAGGCCTTCGCGCAGCATGGCATACAGGATGCGGCGCTGGACGGGCTTGAGGCCATCGCGCGCGTCGGGCAGGGCGCGCGAAATGATCACCGACATCGAATAATCGATGTAGGCGGTCTGCATGATCTCGGTGATATTGGCCGTCGAAACCTTTTCGTTCGCGGTGTACATCTCGGAAAGTGGCGGGTAGCGAGTGGTGAGTGGAGAAAGCGGGGAAGGTGGGCCCGGTCAGGATGGAAGCGCCGTCGAATGCAGCTCCTGCAGCTGCCGGGCCAGTTCCGCGGGGACGCGGAGGTGGGTGACGACCGCGGTGGTGGCGGACTGCCTGCGGCCCCGCTTGTCGACGGTCTCAGTCACGTTCTCCACGGACAGGTAGGAACATGCGGGGTCGCCGTCGGCGCGGCAAAGGTCCAGCCGGGCGTAGCGCGTGCCGGCGGGCCGCTCGTTCGTGACGAGGGGCATGAGATCGCCGCCCTCGAGCCGGGTCCGGACTCCCGCCGGATCGGCGAAGAAGGGCAGGCGGCCGGGGAGCCGGACGCCCACGGCCCACCGCTGCAGGAGCTCGGATAACGGCTTGGCCGCCTGGCCGCCGGCAAAGAGGGCAGCCGGCCCAATGATGACGAGGGCCTCGACGGTCCAGATGATGACGAGGACGACGCCGGTCACCGGGTCGCCGTCCTTGAGCGACCAGGTGCCGTGTTCGGCCGCGATGCGGGCGAAGGCGCCCAGGGCGCGCGGGTTGATCAGGAACCCGAAGTAGGCGGGGACCAGGGGAATCTCGTCGGCGTTGTGGGCGATGAAGGCGGCGAAAAAGACCCATTGCAGCCAGGCGGCGAGCAGGCCGGCGACGAGGCCGAGGCCGCCGCCGATGAGCGGCGAGCGCAGTTTCCCGAGGCGGACGAGCTTCGCGACGATCGCGCCAAAGCCGAAGCCAAACCCCACCACGGCGAGCAGGTTCAGATAGACGAACGGAATGTAGCGGACCGCCAGGATGTAGACGATGCTGAGCGGCACGGCCGCCGCGATGCCGCCGCCGAGCACCAGGAGAACGCCGGTCAACGGCGCCTTCCCGGAGGGCTGGTAGCAGGCGGTGGTGGCGGAGGGCATGGGAGCAGTAGCGAGTAGCGAGTAGCGGGTAGTGAGTAGGGAAAGGGACTGACGGGTGGCGAAGCGTGGGGTGGGGCGGAGGGCCTGAACGGATGCTCGCAACTCACTGCTCGCTACTGGTTCTAGACATCGAGGTACTGGACGTTGAGGGCATTGTCCTCGATGAACTGCCGGCGGGGCGGGACCTCGTCGCCCATGAGGAGGGTGAAAAGGTGGTCGGCCTTGGCGGCGTCGTCGATCGAGACCCGGAGGAGCCGGCGTTTCTCCGGGTCCATGGTGGTTTCGTAGAGCTGCTTGGGGTTCATCTCGCCGAGGCCCTTGTAGCGCTGGATGGCGAGGCCGCGGCGGCCGAGGTTGCGGATGTGGTGGAGGATCTCGAAGGGCGCGTGCAGCTCGGTCCGGGCCTCGTTTTTCTGGCCGGGATTCTCGACCAGGAGGTAGCGCGGCTCCTCGGTCGGCGCGAACCGGGTGATGTCGAGGCCGCCGGCGGCCATTGCGCGCAGCAGCTTGGTCATCTCGGTCGATTCGAAGATCTCGTGGATCGTGATGCGGCGCGGCGTGACCGGGCTGATGGAGCCCTCGGGCGGGCGCGTGTTGCCGGCGGCGGCGGCATCGGGCTGGTCGGAGACGTCGGCGTCGAGGGCCATGCGCTGGATGAATTCGGAGCGGGCGGCGTCGTCCTTGAGGAATTCGTGGGATTCGCGGTTGCCCTCGCGGATGCGCGCGACGTAGCGCGGCAGATCGCGCGTGGCGGGCGCGTGCAGGCTGAGGTACTCGGCGAGGGAGGCGCCGTAGCGGGTGACGCCGGCCCCCAGCTTCTCGAGCGCGGCGAGCGACTCGACGATCTTGTCGATCTGGGTCGAGGTGAAGGTGGTCTGGTCGCGGAGGCGCGTGAGGACGACGTCCTCGGAGCCGAGCTCGAGCAGGATGCGGTTGAGCTGCTCGTCGTTGTCGATGTACTGCTCGCGCTTCTTGCGCTTGATCTTGTAGAGC
>CAZKDK010000401.1:0-2491 GCA_964551145.1 uncultured Opitutaceae bacterium | reverse complement strand
AGGTCCGGGCGGCGCTGTGATTTTCGAGTTGGGATTTTTGGTTTTCGATTGAAGGCGCGCCGGAAGGCCCACGCCCGGCCGCGCGGGCCTCAACGCAATCCGGCCGGCGCGCGCAAGACTCAAAAAGCAAAAATCAAAAACCGAAAATCCCGATGACGAACCGCACCCTCCGCGTCGGCGAGCTGATGCAGCGCGAGATCAGCGCGTACCTGCACACGCGCCATCAGGGCGAGGCGGTGCGGATCACGATCACCGCCGTCAAGGTGTCGCCCGACCTGCGCGAGGGCCGCGTGTTCTACTCGGTGGTCGGCAGCCCCGAGCAGGCGGAGGCGTGCGGGCGCTGGCTGCTCGAGCGGACCGGCGAGATCCGGCACATGGTCGGCCAGCGCATCGTCCTCAAGCAGGTGCCCCGGTTCGACTTTGTCCGCGACACGTCGGCCGAGCGCGGCGTGCGCGTCAACCGCCTGCTCGACGAACTGGGGCCGGCCGAACCCCCGCCCCCGGCGCCATGACCGCACCCCGTCCACCCGGGCGGAACCCGGTCGCCGGGGAAGCCCACTATCCCGAGCTTTCGCCGCGGTTCGCGGAGTTCCTCGGGCGGCTCCGCGGCCGCCGGGTCGCGGTCATCGGGCACGCCCGGCCGGACGGCGACTGCATCGGTTCGCAGGTGGCGCTGGCCCGCGTCCTGCGCGACCGGGGGATCGAGGCGGCGTGCGTCAACCCGGATCCGGTGCCGCGCCGGCTGCGCTTCCTCGTCGGCGACCGGGCGTTCCTGCGGCCGGCCGAGCTCGCGCCGCACGACCACGCGGCGGTCTTCGTCGACTGCGCCGATCACGACCGCGCCGGCGCCGAGCTGAGGGCGCGGTTTCCGGAGCCGTTCGGGGCGATCGACCACCACCTGTCCAACGGCGGTTTTGCCCGGTACAATTTCATCGATCCGACCTCGTCCGCCACGGCGGAGATCCTGGCCGGACTCCTGTTCGACAACGGCCTGCCGGTCGACGCGGCGACCGCCGAGGCGCTCTACGCCGGCGTGCTCACCGACACGGGCCAGTTCCGCTTCGCCTCCACCTCGGTCCGCACGTTCCGGCTCGCCGCGGAGCTGCGGGCCCGCGGCGCGGATCCCGCCCGGGTGGGCTATGAGCTCTATGAACGGGAGACGGTGGGTGGCCTGCGGCTGCTGGAGCGGTTTCTCGCGTCGCTGCGCCTCGAATGCGGCGGACGGGTCTGCCTCGGCGTGCTGCCGGCGGGGGTGTTTGCGGCGACGGGGAGCCAGCCGGAGGACACGGAGGGGATGGTGGACTACGCCCGCGCCATCGACGGCGTGGACATCGGCGGTCTGATCGAGGAGCGGCCCGACGGCATCAAGGCCAGCCTGCGCGCCCGGGATCCCCTCTACCGGGTCGATCTGGTCGCGGCGCGGTTCGGCGGCGGCGGCCACGCGTGCGCCGCCGGCCTCAACGTGGCGGGCGAGGCCATCGCCACCTTCTATCCGCGCCTCGTGGCGGCGATCGAGCAGCAGCTGCGCGCGGTCGCCGCCGGCCGGGGCGGACCCCGGGCGGACTGAGTCCGCCCGGCGGCCGCGGCCTACTTCAGGACCACCACGTCTCCGCGCGCCGGCATCTGACCGTCGCTCAGCTTGCAGTAGGAGATCTTTTCGCGGGGACTGGTGACCTCGAGCGTGCCGACGACCTCGCCCTCGCTGGTGCCGAGGATCTCGCCGGTGCCCGGGTCGGAAAGCGTCTCGCCGGGCTTGCGCACGATGATCACCTGGCCCGCGGCGACGTTGTAGTTGGTGCCGAGGCTCACGATCACCTGGTCGCCGGCGAGGCCGACCACGTTGCCCTCGATCGGCGTGCGCTCCATCTTCAGGGCGATGAACTTGACCGCCTGGTTGATGCAGTCCTGCACGGCCTCGCCGAGCGGCGTCTTGGCAAATGAGCTGACGCTGCCGCCGACGTTGCCGCCGGTGTAGCCGAGATTGACGCTCGAATGGCCCGCCAGCCCGCTGATGCGCTCATTGGCCACGATCTGGCCGGAGGTGCTGTCGATCAGCTTGACGATGATGGTGACCTTCGCCTTGGCGGAGGATCCGCCGATGTGGACGCCGCGGATGTTCAGGCCGCCGCCGTCGCCCTGGACGTCGGCCGTGGCCTCGACGATCGTGCCCGTGGCCAGGAAGCGCGCGCTGCGCAGCCGGCCGGTCTGCGCCGTGTTCGTGGCCTTGGCCGCGCGGCCGCTGGCCTGGAGATCCTGCTCCTGCATGACGGTGTCGAGCTTCTCGCGCTCGACGATGACGAACCGGTTGGTGGCGAAGAGCGCCGACTCGAGCATCATCCGGAAATTCTCGCCCATCTGCGATTCCGGGAAGAAGTTGTTCTTGTTCTCGAATTCGACGACCCCGATCGCGTGCTTCACCCCGTGGAACTCGGGCAGTGCGTTGGCCGCGCTGTCATCCGTGGTCTTGGTCGCGTTGTGGGGTTTGAGGATG
>CAZKDK010000400.1:0-2503 GCA_964551145.1 uncultured Opitutaceae bacterium | reverse complement strand
GCCTTGTGCTCCATCTGCTGGAGCTGCGGGCTCTCGAAGATGATGTCGTTGGCCAGCTTCTTGAAGAACTGCGCCTCGCGCTGCGCCCCGGGAGCCACCACCAGCTCGAACCGGTACCGGTTGGTCTTCGCCGCCATGAAGTTGTCGCGCTCGCGCAGGCGGCAGGCCTTAATGAACGCGCCGATCTTCATTGAAAACACGCTTTCCAGCCGGTCGCGCCGCACCGCGTCGAACAACGTGTCCAGCAGCCGGCGGCGGGAGGCGTCGATCGCCTCCCCGGTTGCCCAGCGCTCGATCCGCTCGATCGTCAGGAACCCGACCTTCACCC
This sequence comes from uncultured Opitutaceae bacterium, assembly GCA_964551145.1. Classification (GTDB taxonomy): domain Bacteria; phylum Verrucomicrobiota; class Verrucomicrobiia; order Opitutales; family Opitutaceae; genus Fen-1467. The sequence continues at coordinate 2,175 of CAZKDK010000400.1, read as the reverse complement.
CGTCAACGATGTCGTTGAGCGAATAGGCCGCGTCGTCGGCCCAGTCCATGATCTGGCATTCGACGCTTTTGAAGTCATTGAGCGCATCGCCGGCGCGAAGAGCCACCGGAATCTCCGCGCCGTCGAAGACAAAATCGCGAAAGATGGCCTGCGCGTCGTAGAGGAAGTGGTTGGCGGGCGGCGCGGCGAATTCCCCGTGCAGCACCTTGTACTTGAGCACGCCGTCGAGCAGCGCCCGGGTCGGCTGCATGCCGCGGACGCCGCTCTCGCTCTGGTAGATCGTCTCGGTCAGCAGGCGCAGCGTCTGCGCGTTGCCCTCGAAGCCGCCGTAGGGCCCCATCAACTCCTGCAGGGTGCGCTCGCCCGCGTGCCCGAACGGCGGATGGCCGAGGTCGTGCGCCAGGCAGGCCGCCTCCACCAGTTCGGAGTCGATGGTGAAGCGGTCCGTCAGGGGCCGGCCGCGGCTGCGCAGATAGTGGCAGATGGAGCGGCCGATCTGGGCCACCTCCATGGAATGGGTGAGCCGCGTGCGGTAGAAATCGTATTCGCCCGACAGGAACACCTGCGTCTTCGACTGCAGCTTCCGGAACGGATGCGAGTGGATCACGCGATCGCGGTCGATCTGGAACGCCGTGCGGTAGTCGCGCCGGCGGCCGCCGCCCCACGTCTCGGCGTCGAAGGCGGTGTAGAAGGTGTTGGCCACGGCGGAGGACGTACGCGGCCCGCCCGGGCGGCGCAAACGAAATTCGCTCCGCACCCTGGAGCGGCGACGCCCCCATGGATGGAGTGCCGGCGGGCCGGGCGCTGTCCCGTGGCGCCAGTCTGCGACTGGCGAGTATCGCCGGTCAAAGACCGGCGCCACGCGATTGCGGAATCTCGCCAAAACGCCCTGAACGACTATCGTGCTGGCCATGCCCCGGACCGCATTCGAAACCGCCATCGGCACCTGCGGGCTCGCCTGGAACGACGCCGGACTCACCGCATTTCATCTGCCCGGCCCCCGCCCCGCGCGGCCCGACGACCCGGCGATGCCGCTCGCGGACGCCCCCGCCTGGATCCGCGAACTCGCCGGGCGCGTGCAGCAGCATCTGGCCGGGGCGCTGCAGGACTTCCGCGGCGTGGCGCTCGACACCAGCGCCGTCTCGCCGTTCGCCCGGCGGGTCTACGAGGCGGCCCGCGCAGTGCCCGCCGGTCAGACCCGCACCTACGGCGACCTCGCGGCCGCATTGCAGGAGCCGCGCGAGGCCAGCCGTGCGATCGGGGCCCTGCTCGGCGCCAATCCCTGGCCGCTCATTGTGCCCTGCCACCGGATCGTCGGCGCGAACGGCCGGATGACGGGCTTCTCCGCCGCCGGAGGCGTCCGCACCAAGGTCCGGCTGCTCGCGCTCGAAGGCGCGCAGCTCATCGCGGAATAGTGGAGGGCGGGCCGCCGTGCCCGCCAGGATCCTCGACGAAAGCGTCGCGTCTCCAATATCTGGACTCCGCCGTTGTCGGGCGGGGTCACCTTGGCTCGCCGAAGCCTGGCGAAGGCGGCCCGACCCCGCGTCCGACGCCGCTTGGTGGTTGTTTCTGCCGTCGAGCTGACTAGGGTGCCCCCGACAATCCCCCCTCTCCTCATGCCCCCTTCCACCATGCGGGCGATCGCGAAACGGCGGCCCGGCCCCGGTCTCGAACTGGTCGAGGTGCCGGTGCCGCGACCCGGCGGCAACGACGTGCTCATCAAGATCCGGAAGACGGCGATCTGCGGCACCGACGTGCACATCTACAACTGGGACGCCTGGGCTCAGCAGACCATCCGGCCGCCCATGGTCATCGGCCACGAATTCGTGGGCGAGATCATCGCGGCCGGCGACAACGTCCAGGGTTTCCGCCCCGGCGACCTGGTGGACGGCGAGGGTCACATCGTCTGCGGCCAGTGCCGCAACTGCCTGGCCGGCCGCCGGCACCTCTGCAAGGACACCAAGGGCGTGGGCGTGAACCGCGATGGGGCCTTCGCCGAGTATCTCTGCATCCCCGCCACCAACGCCGTGCACGTGGACCCCGCGATCCCGCTCGAGGTGCTGGCCTGCTTCGATCCCCTCGGCAACGCGACGCACACCGCGCTGCAGTGGGACCTGGTCGGCGAGGACGTGCTCATCACCGGCGCCGGCCCCATCGGCTGCATGGCCGTCGCCA
>CAZKDK010000399.1:0-2529 GCA_964551145.1 uncultured Opitutaceae bacterium | reverse complement strand
TCCGCACGCGCTTGCCCTCCCGCGCCACGAGCGCGAAGGAGCCGTCGATCTCAAGCACCGCGTCGGCGGAGCCGTGCAGAATGCGATCACGGGCCTCCTCGACGGTCATGTTGCGCAGGCGATGGGTGGCCGGATCGATCAGGTCGACGAGTCGTTCGATGTATTCGTCCATGGGAGGAGGGAGGAATTGGGGGAGAACCACCGGTGCCGCCGGAGCGGAGCGCGATCCGGCAGACGGCGCGGATGCCGGACGGCCCGAAACCCAACTGCGCGCGGCGCGGAAGGCAATGCGAAACGATCCGGCGGCCGCCGCGCGAAAACCGGTCCGGCGACTGGCCCCGCGTTCGCGGCAATTCACCCCTTTTCTGTTCTGTGTCCCGCGATCGGCCGCATTATCCGCCGTGATCCGCTTCCGGCCGCCTCATCCTCATCTCTCCCCCGGATTCCACCCCGTTCCGGCGCACCTCGAGTGCGCACGCGCCCAGCACGACATGAAATCGACCGACTAATGACGGTTGTGGAGCCGCGTTCCTTTCACTAACGGATTGGTTATGTCGAAGCGCCAGATCTGGCTGGGCGGTGCGTTCGTGGTGGTCGCGATCGTCGCGGGCGCCTTCTGGCTGCGCCGGTCATCGTCGGCCGCCGGGTTCGCGCAGTTGATGAATCGCGGCAACGGCCTGCTGGAAAAAGGCGACGCGATCGCCGCGATCGACGTCTACACCCGGGCGCTCCGGCTTTCGCCCGAGAGCACCGACGTCCGGCTCAACCTGGCTAACGCCTATCTCCTGGCCGGCCGGGCGGCCGACGCGGCACCGCTGTGCCGGCAGACCCTCGAGTTCGATCCCAACAGCGCGGCGGCGTATTACCTGCTGGGCTGCGTGCTCCTGCGGGAGAACCAGCCCGAGCCGGCTGCGCAGGCGTTCCAGCAGTCGTGGAAGATCGACCCCGCGGTCCCGGCGCTCGATTTCCAGATGGGCATGGCGCAGGAGCAACTCGGGCAGATTTCCGACGCGATCCGCGATTTCGAGGGCGTGATCCGGACCGTGCCCGACCATCCGTCGGCGCACTACCAGTTGAGCCGGCTGTACCGACGGGTCGGCCGAGATCCCGCCGCGGCGCGCGAGTTGGTGGAGCACCAGCGCATCCAGGCGCGGATGTCCAGCCCGGTCGTCACCGTGGCCGCCCTGGAACGCTGCAAGTACACCGAGGCGCTCGCGCCCTTCGCCCTGGCCCAACCGGATCCCGGCGGCACTCGGGTCCATTTCACCGAGGACACCGCGGGCGCGTTGGGTGCGCTGGCGGCCGAGTGTCGCGGCCCGCTGGCCGTCGTTGACTACAAACGCGACGGGCGCCCGAGCCTGTTCGTGCAGAGCCAGCGCGGGGACTTTCTCGTGCTGGCCAACCGCGGCGGCGTTTTCTCGGCACTCGCCCAGAACCATCCGGGTGGCGCCCAGCCAGCCCGCCTGCCCGCCCCGCTCCGTTACCGCATCGCGCTGACGGGGGACCTCGACGACGACGGCTTCGACGACGTGATCGTGCTCGGCGAGTGGGATTCGCGCGTGTTCAAGTTCTATCCGAACGGCGGGTATCGCGACGCGACGCGCGCGGCGGGACTTGATGGCGTGAAGGCGGTCGCCGGCTTGCTGGCCGACCTCGATTTCACCGGGAACCTTGATCTGATCGTGGTCCAGCCGGGCGGGGCCGGCCTCGGCGTGTATCGCAATCTCGGCAACTTCTATTTCGACGGTAACTGGAGCGATTCCGGTCTGCCCAAAGCGTTTCCGGGCGCCACCCAGGTGATGACGGATGACTGGAACAACGAGGGCCTCCCGGGAGTGTTCGTCGCCCGCGCCAGGGGCGCGCCCGAGTTCTTCGCGAAGCCGCGCGCGGCGGCGTTCACGGCGAGCGACCTGACCCAAGGTTGGCCCGTCGGAACGGTGATGGCAACGGGCGACCTCGACAACGACCTTCGCTCGGAAGCGGTGATCGCGACGGGCACGACGCTCGAAATCATCGGCCGCGACCAAAGCCGGAGGTTGAGCCTGCCGCTGGAGGGCTTTCCGGCCTCGGGCCTGCTGCTGGTGGATTACGACAATGACGGCTGGCTCGACCTCTTCGCCTATGGCCGCGACGGCGTGCGGGTCTGGCGCAACGCCGGGCACGCTGGCTTCATCGACGTGACCAAGCAGATCGGGCTGGATCGCGTCGGCCTGGTTGACGGCCTTGTCGCCGCCGATTTCGACGGCGACGGGGACACGGATCTGGTCACAAGTTCGGACGCGGGGCTTCGCTTGTGGCGGAACGACGGCGGGAACCGGAACCTCCAGCTGAAGCTGCGCCTCGCCGGCAACCGCTCCAACAGCAGCTCGCTGGGAGTCCGCGTCGAGCTGCTGGCCGGCGACTGGCGCACGAGCCGCACGGTCCGGCGGATTCCGCTCGAAATCGGCGTCGGGCAGCACCGGCAGCTCGATGCCCTCAAGGTGCACTGGTTCGACCTCTCCACGGCGCAGGTCGACGTGCCGGTCGGGC
>CAZKDK010000398.1:0-2535 GCA_964551145.1 uncultured Opitutaceae bacterium | reverse complement strand
CAAGGGGGCGCGGCGGCGCAGTGAGCGGAACAGCCAGGAAGCACCAGAAGATGAAGGCTGAGCCCAGCCAGCCGTCGCGCGTGAAGCGCCGCAGCGCCGCCTGAGTCGTGGCTGCCAGGGGCGCCAGCGCGACCCAGGCATAGGCGCCGAAATAGAACACTGCCGTCCACGGAATCGTCCGCCAAGTCCGTTCGACCGGAAGATACGTCTCGAGACCGGTGCCGCTTCCCGGGAGCCGGGCGATCGCCTCATAGACGATGAGCCAGGGCGCCAGGACGAGAAGATAGGCGGAGGCGCGGTGCCACCAGCGCGGCACTTCGGTGGAGTCTGGCGGCAAAGCCAGCCGCGGGCGCGCGCGGTCGGACCCGAACCGGCGCTGCAGGTCGATCCGCTCGTACCCGACAACCACCGCAATCATGCCCAGGCAGAGGACCGGACAGACGAACCACACTCCCGCCGGCATCCCGGCAACGGCGAATACTCCGAGCATGACCAAGGCAAACCCGAGATAGATGGGATGAGGGAGCCAGCCATAAAGTCCGCGGGCAACCCATCGGATCGGGGGGAACGCGTTCATCGGCAGCCCGGCGCCCCATTGCCACAACTCCCAAGTCGCGCGCACCATCAGGGCGCCTCCAAGAACAATCAGAGGCAGCCCCAGCCGCCATCCGCCGACCGGCGGAAGACCAAGGTACCTGGCGTCGAGCTCCGCGGCCCACGCGACCAGCAGCGCCGGCAGCGCAACACAAAAGACGATTCCGTAAAGCACCTTGCCCGGCGACGTTTTCATCGGAAATGAGCGACTTCGTGGATGGACCAGCCCGGGTGTTCGCGTCCCTGCGCGTCCGTGAGCACCCCTGCGCTGCACCATTTGGTCTCCTCGGTCCGCCGAACGGCCCGTGGCAGCAGCCAGCGCATCGGCCCGGCGCCCCTGAGGGAGGTATCGAACACGCGGCCGCTTCGCACGGTGACCCCGGGTTCCAGCCGCAACTGGTGACCGTTCCACGCGAGCCCCTGCCGGCCGGGTGCGGCGGCGGCAACGGATACGCCGTTGTGGAAGCACCATCGTCGCGTGACCGTGCCCCGCCAGTCGATCCACTGGCAACTCTGCGTCTCGGCAATGAAACGTCCCCAACGCAGTTCGCGGAAGGGCAGCCGGGCGATCGGCAGCGTTACGGTCAGCCGTTCCACATATCCGGAGCCAGCCCAGGCGCCGCCCCGGACGCGCCCGGCGACCTGGGCCGCCGGACAAAAACAGATCCACTCAATCCGGCCAGCCGGTTCCTCATGGAGGACCATTGCAGGCAGAGGGGCCTGCCTCCGCTGCCATCGGTATTCCGCGCCCAAGCGGTGGCATTGCCAGACGACGCCGTCCCCGGATTCCCGCGGCAGTGTTCCGCCGAACCCAAACTGATGCCGAGGCGTCGGTTCGCCCGCCCGCCATTGCAGGATCTCCGCACAGCGGATCTTCAGCGGTCCCGCACTGATGCGGACGGCATAGCCGATCATTCCCGACCCCTCAGGGGTCACTCCGTCGAGATACCATTTCTCGATCCGCACGATCCGGCGAGCTAACCATCCGGGCTGGCGCGAGTCGAGCGCAGCCGGATGAGGCCGGCGCCCAGCCAACGGCCCCAATTGGTATTCACCTGCGGTGCCGCCGCGCGGGAAGCCGGGCGCGTTTTTCTGGTTTGCCGCCGCCGGGATTCGCCGCTCGACTCTCGCCTCCCCATTCTGGCGTCACTTTCCCGAAACCCTGCAGCCCCATGTCCCTCTATATTGGCATCGATTCCGGCACCCAGAGCACCAAGGCGGTCGTCCTCGACCTCGATCAGAAAAAGGTCGTCGCGGAGGCCCGCGCCCCGCACGAACTGATCGCCGGCCTGCCGCCCGGCCACCTGGAGCAGCATCCGCGCGACTGGACCGCGGCGCTCGATGCCGTGATCCTCGAGGTCGCCGCCAAGATCGACCGCTCCCGGGTGCGCGGAATCGGCGTCTCGGGGCAGCAGCATGGATTCGTGCCGCTCGACGAAAAGGGCGGGGTGATCCGCCCGGCCAAGCTGTGGTGCGACACAAGCACGGTGGCGGAATGCGCCCTGCTGACGAAAAAGCTCGGCGGCGAGAAGGCGGTGATCCGCAAGGTCGGCCTGCGCTTCCTCCCCGGGTTCACCGCGCCGAAGATCCTCTGGCTGAAGCGCCATGAGCCGCAAAACTACAAGCGGCTGCGCCACGTCCTGCTCCCCCACGACTACCTGAACTTCCATCTGACCGGGAACTTCTTCATGGAGCACGGCGACGCCTCCGGGACGGCGCTTATGGATGTACGCAAGCGGATCTGGTCGGCCGAAGCCCTGGCCGCGATTGACCCGGACCTCATCGACTGGCTGCCGCCGCTGTCGCGTTCGCACGAGGCCGCCGGGACGCTGCGGGCGGACCTGGCGCAGAAATACGGTTTGTCCCCGGAGGTCGTGGTCAGTGCGGGCGGCGGCGACAACATGATGGGCGCGATCGGCACGGGCAACGTCGCGCCGGGCG
>CAZKDK010000397.1:0-2541 GCA_964551145.1 uncultured Opitutaceae bacterium | reverse complement strand
GGCACCCTCTACCCGCTCCTCAGCAAGATGCGCCGCGAGAAGCTGCTCGATTACGAGTGGAAGGAATCCGAGGCCGGACCCCCGCGGAAATATTACCAGCTCACCGCCAAGGGCCGCGAACAGCTCCGCGAGATCTCCGGCTACTGGCAGAAGATCAGCGAAACCGTGAAGGACCTCGGCCAGCCGCCCGCCCGGTAACCCCTCAACCCCGCACCCTCCATGAACAAGGTCGTCACCATCAACCTCCAGGGCGTCGCCTTCCAGCTCGAGGAAGCCGGCTACGAGGCCCTCCGCGCGTACCTCGACGGCGCCGCCCGCCGCCTCGGGGGAAATCCCGACAAGGATGAGATCGTCGCCGACATCGAACAGGCGATCGCCGACCGGTGCCGCGCCGTCCTTGGCGCCTACAAGACCGTCGTCGGCGCCCCCGAGGTTGCGCAGATCATCGACGAGATGGGGCCCGTCGAGTCCGCTTTGGACGACACCGCTGCAGGCGCGCCGTCCGGATCCGCCGCGGGCTCCGGCGCCGCCGGCGACCAGGTGCGCGCCGCCGCTGCCGGCGCGGAGTCCCGTCCGCCGCCGCCCCCTCCTCCGCCGCCCGTGCACCGCCTCTACAAGGTGCCCGAAGGCGCGATGATCGCCGGCGTCTGCAACGGGCTGGCCGCCTATCTCGGCATCGACGTGACGATCGTGCGCATCCTCTTTGTCCTCCTGACCTTCCTCAGCGTCGGCATCGCCATCCCGGTCTACATTGTCCTGATGATCATCGTGCCCACGGCCCACACGACCACGGAAAGGGCCGCCGCCTACGGCGCTCCCTCCACCGCGCAGGAATTCATCCGCCGCGCGCGCGAGGGCTGCTACGAGGGCATGCGCACCTTCGGCGACAGGCGCGCGCACCGGGAATGGCGCCGGCGGTTCAAGCGCGAGATGCGCGACTGGGGCCAGACGCTTAAACGCGAGATGGGGCCCGGCTCGCCGTGGTGGCACCAGCGCTGGTCCGGCCCGGGAACGCCCCCGCCGAGCTACCCGGCCGCAGTGCCCGGGCCGATCGCGCCCACCGGGATGTGGATCGCGATGCCGTTCCTGGCCCTGATCCGCGCCGCCGTGGCGGTCGTCGCGATCTTCGCCATCATCTCGCTCATCACGACCGGCGCCGTTTTCGGAATCGCGCTGCCCTACGGAATTCCCGTCTGGGCCGGCGTGATCGGATTGTTCGTGCTCTGGGGTCTCGTGATCGCTCCCCTGAAGGCGCTGCGGCACGCCTGGTATTACCACGCTGCCTTCGGCCCGCGTGTGGTCCCGCCGTTCTTCTGGGTCGGTGACACGATCATCGCCCTCGCGGGCGTGGTGCTCATGGTCTTCCTCATCGACCGCTTCGTGCCGCAGGCGCACGAGGCGCTCCGCCACCTGCCCGCTGCGCTGCAGCAGATGGGGGAAACGGTGAAGGCGTGGTGGACCTCGCGATGAGGCCCGAGCCGGCGACGGGGGCGTCGCCGCTCCAGATCGAAAGCCTGACCCGGCCGAGAATGAATGATCGATGTAGGGCGCCTGACTTGCAGGCGCCGAGGGAATTTCGGCCGGCGACGGGGGCGTCGCCGCTCCAGATCGAAGGCCTTAACTCCATTTGGGGACGCGACGGCCCTTGGCCTCCATAGCAGGCCTGGCGAAGGAGGCTCGTCGCGTGCGCGGCGTCCGATGATCGATTCCTGGAAACGCGACGCCGGATTCCCTCGTAGCACCGGTCATCGTAGCGCCGGTCTCTGACCGGCGACATTCCGATCGGATTCCGCCAGTCGCAGACTGGCGCCACGTTCATTTCGGCGCGTACGCGCCCGGGAATACCGCGGCAAGACGGTTCATCGATGTAGGGCGCCTGACTTGCAGGCGCCGAGGGAATCCCAGCCGGCGCTACGGGCTTTCGGTAGGGCGGGACCGCTGGGCCCGCCGCTCCGAATTCTCGGCCCCTCGTAGCGCCGGCGTCCCGCCGGCAGGATCATTTCGGCGCGTACGCGCCCGGGAACACCGCCGCATCCGGCTTCCACTGCAGCAGTTCGCGGATCGCCGCGGGCAGCGGGACGCCCGCATCCGCCCCGGGAAACGCCCGCGCCAGCCCGAACCTCTCCAGCTCCACGCTCTTGAACAGCGGGCCCCAGTAGTCGGCGTACACCCGCGCGTTCGCCTCGAACGGCGGCGCCAGTTTCCGCAGCTCTTCGATCGTGGATGCCTCCACGCTGTCGTCCGCGCCCGCCTGGAACCACGGCCCCAGTTTCCGCAGCGCGTCGAGCGTGGGCGGCGCCGCGCCGTCCCGCCGGTTCGTCACCGGGCTCCAGATGGCCAGCGGCGGCGGCTTCGCGCCGGCCCGCCGCACGTAGACGTTGCCGTCCATCGCCTTCAGCTGCGAATCCCGCAGTTGGCGCACCTTCGCGCTCTGGAAGACCACCAGCAGCGGCGCGGCGATCGTCTCGTCCGCCACCAGCAGGTTGTTGAAGAACACGTGGCCGTGCCGCTCCTCCACCCCGGGGCCGGCGCTCGGATGCC
>CAZKDK010000396.1:0-2556 GCA_964551145.1 uncultured Opitutaceae bacterium | reverse complement strand
TCTCCTTTCCTTTTGACCCCTGACCCGTGTCCGTCAAATCGGGGCAACCTCAGGTTGTACAATTCACCCTGCCTGTGTCGGGCCGGGCGAACGGGCTGGCGGCATGGCTGGCATGCGGGCGGGATCGCACCTCGGCGCTCGGTCTCCACCTGCACCTCAACATCCACCTCGACCTCAACCTCAACCTCAACCGGAACCGGCGGGCGCGACATTTCTGAATCCAAACACGCGGCTGGGGACCACTCCCTGTCGACAACCACGTTTCCCACCATGAACCTACTCGCCCTCATTGCTCCCGGCCCGGCTTCCTGCGGCCTTCCGCTGGCCGTAAACCTTGATTTTGGCTTTCTCGTCCCGCTTGGGGGAATGGCGTTCGTTACCGCCATCGTCTTCATCGACATGCTCGGGAAAGCGCAGAAAGAGAAGCTCCGGCATGAGACCGTCCGGCAGGCCCTGGAAAAGGGCCAGCCGCTGCCGCCCGGACTTCTCGAGAGCGAGCCTGTCCAGAGGGCGCGCGATGATCGCCGCGCAGGTCTCATCGCCATCGCCGTAGGCGTCGCCCTGTTCGTGATTTTCAGCGCGTTGCGCACGGCAGGCGTGCCCGACGGAATCAAATGGATCGGCCTGATCCCGGGGCTCGTGGGTATGGCGCTGCTGGTCAACTGGGCGCTCGAAGGCGGGAAGAAAAACTAGCCGGGCAATTCCTGAACGCGCTTGGACTGGACGGACGCGCGGCTAGACTTCTAACCGGCGCCGGGATGGACCGCCCCGCGATGCCTGAAACCGAAATTCCACGAGTGAATTCCCGCGACACGGAACTCATCGCCCGCGTGCTGGCCGGCGACGACCGGCACGCGTTCGGCGAACTCGTGCGGCAGCACCAGTCGGCGCTGCGCGGTTTCCTGCGACGATTGACGGGCGGGCGGCATGCGCTCGCCGATGATCTGGCGCAGGAAACCTTCCTTGAGGCCTACCGAAACCTCGCCCGGTTCCGCGGCGACGCGACGTTCGGCGCCTGGTTGCTGGGCATCGCTTACAATCGGTTTCGCACCGCGCGACGCCGACAGCGCGAGACGGTCGAGTGGACCGGCGAGATGGATGCCAACGACGTGGTCGCCGGCCAGGAGACCGCCACCGTGGCCGCGCCGGCGACGGTCGACCTGCAGCAGGACCTGGCGGCCGCCCTGGCCCGGCTTTCCGCCGACGAACAATCCGCGATCCACCTCTGCTATGCAGAGGGGCTGACCCACGAGGAGGCGGCCGGCGTGCTTGGCTGCCCCCTCGGCACGGTGAAAACGCATGTCCTCCGGGCCAAGGACAAGCTTCGGACCTACCTGCGCGCCTGGGCTCCCGCCTGAAATCGATGCAATGCTGCTCCCATGAATACTCCCGAATCACCCGCGCCGGACGCACCCGCCTCCGGCGACGACCATCAACTCGAGCAGATGCTGCGCAAAGTCTCCTCCGCCTACATCGATGACGCCGGATTCACCGCCCGAATCCTGGGCGCCCTCCCCGCACCGCGGCGCCGTGCGGAAAGGCGTCGCAACGGATTGCTGCTGGGAGCGGCGGCATTGGGATGCGGTCTGGCCACGGTACTCGGCGGATCTGATTCGATCACCTTCGTTGCGACCACGATGGAGGAGCTGGTCGCCTGGAGCGCGCTCCCGGTGCCCGGCCTTGGGAGCGCGTTTACGGTTGGCGTGCTGGCTTGCTGGATCATGACGGCGGCCGCGGGTTGGTGGGCATGGTCGCGGATGCGGTCGGCCCGTTGAGCCGCCCGGGAAGGCTGGGCGCCGGCCAGCGCCGCCGCGGGCAGGCCAAGGTCAGCAGGGTGGTTGGGAACGGCGCCCGCAAGACGGGCGCCCTACACCGATCCTGTAGGGCCGGTGTCTTGCACCGGCCGAGGGGATTTCGGACTACGAGGCGGCGCCCGCAAGACGGGCGCCCTACAACTGTCACCCTGTCCCCTGTGCCTCCCGCCTTCGCCCCATTCGACAGGCTCAGGGCTACGGCGCGGCAGGCTGCCCTCTGGGCGGCTGGGGGCGCCCGCCGATGGTCTGCCCTAGGTGGGGCGGGGTTCATCCCCGCCGATTCGCGGTTGTGGCGGGCATTCCGCCTTCGCCAAGGCTACGGCGGACACGAAAGCCCGCCCCACCATCCCAAAAGGTAGGGCGGGACCGCGAAGGCTACGCACTTCGCGCCGCTGGGCCCGCCGCGCTGCGATCCTGTCTTGGTGGTGATCGACCGTGCCTACAATCGAATCGGCGCGTGCAAGACACGCGCCCTACAGGACCGATTAGAAGGGCCGGAGGAAAAGGTCAGGTTGTACAATTCATCCCGGAGCCGTTGGCCGGGGTGAACGGGCTGGCGGTGGGGTCGACACGGGCGCGGGATCGCACCTCGGTCATAGCCCGGACCTTTCACACCCGCCAACGGCGGGGTCACACACCCCGTCGTTCTGCCGGTCGGCAGAACGCCACCCCTCTTCGTAGAGGGGATTCGGTCAGCGGCGCGCAAAATCCCCTCTTGGAGAGGGGTGCCCGGCAGGGCGGG
>CAZKDK010000395.1:0-2571 GCA_964551145.1 uncultured Opitutaceae bacterium | reverse complement strand
GCCGGGGCCAGCAGCAGGACGCCGGCAGTACAGGCTGCGACCGGCAGCCACCGGTGCGGCCACGGCCAGAGCGGCGCCGGTGAGAGCACCCGCAAGCCCAGTCCGGCCAGCACTGCGGCGACCGCGATCAAAGGCGGTGGTGCGATCAACCGGGCATGGTCGGTGGAACCGGTCATGCCCCACTCTCGCGCGAACACGGGCGCGGCGGCAATCGCCGGAAAACTCAAGCTTGACAAAGTACTCTGTATAGTAGAGTACTCTTCCCATGCAACTCTCCGCCGAAGACGCCGCCCGCTCCCTCGCCGCCATCGACGCCTCGCGGGCCGCGATGCGCTCCGCCGTCCGCGCAAACCGCGGTCACTGGCATCTCTGGCTCTGGGGCCTGATCTGGATCGCGATGGCGATGCTCGCCGAGTTTCGCGGCGAGGCCGGATCGCGCCTCTTCCCCTGGTTGGTTCTTCCCGGCGTCCTGGTCTCGTTCATGATCGGCGCCTCCCAGGCGCGACGGATCCGGGCCGTGACGATCGACCGGCGTTTCGTCGGCGTGCTCGCCGCCGTGATCCTCTTTGGGATTGCCGCGCCTCTCGTCCTCCTGCGGGGCCCCGTGAGCGGCCAAGCGCTCTTCGCCTATTGCGGCCTTGTGGCGATGCTCTGCTACGTCGTCGCCGGCATCTGGTTCGACGTGTATCTGCTCTGGCTCGGCGTTGCCATGGCGGCCCTGATCCTCGTCGGACTGTTCGTCTTCCCCGCGATCTTCTGGTGGTGGATCGCCGTGTTCGGCGGCGGGCCGCTGCTCGCCGCCGGTTTCTACGTCCGCTACTGGGTTCCTTGACGCGCCTGCCTCCCGCCATGCCCGAGCTCGATCCCGTCATCCACCAGCCGGTGCGCCTGCAGATCATGGCCGCACTGACCAACCTCGGCCCGCGCGAGCAGGTCGACTTCAACTTCCTCAAGTCCCGGCTCGCGCTGACCGACGGCAACCTCGGCGCCCACCTGCTCACGCTCGAGGAGGCCGGCTACATCGCCGTCGCGAAAACTTTCGTCGCCCGCAAGCCGCGGACCTATGTCGCCGCCACGCCGGCGGGGCGGCGCGCGTTCGACGGCCACGTCGCCGCGCTCACCGCAATCCTGAAACCGCGCGGGCACGCCTAGCCGCGCCCGCACCCCCCCTCCATGATCAGATTCCTGCTCCCCAGCCTTGTCCTTTCCGCCGCCACCCTGCTCCCGCAGGTGTGGGGCCAGCCCGCCGACGCCGACCGGATCGCGGCGGAAACCGAAACCTCCATCGAACGCGCCTTCCTGCGCGCCGATGCCGCAGCCCTAGCCGACGCCGTCAAGCCGCTCGATGCCGCGCTCGCCGCCGAGCCGGACCGGCCGTCGTTGCTCTATACGCGGGCTTTCGCCTGGTACGCGGACGCCCAACTGCACCGCGGTCCCCGCGACCAGGCTGCGCGCAAGAGCCGCTTCGACGCCGCCGTCGGGCTGCTCGAGCGGATCAAGGACGCGCCCTGGGAGGCCGAGGCGGCGGCGCTGCACGGCACGATCCTGGGAGCACTCATCGCGACGAGTGACAACCCCGCCGAGGCGGGCGCGACGCTCGGCCCCAAGGCGGGCCAGCTGCTGGCGCACGCCGCCGAAGCGGCCCCGGACAGCCCCCGCGTGCTCGTCTGCCGGGGACAGTCGCTGCTGTTCACGCCCGAAGAGTACGGCGGCAATCCGGCTGAAGGCCGCCGGTTGCTGGAACAGGCCGTGGCCCGCTTCGCCGCCGGCGGCGGCAGCGCCCCGGGCCCCCGATGGGGACACGCCGATGCGCTGGCGTGGCTCGGCATCGCCCGGCAGCGCGCTGGCGACCTCGCGGCGGCGCGGGCCGCCTGGCAGCAGGCGCTGGCGATCGAGCCCGGCTACGCCTGGGTCAGGGCGGTTCTGTTGCCGTCGCTCGACAAACCTCCGGGTGCCCGGTAGCGCGCGCCCGGCACCGGGCGGATTCGAAACGATTTATCCGGTAACCTTCTTCGCCGTTGCGAGTTTATATCCAGACGGCCTAATCCCCACCATGCTTGCCCTCCGTAACGTGACCAAGCGTTTCGGGCGCATTACTGCGCTCGACGACGTTTCGCTCCATATCGCTCCCGGCGAGTTCTTCGGGCTCCTCGGTCCCAATGGCGCCGGCAAGACCACGCTCATGTCCCTCGCGGCCGGCCTCCGCCCGGCCGACACCGGCACCGTCGCGATCGACGGCAGCGCCGCCTCCGCCGCCGACCCCGCCGCCCGCCGCGCCCTGGGCCTCGTGCCGCAGGCGATCGCCCTTTTCCACGAGCTCACCGCCGAGGAGAATCTCCGGATCTTCGGCGAACTGCAGGGACTGCGCGGCGCCGAGCTGCGCGCCCGGGTGGACGAGGCGTTCGCCGCCGCGCAACTGGCTGACCGCCGGCGCTCGCTCGTGAAGACCTTCTCCGGCGGCATGCAGCGGCGCCTCAACCTCGTCGCCGCCCTCCTGCACCACCCCCGGCTCCTGCTCTGCGACGAGCCCACGGTCGGCGTCGACCCGCAGTCGCGCAACGCCATCTTCGA
>CAZKDK010000394.1:0-2583 GCA_964551145.1 uncultured Opitutaceae bacterium | reverse complement strand
TCGCGCCAACGACCTCACGACCGTCAATGTCATTGCGATTGCCCTTCTGCCCCGCCGCATCGAGGAGCGCCTCGCAGTAGATCAACCGGACCGAGCTGCCCTTGCCTCCGCTGAGCCGGAGTTGCGGGTACGCGTTGGTCTCGAACCCCTGGTCGAACACCACGACCGCCTTCGCGTGGGCCGGCACGGTCAGGGGCGCCCGCCCGAGGAGAAACGCCGGATCGACGTCAATGCCTTGCGCGCGCCGGACCGCCGCCAGCCGCTGCGGGCGCTCCTCCATGAGGGGAATGTTCCGCGGAACCAGCCACCAGCGGACATCCGTTCCCACGCCGCAGGGAAACCCTTGGGCAATCAAATGAGGCTCCTGCCAGGCCGAATCGTCGAAACCGGCGTCCTGCCAGCCCCAAGGATAGGCGTTGCCGTCAACCCGGTCGCCCGGGCCCACCACCATGAACTGCCCGATCGGTCGCAGGGCCGCGGCCGATGGCGAGTAGGCGTTATCCTGGCACACCTTCCAGCCGCGATCCGTGTTGATCACCTGTTCGGCGGGCGAATCGCCCGCCACGATGAGGCCGGTGCGCAGGCTGACCTGGGCCCACGGCTTCAGCAGGCCGAAATTCCAGACCACGGCGCTGATGACGTTCTTCCCCGCGCGGAGCCACGGGGCAATGTCGACCGTCTCGAACCGCCAGTGCATCAAGTCTCCCCGGGCCGGGCCGACGCAGACCGATGTTCCGTTGACAAACAGGCGGTACCGGTTGTCCGCCGAGACGTGGACGACGAAATGAGCGGGCCGGCTCGCGAGGTCGAACGACTTGCGGAAATGAAAGACCCCGTAATCGCAGGCCGGCGCGGTGGGATGGGCAATCCACGAGGCCGGCCACGCCTTCGTCAGCAGATCGGAATTGATGAGTGGAGCGGAATCGCCCGCCCCCGAGCACGACAGGACCGCGCTGAGCAGGACCAGCGGCAACAATGGTTTCATGGCGCAGATTCCGATCCTAGCCACGGCGCCGCCACCGAGGCAACGCGTTCCGCCGGCCGCGCCGGCGCGGTCGGTCAGGGTTGGGCGGCGTCGGTCGCGGTGAGCGCCAGGTCGGGGCGGCGAACCTCCTTCACCGGCCAGCGGGTGACGGTGAGGCCCTTGGCGGAGCGGTTGCTCACCGGGACCCGGGTCAGGTCGAAATCGAACTCGCGCACGCGCGCCCGGCTGCGCCCGTCGAGCGCAACGTGCAGCGTCCTGGCTGTCGCCTTTTCGTCCGGACTGACCTCGAGGTAGACGACGCTGGAGCCGGCGTTCTTGACGAGGGGATAGAGCTTGTCGCGGGTCACGCCGCCGATCCTGAACTTCTTGGCGAACGCCTTGCCGGTGGCCTTGTCCTGGTAGACCATCGTGTAGACGTTCGGATCGCCTTCCTTGGGCAGGATGGCGCAGTGGAGGATGCCCGGTCCCATGAAGACCTTGTCCCCCACCCGCGCGACCTTCATCGAGCCGTCGCCCATGATCGCGAGGGCGTCGTCGAGGATGCTGCATTCCGCCACGAACTCGTGGTTGCGCCAGTTGAGGCCGATGAAGCCCTCCTCGCGGTTCACGTACAGCCGCTGGTTGGCGGACACGACCTCGGCGGCGCTGATCTGCTCGATCTCGTCGTAGGACGTCCGGCGCTTGAGCCCCTGGCCGTACTTCTCCTGCAGCGTCTCGAACCACTTGATCGCGTAGTCCGTCAGGTTCCGCAGGTGATGCTTCACCTCCCGGATGCCCTCCTCGATCTTCTGGATCTGTTCGTCGGCCTTCCCGCGGTCGTAGGCGGAGATGCGCTTGATCTTGATTTCGGTGAGCCGGACGAGGTCGTCGTCGGTCACCGCCCGGCGGAGCCGGCGGACGAACGGCTTGAGACCCTCGCGGATCTCCGCGAGCACGCTTTCCCAGGTGGTCGATTTCTCGATGCGCCGGTAGATGCGCTCCTCGATGAAGATGCGCTCGAGCGAATCCCAATGCCACTGCTGCTCCAGCTCGCCGAGCTTGATCTCGAGTTCCTGCTTCAGGAGCAGCCGCGTCCGGTCTACGCTGCGCTTGAGGATCTCGCGCACTCCGAGGAAGACCGGCCGGTCGTCCGCGATCACGCACGCCGCGGGGGAAAGCGTGAGCTGGCAGTCGGTGAAGACGTAGAGCTGCTGGATCACCTGGTCGGCATCCGAGCCGGCCGGCAGATCGATCAGGATCTCGACCTGGTCCGCGGTGTTGTCGTCGACGTGCCGGATCTTGATCTTGCCCTTGGCATTGGCGGCCAGGATCGATTCGATGAGTGCGGTCGTCGTCGTGCCGTACGGGATCTCGGTGATGGCCAGCTGGTACCGGCTGCGCTTCTCGATGCGCGCGCGGATCTTCACCTTGCCGCCGCGTTCGCCGTCGTTGTACTCCGAGAAATCGGCGATTCCGCCCGTCGGAAAATCGGGGTAGATCCGGAAGGTCTTTCCCTGAAGATGATTGATGGCGGCCCGGCAGAGGTCGTTGAAGTTGTGCGGCAGGATGCGCGTCGCCAGGCCGACCGCGATGCCCTCGGCGCCCTCGGCGAGCACGAG
>CAZKDK010000393.1:0-2600 GCA_964551145.1 uncultured Opitutaceae bacterium | reverse complement strand
ACAACCCCGAGTTCACCATGCTCGAGGTCTACCAGGCCTACTCCGACCACCGCGGGATGATGGCGTTGATCAAGGACCTGATCGCGACGGTCGGCCGCGACGTGATCGGAGCCAGCGAGGTCAAACACGCGCCGACGGGTGAAATGATCAGCCTTGTTGGCGATTGGCGCGAGGTGAAATACAAGGATCTGATCATCGCCGAGACGGGCGACCCGCAGTGGTTCAGCCGCAGCAAGGCGGAGAAGGCCGCGGCCGCCGGCAAGCTCGGGCTCGCCGTCGCGCCGGCCTGGGAGGAGTTCGAGATCACCCAGGAGATCTTCTCGAAGCGGATCGAGCCGAACCTGGTGCAGCCCACGTTCGTCCTCAACCTGCCGAAGGAGCTGTGCCCGCTGGCCAAGATCAACCGCGAGGACCCGACGACGCTCGACGTCTTCGAGCTGATCATCGGTGGCATGGAGATCGCGCCGGCGTATTCGGAGCAGAACGATCCGTTCGTCCAGCGCGAGATGTTCGAGCAGCAGGCCGGGGAGGAGAAGCAGAACATCGACGAGGATTTCCTGCTCGCGCTCGAGCACGGCATGCCGCCGGCCGGCGGCATGGGCGTGGGCATCGACCGGCTCTGCATCCTGCTCCTCGGCGCCGAGAGCATCCGCGACGTGATCCTTTTCCCGCAGCTGCGGCCGGGCGGCCCCGCCGCCGGATCGCCGCCAGTCGGGGCGAAGCCGTAGGCCCGCTTCCGGTGCGGGAGTCGCAGCGGCGCCAGATTCGCGTTGCCTCCGGCGCCGGCGGACCGTTCAATCGGCCGGCTTGGTCAAGTTTATGTTGTTGGAACAAGACCACTTGGACAACGTTTGCCGGAGCACGAACCGGTGCCGGGCTCGTTTGTCGAAAGCAGCCGAGAAAATGCCACTGATCGCCGGTCCATCCCAGTCCGTGGAAATCTCCGCGCGGTGGAAACGTCATAAACGGAAGGGAACTTCATGAATCCAGCCAAAATATCAGTCAACGCGGTGGGGATAATCGCGGGCGCGGCGGCGGCCGTCGTGCTTGCCGCATGTGTCTACAGCGAAGGATCCGGCTCCGGCGGCGGATATGTCGCGGCGGGAGGAGGCGCCGGCTACGTCGAGGTCAGCGCGGACTCGGATTTCTATGAGCCCCTGAGCCCGTACGGCCGCTGGGAGGTTGTCGGCGACTACGGGCGTTGCTGGGTGCCCAGCGGCGTCGGGTCGGACTGGCGTCCATACGGCGACGGCGAATGGGTTTCGACGGACGACGGCTGGTACTGGGAAAGCGACGAGCCCTGGGGATGGGCCACCTACCACTACGGCCGCTGGGAGGACGATCCGTCGATCGGCTGGTGCTGGATCCCGGGGACGCAGTGGGCGCCCGCGTGGGTGTCCTGGTGGGAGGGCGACGGGTATGTCGGCTGGGCGCCGCTGGGTCGGCACGACCGGTTTGAGGGCGGACGCTTCGAGGGAGGGCGGCCCCGCGACCGCGATTTTGTCTTTATCCAGGAACGCCGGTTCACAGATCGGATCCGGCCGACGACCGTGGAGCGCAACAACGCCACGCTGATCGGCCGGGCGACCAGCGTCACGAATTTCCGGGTGGTCAACAACGTCACCATAAACGCGGGTCCGCACCGGGAGAATATCGAGCGGGCGAGCGGCCATACCGTCCGGACGGTGCCCACAGGCCAGGTGCGCCGGGAGCGGGAGGCGCCGGTCATCCAGCGGGGCCAGCAACCGCGATCGTCGGGCGGCGGGAATGTTGCCCCGGCGCGCGGAGCGCCCCCTCGCTCTTCAGCCATTGCCCCGGCGGCTTCGCGGCCGGTGACACCGCCGCCGACGAGGGCGCCCGAGGCCAATCACCGGGTCACCACCCCGACCCACCAGCCTCCGCCGGCCGTCGTGCCGGCCCCGGCGGTCACGCCGAAACCGCAGGGCAATTCGCATGTCGAGCGACCGCATCCGGTTGAAAGCGGTCAGGGCCGCGTGGCGCCGACGCACCCGCCGACGGTCCAGGGACCGGCGGCGACGCATGTCAGCCAGCCGCCCAAGCCGGCCGCAACGCCCAAGGCGCAGCCTGCGCCAAAAGGCGGTGGCGAGCATACGGAGCCGAAGGGCGACAACGGGGACAAGCCGCGGCAAGAGCGCGACAACTAGGGCGTGTTCTCCCGGTGCCGGCGGGCGGCGCCGGGCCGCGGTGTCGATCGGCCTCTGCCGGGGGCGTCGGGGAACCGGCGGAGGCGGGACCGCAAGGATGAGGGCCCCTTCCCGCGCCGGCATCCGGCGGCTTGCGTTGCCCGCGAACCGCGCAAAGGCTGCGGGCATCGCCGCCATGAAATCATTCCGTATGCGCGGGAGCTAGGCCAGGACGATGCCCTGGTACCTTTATCTCGCGTTGAAGCAGCTTTTCCCGAGCGGGCGGCGCGTCGCGTTCTTCACGCTCGCGTCCATCGCCGGAGTGATGCTGGGCGTGGCGGTGCTGATCATCGTGCTCAGCGTCATGAACGGCTTCGGCGTGGAGATCCGCCAGAAGATCGTCGAGACCAATGGCGACGTCCGGGTCGAGAACGGCGGCATCATGTACGACCAGGA
>CAZKDK010000392.1:0-2650 GCA_964551145.1 uncultured Opitutaceae bacterium | reverse complement strand
TCACGACGAGTTCGCTGGCACCGGGATTGGTTTCCGCATGATCCGCGTCGCGCACTTGGCAGACGTTGCGCGCAAACTCGACGAGCGCGTGCTGGAATCCCCCGCAGGTGCCGAGAAACGGCCGGCCCATTTCGCGGGCAAAGCGGACGGCCGTCAGGGCTCCGGCCATGCTGGCATACGGTGATCCCGGGACCAACCAGACGGCGGCGAAGCCCGCCAGGCTGGTCCGCTGCCGGGGCAGGAACGGCGGATCGGAGTCGGAATCGATTTCATTGGTCCCGATCCAACTCCAGGTGATGGGGGCGCCCGTCGCGGCGCGAGCCAGCCTCAAGGCCACCGGGATCGCCTGGTGGGCGGGACAGGATTCATCGAAGTCGCCGACGAGGGCAATGGCGGCTTTCATGCGGGAAAGCCGGGACCTTCCGCTAAGAACGCCCCGTTTTCAACGCGACCGCCTTGGTATCGAGCAGGGAGGGGAGCGGTCTGCCCGGGGCCGGGGCGGCGGGCCGCCCGCTCCGGGAGGTGATGATCGCCACCGAGGCGACGATGACGGCGGCGGCGGCGAGCACGCGCCCCGTCACGGGTTCGCCGAGGACCAGCCAGCCCAGCAGCACCGCCACCAGGGGGTTCACATAGGCGTAGGTCGAGACCCGCGCCGGCGTGCTGTGTTTCATCAGCCAGACGAAGGTGGAGAAGCCGACCAGCGATCCGACCGCGACGAGGTAGCCGAAGGCCAGTCCGGACCGCAGCGAGAACACTGCGGGCGAGGCGCCCGCGAATTCGCCGCCGGCCAGGGCGGCCACCAGCGAGGCGCCGCCACCGCACAGCATCTGCATGGCCGAGGCCGCGAGCGGCTCGGCCGGCGCGCGCACGCGCCGGCCATAGATCGAACCGATGGCCCAGAATGCGCAGCCGGCGAGGACGGCCGCCGCGCCGGCCCGGTTGAGCCCGCCGGACGCGGGATCCTTCCAGGGGGCCGCCAGCCAGGCCACGCCGCTGAAGCCGAGCAGCAGGCCGGCCCAGGTCGTCGGCCGGGGCCGGTTGCCGCCGCGCCAGAGCCATTCGGTCAGCACCATCATGAGCGGTTGCGAGCCGATGAGGAGGGCGGTGAGCCCCGAGGGCACCGACTGTTCGGCCCAGCAGATCAGGCCGTTGCCGCCGAGAAGCAGCAGGGCGCCGATCACCGCGTTGTCGCGCCACTGGCGGGCGGTCGCCTGCCACCCGCGGGTCACGGCCAGCCAGCCCATGAGGAGGGAGCCGGCCAGGACGAAGCGCACGCCGGCCATCAGGAACGGCGGAAGTGTCTCCACCGCGATCCGGATGCCGAGGTAGGTGCTGCCCCAGACCACATAGATCGTGGCGAAGGCGGCGATGAGCGCGGTGCGGGAGGGCGGGCGCATGGGTGGGGGGGCGCTCAGGCCGGCTGGGCGAACCGGCCGTATTCCATATAGCGCATGGTCCGTTCGGCGGCGGCGGCGCCGAGCAGGCGGTCGACGACGTGCAGCGAGGCGTCGATGCCGGCGCTGATGCCCGCGGCCGTCACCACCGGGCCGGTGTCGTGAAACCGGCGGGTGGCATCGATGATCGCGGTGGGCGCGAGCGAGCGGAGTTCCTCGAGGTTCTCGTGATGGGTGGTGACGCGGCGGGCCTCGAGCAGGCCGGCCGCGGCCAGGACGAGCGCGCCGGTGCAGACCGACAGCGTGACCTCGGCGTGCGCCGCCCGCTGACGCACCCATTCCAGCAGCGACGGCCGCCGCAGCAGGGCGCGGGTGCCGCGGCCGCCGGGCACGACCAGCACGTCCGGCGCGGGGGCGGTTTCGAGGGTGTGATCCGGGACGATCTTCAGGCCGTTGACGGCCCGGACGACGCCGGGCGATTCGGCGAGCGTGAACACGTTGAAGACGGCGCGGCCCTGGAGTTCGTCGGTCACGGCGAACACTTCGAACGGGCCCGCGAAGTCGAGGACTTCGACGTCGTCAAAGCAGAGGATGGCAACCGCGCGGCGCATGTTCGGGATGAGGACGATGGCCGGGCGTCGGGCGTCGAGAAATGGCCGGCTCTCGACGCCCGGCTCCCGACCCTGGCCTAAAGTTGCAGTTTCGCCAAGTCGCCGAGCGTCTTGAGCGCGGCATCGATCTCGGCGTTCCAGGGGATGGCGCAGCTCATGCGCAGGCAGTTGCGGTAACGGTCCTTCACCGAGAACAGCGGCCCTGGAGCGATGCTGATCCGGTGCTTGAGCGCCTCAGTGTGCAGCCGGATGGTGTCGACGCCGGCGGGAAACTCGACCCAGAGGATCATGCTGCCCTGCGGGCGGCTGAGACGCGTCCCGTCGGGAAAGTGGCGCCGGATGGCCTGCGCGAACAGGTGCATCTGGTTCTGGTACGCGCGGCGGATGGACCGGAGGTGATGGTCGTAGCCGCCGTCGCGCAGGAAATCGGCCAGGACCTTCTGCAGCACGACCGGCGTGCCGAGCGTGTTGGTGAATTTCAGGTGGCGCACGCGCTCGAGCTGGCGGCCGGGCGCGGTCCACCCGATGCGGAAACCGGGCGCCAGCGTCTTGCCGAACGAGGAGCAGAGCATGACCAGGCCGTCGCGATCCCAGGCCTTGAGCGGCTTGGGGCGGCGGTCGCCGAACTGCAGGTCGCCGTAG
>CAZKDK010000391.1:0-2686 GCA_964551145.1 uncultured Opitutaceae bacterium | reverse complement strand
CATGAGGGCCGGGGAAAGATGCTGCTGGCGCCGCCGCCGCTTCCGTAGTAAGCGGGGTTGGCGACCGAGCCGTAGTTGGCCACGGACCAGCCGGTCTCGCTGCTGATGGCGCCGCTCGTGGCGTCGATATGGAGGGTGGTTCCGCCGACCGCCGTCACGCTCGGATCAGCCGCCGGCAGGATCACCTGCGCCGCGGCGCTGGCGCTGTAATTGCCGCTGTTCAGGTCGGGATTGGAACCGCCGTCTCCGGTCGACGCGAGGATGCTGACGCCGGCCGCCGCGAGGGCGGCGAAGACCTGGGTGTCGGCGGCCCGCCAGGTGGCATAGGGGTCCTGCGTCATGTAGCTCTCCGCGGCGCCATAGGAAAGGTTGACCTGATGCAGTCCCGGCTGGGACGGCAGATCGTTGTAGATCCGGTTGTAGGCCTGATTGAGGACGTCGAAATCGAGGTCGCCGACGGTGTACATCCGGATCGCGGCGCCCGGCGCCATCGCACTCGTCATCTCCGCGTCGATCGTCGCTTCGGCCGTGTCCGTTTCGGTGCCGGTGGAGACGACGATCTGCTGGATGTTCGCCAGCGACTGGCTCACATGGGTGTTCGACCAGAAGGACGTCAGGTCGCTGGGGAGAAGGTAGGTGTCGATGACGATGGCGATCGTCTGCCCCGCGCCCGTCAGCCCGGTCGTCCGCGCGCTGTAGGCCTGCAGGATCTCCGAGGGGAGATACGGCGGAGAGTTCGGCGAGGACAGTGACATCTTCCGGATCGGCGACGCCGTGGCGAACTTGCGCGCACGCAGGTGCGGCTGCAGGCCATTGACTCCGAGCAGCGCCGGCGCCAGGGCCATGGGCACGCTGGGGGCCGCGAGCGCCGACGTGAACTCGCGGCCATCCGCCGCCACCCGGCCGAAGCTCGTCTGGAAGACCTCGGCCACTTGGTTGACGGGACCGCGCAGGAAGACGGTCAGGTGGCTGGGGTCAAGGTAGGTGACGGTGAATCCGCGCGCGACCGCCCAGGCGGCGACCTTGTCGTAGTCGGCGGGCAGCGGCAGGTACTTCTCCGCCATCTCGGCGCGCGGGATGATCTCACCGCGCGCGACGCGCGCCTGCAGTTCGGCGAAGTTCCGCATCCGGAGCGGCAGACTGAAGTCCATCTGCGCCGCGGTTTCGCCCGCCGTCAGCGCCGTACGCACGACCCGGGCCGTCCGCGCGTCCGGCTTCGCATCGGCGGCGAGCGGCACCGGGCGGATGCTCTCGGGATAGAGCACCCGCGGCGCATCGCCTGCGGAAATCCGCCCGAACGGGAGCAGCAGAAGAATGGAGATCGACGCCAGCCGGCCGAGCCGGTGCGGCGTGCCCGCAGCCACGCGGTTCACGAAAACAGACTTGGTTTTCACGGGGTAACAGGAAAGTGGATAGATGTTGCGCCTTGCCGCCCGGAATCGCCAGTCCGTAATTCCGGGCCGCCCCGGTCAGGGCTCAGTCGCCGAAGGCAAGTCCGGGAGGCGGCGCGCGCGCGGATCGCGGCGGACCGCACGCGGGTCATTTCCGGGCATGGAGGATGATCTCATTGTCGTCCGGATCGCGGATCACGCAGCCGCGGCAGGCCGGCGAATCGAACGGCCCGTCGACGATCGGCACGGCATGATCCTTCAGGCGGGCCATGACCGCGTCGAGATCGACGACCTCGAGGCCGACGCTCGCGCCGCGGGCGCCGGCCTGGTGGGTGGCGTCGGCCGCGGTGATGGCAAAGGTGCCGCCGCCGATGTCGTACTCGACCCACTGGTCGTTCCAATTGGCCGTGACCTTGAGACCGAGCGGTCCCTCATAGAATCGCCGGGATGCCTTCACGTCCTTCACCGGGTAGATGGTGAACGCAATGTCCTTGAAAAGCGGGGCCGGTGCGGGGTTCGGGTTCATGGTGGGCAGCCAGCGGGTGCCGGCCGGCAGCGGCCAGGGCCGGGTAAGCCCCCTTCAGTCATACCCCCCGGTTCCGGCAACCCAGTACACCGGGCGCAGCCACGCCAGGAAGAGCCGGTTCGAACCGGTGCGGGAGTTGTCCTCCGCAAATTCGCCAAACAACGCCTGCTGGCGGAGCTGTTCCCGCAGATACCGGCCCTGGTCGGCGGACTGGATCGTCCGCGCGGCGGTCGGCAGGGCGAACAGTTCGGCCGCGGGGGCGGGGTTCGACCCCCGGACCTGCATCATCTCCCAGAGGCGCCTGGGCCCCAGCAGGGCGGCGGCATCGATGTCGAGGCCGACGTGCCGGAGGCCGGGATCAAGCTCGCACAGCCGTTGCGCGGTCGTGCGGCGCTGCTCGATGGTTGGATCGACCTCCTGGACGAGGCGGTTGAGTTCCATCCACGCGTCAAGATGGTCCGGATCCAGCGCCACCGCGCGCTGGAACGCGTTCCAGGCGTCGGTCGGGCGGTCCTGCTGCAGGCGCAGCCGGGCCAGGATCAGGAAAACCTGCGGCTTCGGGTTGGGGGCGGCGGCCAGGCGCGACAGCACGCGCTCGGCGGCGCTGCGACTCGATGCGGTGCCAAAGACGTTCTCGCAGCCGAAGCAGAGCGTGGCCATGCGCCCGAACTGCTCGGGCATCCGGGTGAATGCGATCTCGTAATGCTTCTCCGCCTCCGCGATCCGGCCCGCGCGCTGCAGGCTGTCGGCCAGGCGCCACTGCACGCAA
>CAZKDK010000390.1:0-2711 GCA_964551145.1 uncultured Opitutaceae bacterium | reverse complement strand
AAAGCCGAGCGCAGCGTCCTGCAGGATGCTTCCGCGCTCGTGGCCAAGGAGCTCGGCAAACCCGAGGAATTCGTGATGGTCGCCCTGCAGCCGGACACGCCGATGATGTTCGCCGGCACCGACGATCCGGTGGCGTTCCTCGAGCTCAAGAGCATCGGCCTGCCCGCCGACAAGACCAAGCGGCTCAGCCGCACGCTCTGCGATCTGATCAACCGGCATCTCGGCATCCGCCCCGAGCGCGTTTACGTGAAGTTCATCGACGTCCTCCACAGCATGTGGGGCTGGAAGGGGGACACCTTCTAGGAAGTGACAAGTAGCAAGTAGCAGGTAAAAAGCAGGGCGTCACCTGCATCAGTTGCGATCCGCAGGCTTGCACTCGGATCATCTTGTTACTTGTTACTTGCCCCCTGGTACTTCAATCGATGGCCACCTACATCTACGAAACGATTCCCCGGCAACCGGGCGAAGAGCCTCAGCGCTTTGAGGTCATCCAGAGCATGAAGGACGCACCGCTCACGCGTCACCCGGACTCGGGTGAGCCGGTGCGGCGCGTCGTCACCGGCGGTTACGGGCTCATGGGCGTGGGAGCCAAGGGCACTCCGGCGCCACGTGCCACGCGGGGTGGCGGCTGCGGGTGTGGCGGAGCCTGCAGCTGCGGCCGCGGGTAGCCGGCCGACCTTGGTTGAGGTTTCGGTCGAGGTTGATCCCGCCAACCGCTGCGGCCGCCTTCGTGTAAGGTTTGAGGAGTAAGGTGTGTGGATGAGAGGGCAGCCATGAGTCCGCGGTCCTCGTTCTCTGTGCCTCTGTCCCTCCGCCTTCGCGCTCCCAGCGCCGCCTTCGCCACGCCTCCGGCGAACCGGCCGGCGCAGTAAGCGATCCCTTGCCCTACGGTCGGACAAAACACTCGTTATCCGCGACGATTTCGTTGGAGGGCGAGGCTCCGACCGAGCCGATTTCGAAATCGCGGGCGCGGCTCGCCGGGAGGCTCGCCCTCCACCTTTGGTTGCGGCTCCGCCGCGCGGTGACTCTGTCCTCTGTCACTCTGTCCCCTGATCAAAGCTCGGTATACTTGTCGGCCCGGCCGCGCGCCTTCTCGACGGGGTATTTCTTCGCGTTGGCGGCCAGCTTCGCTTCGATCGCCGCGGCCAGATCGGTGCCGGTGACATTCGCGAACTCGAGGGCGTAGATCACGACGTCCGCCAGTTCGTCCTCGATCTCCCGGCGGCGCGCCGGTTCGCGCGCCCGGTCCTGCGAGGCGGCCGGCTCGGCCCAGAGGAAATGCTCCATCAGCTCCGCGGCCTCGGCCGCCAGCGCCATGCTGAGATTCTTCGGCGAATGGAACTGCTCCCAGTCGCGCTCGCGGGAAAAGGCGAGCACGCGTTGCTTGAGGTTGGCGAGGGTCGTGGTGGCGTCGGTGGCGGTCGGCATGGCGGGAAAAGCTCCGCCCACCGTTAATCGTCGCCCGCCCAATCGCCAGCCCTCTTTCGCCGGCGGGCGCGCGGAGCCCCGGCCGGCGACGGGGACGTCGCCGCTCCAAACGGTCGGGCGTTCGGACACCGTGGGGACGCGACGCCCTCGTCGCGTTTCTGCCCTCTTTCTTTCGGACTGGGCGACGGGTCTCCCTCTCTCGGGCTTCGAAGCCTGGGGGGGTGTCGCCGCTCCAAATCTGAGTCTCGACCCGGCGGTCGGGAAGCCCGCTCCCTTGCGCAGCAGCCATGAGAAATCCGCGTCACACCCAAAATAAAACTTGGCGCGGGACGTGCTTTGTGCATGTTGACACCGCTAAATTCCAGATGACCCGGACGCTCCAGTCCATTCGCAGCACGGCCCGCGCTTCGATCACGAAGGCGGACCTGCAGTCCTGCTGCGACCAGATGCGCCCGGCCGTCCGCTGGAACAAATTCACCCACGCCGGCTGCCTGGCCTGAACAACACCGTTCTTCGGTAGTTTGTTCGAACCAGGAGACCCGGCGGTGAATCACCGACGAAAGGAGCACATCCACATGCATACGATCATTCGTTCCCCCAGAGCCCGGCAGCTCACCACGGCCGTCGTGTCCCAGGACACGCACCGCCGCCCGCACTACGACTGCCAGGAGCAGACGGATGCTCTTATACTTTCCATTTACGTTCCTGGCGTCGATGCGGCCGGGGTCGAAATCGAGGTCGAGGGGCCGGATTTGATCGTCATCGCCCCCAAGAGCCACGTCGTCCGGGCGCACTGGCGCGCGGCCCACCTGGAGAGCGTCCAGCACGACTACAAACTACGGCTGCGCCTGGGGTTTAGCCTCGACTACGACGCCATGCAGGCCGCGCTGAACGAGGGCGTGCTGACCGTCACCATCCCAAAGAAGGCGGTGGTGGCCGTCGCCTAGGGGAGCGCCGGAGCCGCCGCTCGAGGGACTGGGGGAAAAACCCGGTTCCCGGCGGCCTCCGCCCGACCTACTGTCACTCGGAGAACGCAGCATGCCCCGCCGCCTGCGGGGCGTGCTGCCGACCCCGGTCCCACCCCCTCTCCCAGCCGATTTCCCCCGCCCGCAATCTTCAGGGAACCCAATCCGCTTTTTGCGTACTTAATCAATCAGAGCGACCGACCATCGCCCTACGTTCAAGACACCAAACCCGTTTGAGAACTCTCCGCCTTTCCGATGAACTTTCTGCCACAGTCCTTCACTTTCCGCCGCGGCGGCGCCAGCAGCGCCCGTTCCCAC
>CAZKDK010000389.1:0-2722 GCA_964551145.1 uncultured Opitutaceae bacterium | reverse complement strand
CTCGAGGACGTGTTCGTATCCGTGCTGGCCGCCCGGGAGGCCCCCGCCGATGCGCAGTGAACCCGCCAGCTCGGCCGAAATCGTCGTCGAGGTCCACGACCTCGTGAAACGCTTCGGGACGTTCACGGCCGTGGCCGGCATCTCGTTCGCCGTCCGCCGCGGCGAGATCTTCGGCTTTCTCGGACCCAACGGCGCGGGCAAGTCCACGACGATCCGCATGCTCTGCGGCCTGCTCGCGCCGACCTCCGGATCGGGGCGCGTCGCCGGCTTCGACATCGTGCGCGAGACCGAGCAGATCAAGACGCGCATCGGCTACATGAGCCAGAAGTTCTCGCTCTACGACGAGCTCACCGTCGAGGAGAACATCGACTTCTACAGCGGCATCTACCGCCTGCCGCGGGCGAAAAAGTCCGAGCGGAAGGAATGGGTCCTCACCATGGCCGGCCTGCGCGACCACCGCCGCACGCGCACCGGTGTGCTCTCGGGCGGCTGGAAGCAGCGGCTCGCCCTCGGCTGCGCCGTCCTCCACGAGCCGTCCATCCTGTTCCTCGACGAGCCGACCTCCGGCGTCGACCCCAACAGCCGCCGGCGGTTCTGGGACCTCATCTACGAGCTCTCGGGCCGCGGCGTGACCGTGTTCGTCACCACGCATTACATGGAAGAGTCGGAGTACTGCGACCGGCTTGGGGTCGTCTACCGCGGCGAGCTGATCGCCCTGGGCACGCCCCGCGACCTGAAGACCCTCCACATGCAGGAGGCCGTCCTCGACCTGGAATGCGACCGGCCCGGCGACGCGCGGGAACTGATCGAGCGCCTGCCCGAGATCAGGGAGGCGGCGCTCTTCGGCCGGGGCGTGCACGCCGTGGCCCGGGCCGCGGACCCCGCGCCCGCCCTGGCGGCGATCCGGGCCGGGCTGGCGGCCGCGGGCTTCAAACTGGTCCGCCTCGAGCGCATCACGCCGACCCTGGAGGACGTGTTCGTGTCGCTCATCGAATCGCGCGACCGGGCGGACGCGCCCCAGCAGGAGGTGGCCCGATGAACCTGCGCCGCCTGCGGGCGATGGCCCGCAAGGAAGCCATCCACATCCGCCGGGACCCGCGCAGCCTCGGCCTGGCCATCGGCATCCCCATGCTGATGCTCATCCTCTTCGGCTACGCGCTGACCGTCGACGTCGACCATGTCCCGCTGGTCGTTTGGGACCAGAGCGGGACCACCCAGAGCCGCGAGTTCGTGGCCCAGTTCACCGCCTCGCGCTATTTCGACTTCCGCGGCGCCGCGTCGGACTACGCCGGCCTGGTGCGCGCCATCGCCGAGCGCGTCGCGCTGCTCGCGCTCGTGATCCCGCCGGATTTCGCCGGCCGCCTCGACGCCGGGCGCCCCGCGGAGGTGGCGGCGATCATCGACGGCTCCGATGCGAACACCGCCGCCATCGTTCTCGGCTATGCCCAGGCCGTCGCCGGCGTGTTCAACCAGCGCGTCGCCCTGGCGCAGTCGCTGCGCGCCACCGGCCGCGCGGCGGCGCCGCCGCTCGACCTGCGTCCGCGGGTGTGGTTCAACGAGGAACTCGAGTCGCGGAACTTCATCATCCCCGGCCTCATCGCCGTGATCATGGGTCTGATCGCCGCGCTGCTCACCTCCCTCACCGTCGCCCGGGAATGGGAGCATGGCACGATGGAGCAGCTGATCTCCACCCCGGTGAAACCCGCCGAGGTGATCGTCGGCAAGCTCATCCCCTACTTCGTCGTCGGCATGGTCGACGTGCTCATCGCCGTGCTGATGGCCGTCTTCCTCTTCCACGTGCCGCTGCGCGGGAGCGTCACGCTGCTGTTCGCCACCGCGGCGCTCTTCCTCGTCGGCACCCTGGCCCAGGGCATCCTGATCAGTGTGCTGGCGCGCGGGCAGCTGCTCGCCAGCCAGATCGCGATGGTCTCGACGTTCCTGCCGGCGTTCCTGCTCTCGGGCTTCATGTTCGCCATCGTGAACATGCCCGTGCCCGTCCAGGTCATCACCTACATCGTGCCCGCGCGCTATTTCGTCGCGATCGTCAAGGGCATCTACCTCCGCGGCGTCGGCCTGACCGTGCTCTGGCCCGACGTGATCTTCCTGGCGGTCTTCGCCGCCCTCGTGCTGGCCCTCGCCGTGACGCAGCTCAAAAAGAGGCTCGACTGACTATGTGGGAACGCATCGTCACCATGCTCCGCAAGGAGTTCATCCAGGTGTTCCGGGATCCGCGCATGCGGATGGTCATCTTCGGCGTTCCCGTCATCCAGTGCCTGATC
Source organism: uncultured Opitutaceae bacterium (assembly GCA_964551145.1). Classification (GTDB taxonomy): domain Bacteria; phylum Verrucomicrobiota; class Verrucomicrobiia; order Opitutales; family Opitutaceae; genus Fen-1467. Next base: position 443 of record CAZKDK010000389.1, on the reverse strand, counting down.
TTCGGCTACGCCGTGACCATGGACGTCCGGCATGTGCGCCTCGCCGTCGTCGACCATGACGCCACGCCGGCCAGCCGCGCGCTCGTCGCGCGCTTCACCGGCTCCGGCTATTTCGACGCCGTCGCCACCACCGACGACGCGCGCCGCGCCGCCGCGCTGATCGATGCCGCCGACGCCAGCGCCTATCTCCAGATCGACGCGGGCTTCGGCGCCGACCTCGACGGCGGCCGCACCGCGGCCGTCCAACTCGTCGTCGACGGGTCCGACTCCAACACGGCCCGGCTCGTGCTCAACTACAGCGCCGTGATCGCCGGCGGCTACAGCAACGAGGTCCTCGTCGACCGCGCGCTGCGGCGGACCGGCCGCACCGTCGCGGTGGGCGCGGTCGACCTGCGGCCCCGCGCCTGGTTCAACGAGAACCTGGAGAGCCGGAACTACTTCGT
>CAZKDK010000388.1:0-2734 GCA_964551145.1 uncultured Opitutaceae bacterium | reverse complement strand
AGACCATGACGCCGTAGGTCTCGTGGCAGACGTCCTCGAGCAGCGGGTGGGGGAACTTGATGGTGCTTGGATCGAGCTTGCCGCGGATGTACGCCGGGATCCACTCCATCGGCCCCGGGCGGTAGAGGGCGATCAACGCGATGATCTCGTCGATGGTGGAGACCTGCAGCTGGCGGCAGAGCGCCTGCATGCCGCTCGACTCGAGCTGGAACACGCCGGTGGTGCGGCCGGAGTTGAGCAGGGCGAAGGTCGGCGCGTCGTCGAGGGGGATCTGCTCGAGATCGAACGCCGGGTCGGCAGTGCGGCGCACGTTGTCCACGGCGTCGGCGATGACGGTGAGGGTCTTGAGCCCGAGGAAATCCATCTTGAGCAGGCCGAGCTTCGAGACCGCGTTCATGTCGTACTGCACCGTGACGTCGCCCTCCTGCAGCGTGAGCGGCACGTACTCCTCGAGGGGGGTGTCGGTGATGAGAATGCCGGCGGCGTGCTTGCCGGTGTTGCGCACCATGCCCTCGAGCACCCGGCCCTCGTCGACGATCTCCTTGGCGACGGGATTGCGGGCGAGCTCGTCGCGCAGCTCGGCCGACTTCGCAACCGCGTCGTCGAGCGTGATGTTGAGCTCGTCGGGGATCATCTTGGCGAGGCGGTCGGCGTCGGCGTAGGGCAGGCTGTGGACGCGCGCGACGTCGCGGATGACCATCTTGGCGCCAAGGGTGCCGTAGGTGACGATGTTGGCCACGCAGGTGGTGCCGTACTTCTGGCGCACGTAGTCGATGACCTCGCCGCGGCGGCGCATGCAGAAGTCGATGTCGAAATCCGGCGGCGAGACGCGCTCGGGGTTGAGGAACCGCTCGAAGAGGAGCTTGAACCGCAGGGGATCGAGGTCGGTGATGCCGAGGAGGTAGGCGGCGATGCTGCCGGCGCCCGAGCCGCGCCCGGGGCCGACCGGGATGCCGTGCTGCTTGGCCCAATGGATGAAGTCCCAGACCACCAGGAAATAGTCGGTGTAGCCCGTCTGCTCGATGATCGAGAGCTCGTACGCCATCCGCTCGCAGAGTTCCGCGGCGCGCGCCGGGTCGGGTTTTGGGTTCTGCGTTTTGGGTTCTGGGTTGGCGGCAAACGCGCGGGTGGCGTAATCGACGCCATAACGGTGGCGAAGTCCGGCGATGCAGAGGTCCTTCAAATAGCCGGCGAGGTCGGTCTTGACCTCGGGCGGCAGCGGGTAGCGCGGGTAGCGCTCAGTGCCCTTGGGGAACGGGATGGCGAGGTCGCACATTTCGGCGACGGCCCGGGTGTTGGCGACCGCGGCCGGCACCTCGGCGAAGAGCTGCGCCATCTCGGCGGGCGTCTTCAGGTAGAACTGCTGGCTGCCGAAGCGCATGCGGTCGGCGTCCGCGATCTTGGCGCCCGTCTGGATGCAGAGCAGGGTGTCGTGCGGGCCGGCGTCCTCGGCGCGGACGTAGTGGACGTCATTCGTGCAGACGACCTTGAGGTCGAACTCCCGCGCGAGCTTGAGGAGGTCGGGCACGATCTGGCGCTGCGGCGCGAGGCCGTGGTCCTGGATCTCGATGAAGAAGTTGTCGCGCCCGTAGATGTCGACGAAGCGCGCGGTCGCCTTGCGGGCGTCGTCGAAGCGTCCCTGGAGCAACCGCTGGGGCACGAGCGCGGCGAGGCAGCCGGAGAAGGCCACGAGCCCGCCGGAGAATTTCGCGAGCGTCTCGAAGTCGGCGCGCGGCCGGTAGTAGAAGCCGCGCAGGTGGGCGTCGGACACGAGCTTGAGGAGGTTGTGGTAGCCGGCCTCGTTGCGCGCGAGCAGCCCCATGTGGAAGATCGACTTGCCCTCCTCGCTGCGGCCGGTGCGCTCGAGCCGCGAGCCCTCGGTCAGGTAGATCTCGCAGCCGATCAGCGGCTTGATGCCGTGGGACTTGGCCTGCAGGTAGAACTCGATCGCGCCGAAGAGGTTGCCGTGGTCGGTGAGGGCGAGCGCCTTCATCCCCAGGCCTTCCGCGCGCTCCATCAGGCGGTCGATGCGGCAGGCGCCGTCGAGCAGGCTGTAGTCGCTGTGGACGTGGAGATGGACGAAGTCGCTGGCGGCGGACGGCACGGTCAGGCAGACCAAGACCGCGCGGGGAAATGTTCAAGGCAGGAGTTGGGCGAACTCGAAAGTCCGCCAAACGCCTGCGGCCGATCTGTGGGACGCCGGACGAATGCGCCTTTGAAACGGGGTGCGGGCGGGCCGTGGCGGGGAGCTGGCGTCCGCAGGGAAATCGGCTGAGGTGCCAACCGCCCGTGTTCCCTGCCATGATCGAGTTGAGGGCCGTTGCGGCCGCAAGCCGGCCGGTGCCGTGCGCCGACGGTTCATCAGGACGCTGCGATGGCGATCGGCGTCAGTCTCTCCAATTCCGTTCGCGTAGACTCCAAATTTCGCGAGCTTGACAACCATAAAAGGTGGTGCCGAATAAACGCATTCGGGTTCACACTCCAAGAAGATATTAGAGATTAGGCAGAAGGGAGAGGAGGAATTATGCCGACGTCCCGCATTATCCGAGTTGCGGCGGCGGTGACCATGGCTGCGGCCATGAGCGCAATCGCCCAGACTGTTTCGGCCCCGCAGTCGAAGAACCGTGCGGCCGGTCCTGAGCTCCAGATGGACCAATTAGCGCGCGGATCGAAAGACCGCCCGCCGCCGATGCGACAGCCGATCGTCGATTTCAGGGCCGGGGTGCCGGTCTCC
>CAZKDK010000387.1:0-2738 GCA_964551145.1 uncultured Opitutaceae bacterium | reverse complement strand
TCCGCGGGCAGGTGCTCGCGTGGTTCTACATGGCGATCCCGGTCGGCAGCGCGCTGGGCTACGTGCTGGGCGAGACGGTCGCGAAATCCGGCCTCGGCGCCTGGGGCGCCGCCGCAGGCTTCGCGTCCGCCAGCTGGCGCTGGGCGTTCTTCCTGGTCGTCGCGCCCGGCCTCCTGCTGGGCGCATGGTGCCTTTTCCTGCGCGAGCCGCCGCGGGGACAGGCGGACCTGGCGCGTGCCGCCCCTGCGGCGGCGGTCCGCTGGCGCGACTACCGGATCCTCCTCCGCACGCCGTCGTACGTTTTCTGCACCCTCGGAATGACGGCGATGACCTTCGCCATCGGCGGCATGGCGTTCTGGATGCCCTATTACCTCCAGCAACGCCCGGGCACGGGCGGGGCGCCGATCAGCACGTTCGGCGCCATCGTCGTCGTGGCCGGGCTGACCGGCACCTACCTCGGCGGCCTGGCGGGCGACCGGCTGCGCGCCCGGTTTCCCGGCTCCTATTTCCTCGTGTCCGGCGCCGCCATGCTGGCGGGTTTCCCCCTGTTCCTCGCCGTGCTCGTCGCGCCCTTCCCCCTCGGGTGGCTGCTCATCTTCCTCGCCTGCTTCTGCCTCTTCTTCAATACGGGCCCGGCGAACACGATCCTGGCGAACGTGACCCATCCCTCGATGCGGGCCGCCGGCTTCGCGCTGAACATCTTCATCATCCACGCGCTGGGTGACGTGCTTTCGCCGGTCGTCATCGGCGTGCTCAGCGACCGCTACAGCCTGAACACGGGCTTCCTTGCGGTCGGCGTGATGTTCCTCGCCGCCGGCGTGCTGTGGCTCTTCGGCGCGCGGCACCTCCAGCGCGACACGGAGCGCGCACCGCAGGCGCTGGGCGGCACCTGACTGCGCCTCCACCCCCGTTGCCTCGCCCGGTTCCACGAGCGCCGGAGACGACCGATCCTAGCCGCGCGCAGGATGAGTTCCAGCGGCCGGCTCCGGCATGATCTCCAGGCACAACGAGTACTCGCGGTAACCCATGGCCTTCCAGAAGGCGACGGCGCCCGCATTGCCGGACAGGACCTCGACCACGAGGCGCTTCCCCCGCGGCCAGACCTGTTCCCGGAGCAGGCGCATCGCCAGCCGGCCGATACCCTGGCGCCGCCGGTCGCGCACCACGAAAAGATGCCGCAGGTAGATCTCGTCCGGCACCTCGCGGTAAAGCGCGTATGCCACCAACTGGCCGCCCTGCTCGAACACCTCGCCCGCGTAGTCGCCCCGGCGCAGCCAGTCGCGCATGCGCTTGATCAGCTGGGGCTCGGTCATCGGGTTGCGATGGCCCTCATCCTGGATGAGCTGGACGTTCAGTGCGCCCAGCAACCGGCAGTCGGCCGGCGTCGCCCGGCGGTGGGTCAGTTCCTGCATATGCCTCGAAGAATCAGCAATACCCGCCGGCCGCCGCGAGGCTATCAAAAAACCGCGTTTCCCCCCCGCTGGCCCGCCCAAACCCGTTGTCATTTAATAGATGACAAACCCGTCGCAGGGGCGCGGCCGCGTCCACCTCCGGAGTCCGCTCCGATCGAGCGCCCCGCGCGCCGGGCCGCAGGTGCCCGACGTCATCTGTTGGATGACAACGGGGATTGGGTGCCGGCCGGTGAGGCAACCCGCCGCGGCGCCCCCTCGCCGGGCGGACGGCGTTGCAGCCTTGGCAGGGAGCCGCCCAGGCCCAAGAATGCGGCCCGTGACGGTGCTCTTCGCATTCGCCCCGCTGTTTTTCGCCTTCGAGCTCTGGCAGCTCGTGATCGCCGAACGCTACGTCGGGTTGAAGCAAATCGCCCGGGGCGTGGATCCGCGCGAGCTCGGCCTCGGCGAGGCCACCGCGGCCTGCTGGAGCCTCGCCCTGTTCGCGTACTGGGTGTGGATGGCGCTGTTGCTGATCAACCCCTGGGGACGACTGCAGGCAGTCATGCTCATCCTTGTCTCCGGCCTGGGCTTTCTCCTGCGGCGCGGCTGCGGACTCAAATGGGTCCTCGTCATCCTCACGTTCGAAGGGGCCGTCCGCATCGGCATGCTGCTGACGCTTTGCGTGCTCGGGTGGCGCCTCCTGCGCTGAGCCGGCCGCCGGTCTGCCGCCTCCCGGCCGCCGTCCTCTGAACGGCCGGCCCGTCAGATTCCCAGGCGCCGCGTCAACGGCTTCGGTTCCGCGGCGCCAAAGGAAGCCGCGAAGAACCGCTGGGCCGCGCCCATCATCCGGAAACACTTCTGATATTCGCCCGCCCACGAATTCGGGACCCAGATGCGCTGCAGAACGCCCTCGCCCACCTGGTCCGGCGCCGTGGCGTCCGGCGCAAGCTCGATCCGGAATTTCGGACTCCGCAGATGCACCACCGTGTGGCGGGAAAGCAGGTGGCCGTCGCGCTCGATCCGCAGGAACTGGGGGAAATGCATGCCCACGGGCGAAGCCGGACCGTAACCATCCCGTCACCCGTCACAAGTCCCAATTTGCCTTTTCCGCCTGGCCACCGCCGGCGCCCCCCGGGATTCGGGCCGGCAATCGCGAGGGGAAGCGCGGTTTAGCCTTGAGCCACCCCCGTTCCGCCCGCAAAACGGGTGCGTCCCGCTGCTCGCCCCCGCTTTCCCCATGAAATTCGATGACGTCCCGCGGCTGCCGAAGCTGCCCTTTATTGTCGGCGACCTCGTCCTTTTGATCCTCGCCTGGGTCATCGCCGACCAGCATCCCAAGCCGTTCAC
>CAZKDK010000386.1:0-2739 GCA_964551145.1 uncultured Opitutaceae bacterium | reverse complement strand
CCTGGTCGAGCGGCGAGCCGACGGCGAGGTAGAAGATGACCAGCGCGGCGTAGAATTTGACCGCGGCGCGCGCCGGGTAGGGCCCCGCGGCCCCCAGGCGGTCGCGGAACGGGCCCGTCAGCAGGGCATAGAGCCAGCCGAGGAAGACCAGGCCGCCCACGAGGTAGGGCTCGTTGTGCCAGTGGCGCCAGTCGATCATGGGCCCACTATGGCCGCAAACCGCCGCCCGGGCATCCAAAAAGCGACGGCCCGCCGGCGGTCAAGCCGGGGCGGACGGCCATGGGGGGGTCGAGCCGGTGGCGGAGCAGATGGCGGCGATCAGGTCCTCGGTCGGGCCGGTCTTGACTAGGCAGTCGACGGCGCCCGCGGCCCGCATGGCGTCGCGGTTGACCTCGTCGGCGTGCATGGTCAGCCCGATCACCTTGATCTGCGGCCAGGCGGCGGCGATCGCGCGGGTGGCGGCGGTCCCGTCGAGGCGCGGCATGCTGACGTCCATGACGACGACCTGGGGCTGCAGGCTAGCCGCCAGGGCGACGGCCTCCTCGCCGTCCGCCGCGAAACCGACGACCTCGATGCCGGGCTGCGTGTTCAGCACGACGGCCAGGCCGTCGCGCAGGATCTTGTGGTCGTCCGCCAGGAGCACGCGGATGGGCTCGCGCAGGGGGCGGGCCTCCGGCCGCTGGAAGTCGCGCGGCCCCGGACTGCGTTCCGCCCGCGCGGGACGGTCGGCGACGGGCTGCAGGGCGTTGCCGGCGGGCGGTCCGCCCGGCAGCGGGACGACGATCCGGCAGCGCCCGCCGCCGCCGGGGCCGTTGCCGGTCTCGAGGCGGCCGCCGATCAGGGCGAGGCGTTCGCGGATCGCGAACAGACCGAAACCCGCGCCGGCGGGGGCGTCCGCCGCCGGCTGTCCCGCCGCGAACCCCCGGCCCTGGTCGCTCACGACGATCTCGATGCAGCCGCCGGCGGGCGGTCCGATCGCGACCTGGGCCTCCATGATCCCCGCGTGCTTGACCACATTGAAAAGCAGTTCGCGCACGGACTGGAAGACCAGCACCTTGGCGTCGGCCGCCAGCCCCTCGGCGGCGGCGTGCGCCTCGACCCGCACGGCCAGCCCGTGCTTCTCGCGCATCCAGCGGCCCAGCCAGCGCAGGCCCGGGCCGAGGCCGTGCTCGTGGAGCACGGTCGGGCTCAGCTCGTGGCTGAGCCCGCGCGCCACCTCGCCCGACTCGCCGAGCAGGCGCTCGATCCGCTCGAGGTCGTTGGCCAGCGGCCGCGCCTCGCTGCGTCCGCGCACCGCCTCGAGGCGCAGCCGGGCTCCCACCAGGAGCTGCTGCAGGTCGTCGTGGAGAATGCGCGCGATCCGGCGGCGTTCGCGCTCCTCCGACTGCGTCAGTTCCGCCGCGAGCGCGCGCAGCCGGGCCGTGCGGTCGGCGACGCGCAGCTCCAATTCGGACCGCGCGCGCTGCAGCGCCTCCTCCGCCTGCTTGCGCGAGGTGATGTCCTGCATGGTCACCAGCGCCCGGGGCGCGCCCCGGACCGTGAGGCGCGTGGTCGAGAGCAGGTACGTGCTGTTCCGCGGGGCATCCCGCGCGCCGCCCGCCAGCGTCACCTCGACCTGGTAGTGCCCGCGCCCGGTCGCAAAGGTGGCCGTGACCGAATTGCGAAACGCGCAGCGCTCGCAGGCGGGGCTGAACCCGCATCCCCGGGGGTCGTCGCGGACATGCGCGCATCGCAGGGCCTCGCCGGCCCGCCGGCCCTGGAGCCCCTCGCAGGTGGATTCGGCGGACGCCGCCGCCAGCCGGTTCACCTTCTGGATCCGGTGGTCGCTGTCCAGGAGCAGCATGATCAGTGGCGCATTGTCGTAGATGGCCGTGAGCTCCTCCTCGCGATCGCGGACCGCGTCGTGTTCCGCCCGCAGCGCCTGCTCGGCCGCGGCGTGCGCGGCGCGCAGCCGGAGCGAGGTGACGCCGGCGCCGACATCGTCCGCGAGCTCGGTCAGGAGGACCTCCTCCTCGGGCGAGAACCCGTCGGGCTCGCGGGAATAGGTCGTAATGGCGCCGATCGGCCTGGGTCCGGCGCTGAAGGGCACGGCCAGCGAGGACGCGTAGCCGCGCCGGCGGGCCTCCTCGCGCCAGGGCGCGAACGTCGGATCGTTCAGCATGTCCCGGCAGCCGGTCGGATGGCCGGAGCGGATGGCGGTGCCGGTGGGGCCGCGGCCGCGCTCGGCGTCGGCCCAGGTCAGGTTCAGCGTCTGCAGGTATCCCTCCTCGAAGCCGGCCTGGGCCACGGGCCGGATGGTCCGGGCCGCATCGTCCACGGCGGTGCCGATCCACACCATGGCATAGCCGCAGTCCCGCTGCACGATCCGGCACACCTCCTGCAGATATCCGGCCTCGTCGTCGGATCGCGTCAGCGCCTGGTTGCTGTCGCTGAGCGCCTTGAGCGTGCGGTTGAGCCGCTGCAATTCGGCGCCGGCCTTCTCCGCCTCCCGGCCGGCGGCCAGCACCCGCTCGTTGGCCTGGCGCAGTTCGGCGTTGCGCCCGGTAAGGCGGGCGTTGGCCGAGGTCAGGTCCGCGTTGACCCGGCGCAGCGCCTCCTCCTGCCGGGCCTTGAACTCCGCGGACAGCGCGCGCGCCCGGGCCCGGTGCATCGCTTCCGTCACGCCGGCGATCATCGTGCCCCCGACGAGGAAGATGGCCAGACCGATCCAGTCGGCCGTCGCCATCCTGCCGAATCCCG
>CAZKDK010000385.1:0-2789 GCA_964551145.1 uncultured Opitutaceae bacterium | reverse complement strand
GACGCTCGGCTCATCGAGCACGAACAGGGTATCGACGAGCGAGGTGCCGAGGCACGAGGTGAGGTTGACGCGCTCGACCTCGCCGCCGCTGAGCGTGCGGGAGGTGCGATCGAGCGTGAGGTAGCCCAGGCCGACCTGCTCGAGGTAGCGCAGGCGGGTGACGATTGCGTCGTGGGCCAGGTCGGCCGAGTGGTCCGCCGGCTTCGCGTCCGCCCGGCGAAGGGCCGGATCGGCGACCTCGGCCAGGAGGTCGGCGACCGGCAGGGCATAGAGCTGGGGCAGGGTGCGGCCGTGCCAGCGCCAGCACAGCGCCTCCGGCTGCAGCCGCGCGCCGCCGCAGGCGGGACAGGTGTTGTAGGCCCGATAGCGGGAGAGGAAGACGCGCACGTGCATCTTGTACGTCTTGGTCTCGAAGTAGCTGAAGAATCCCTTGAGGCCGTACCAGGCCTTCGGCCATTTCCGTCCGGGCTGCCCGTAATCCGGGTCGCCGTTGATGATGAAATCCTGCTGTTCCGGGGTCAGCGCCGCGAAGGGCACGTCGGTCGGGATCTTGCGCCGGCGCGCGAAGACGTAGAGGTCCCGTTTGGATTCGCCGTAGATCTTCCCCTCCCAGGGCTTGATCGCGCCGGCGTCGAGCGACAGCGAGTGGTCCGGGATGGCGAGGCGGTAATCGATGTCGATGATGCGGCCGAATCCGCGGCAGCGCGGACACGCGCCCAGCGGGGAGTTGAAGGAGAACAGCGCGGGGGTGGCGGGCCGGAACGTCCGGCCGCTGCCCGGCGAGTGCAATCCGCGCGAGTAATGCCCGCCCTCGGTGAATCGCCCGCCGTCGGCCTCGCGGAAGAGAAAGACCTCGCCGTGACCGAAATGGAGCGCGGTCTCGGCCGCCTCGAGGAAGCGCGCCCGGCCCTCCGGGGCGACGATGAGCCGGTCCTGGACGACGAACAGAACGGCACCCGCGCGCAGGTCCGCCGGGGAGTGGGCCGGGCGCAGCAGGTCGTCGATCCGGGCGGCGGCGCACCCGCCGCGGCCGGCCGGGAGCAGCACCCGCACGTAGCCCTGGGCCTTAATGCTCGTGAGGATCTCCGGCCATTTCAGACTGGCGGGACGCTGCACCCGGAAGGCGACGACGATGGGCGCGCCCCCGAGCGCAGCCTGCGCCTTGCGCCAGATCGTCCGCGGATCGTCGTCGTCGACCTTCTCGCCCGTCGCGGGATCGAAGCATTCGGCGCCATGGCTGAACCAGACTTTGAAGAAATCGGTCAGCTCCGTCATCGTGCCCACGGTGGAGCGCGAGGTCTTGACGGTGTTGGTCTGCGCGATCGCGATGGAGGGCCGGATGTTCTCGATGGCGTCGACGTGCGGCGCGTCGAGCAGCTCGAGGAACTGGCGCGTGTAGGCGCTGAACGTCTCGACGTAGCGCCGCTGGCCCTCGGCATGGAGGGTGTCGAAGACGAGCGAGGACTTGCCCGTGCCGCTCAGGCCGGTGACGACGATCAGCCGGCCCAGCGGGAGGTCGAGGTCGAAGCCCTTGAGATTGTTCTGGCGGACGCCGCGCAGGCGGATGCAGCCGCGGGTGAGATCGGTGACCACGCAGGCAACCGATGAGCACCGGCGCGGCAAAGGCAACTCCCAGAACGCGTCCGCCGACCCGGAACGGGGCGGCGGATTCAGGCGCCCCCGGCGGTGAGCCGCGCGAACAGGTCGAGGTGGGCGGCGACGTGCTGCTCGGGGTCGAAGGTGGCGGCGGCGTAGGTGCGGGCCCGCTCGGCCCGGGCGGCGCGTTCGCCGGGACCGGACCGCGCGAACTGCTCGAGGTGGCGGCGGAACGACGCGCGGTCGCCGCGGGCCACCACGAAGCCGGTGTCGCCGGGCAGGAAGCATTCGGCGATGCCCTGGGCTTCGTAGACGACCGCCGGCAGGCCGTGGGCCTGCGCCTCGATCACGAAATTCGAGAGCGATTCGCTCCAGGAGGCGTGGACGGCGACGTCGGCGGCCAGGTAGAACGGGCTGGGATCGCGCTGCCAGCCGAGGAACTTGATGCGCGGGCCGAGGCGCGAAGTCCGCGCCAGGCGTTCGCAATCGGCCTTGGTTTCGCCGTCGCCGGCGAACCAGAGCTGCCAGTCGACTTCGGGCGGCAGGCCCGCGACGGTGGCCAGCAGTTCGCGCTGGTTTTTCCGGAGGCGGAACATGGCCACGCAGAGCAGGACGATCGTGCCGGGGCCGGCGCCGTGGGCGGCGCGGAGCGCCTCGTTCCGGATGAGCTGCGGGGCCGCGGGGAAAACGAGCGAGTTGTGGATGACGGTGATCTTGTCCGGGGGAAGCGCGAGGCCGTCGACCAGGGTTCGCCGGGCGGCATGGCTGTTGGCGACGACATGGCGCACGCGGCGCAGCGAGCGGCGGAAAAGAAACGGCAGCGGCTTCCCCGTCCGCATGGTCCCGACCACGACCCGGTCCGGCAGGCGACCCTGGATGAAGCCGGCGTGGCAGTTGGCCATCCGCCCCATGCACAGCACCACGTCGGGGGCAATCGCCCCGGCCGCGCGCAGCAGACCCGGCGCGAACCAGTCGAGGCCGAGATCGACCGGGGTGAGCACCCGGTGGTCGACGCCGGCCAGCTCGCCCGCGAGGGCGCCGCCGGGCCGGAACGTGAGGAGGATCGCCCCGTGTCCGGCGGCGGCGAACCCGCGGGTCAGGAGGATCGACTGCCGTTCGGTGCCGCCGCTGCGCAGGAGGTCCTGGACGACGAGTATTTTCATTGCGCCGCCTTTCTGGGCGGTGACAGTGCT
>CAZKDK010000384.1:1627-2790 GCA_964551145.1 uncultured Opitutaceae bacterium | reverse complement strand
CTGCTATTTCCAGATGTTGAAGCTCATCCGGAGCTGCTTCTTCTCCAGCAGCACCCGCCAGTCGAGGAAAAGAAAGGCGGCGAGGATGGCCAGGCCGACCACGATGGTGGTGATCCCTCTCCAGGAAAACGTGCCATACACGAGACCGACGGAGTTGTGGATGGCGTAGCGGCCGGTGAAGAGCATGACTGCATCGCTCACGAACTTGCCGACGAAGAAGGGCGGAAGAATCTGGACCGGCTTGATCCGGGCGAGGCCGGCGGCCGAGAACAGGGCCGTCGTCGAGAGCGGCATCAGCGAATAGAGCAGCACGAAGGGCCAGGTGCGCCAAAGACTCCCCGTCAGCTTCCGGCCGGCGAACTTCAGCTCGTCGCACTTGGTCCGCTTGATGATCTTCCCGAAGAACCACGGGGCATAGAGGCTGAGTCCATAGCGGCCCAGCACCGATCCAGGCACGCCCACGGCGAGCACCAGCCATGGATTCAGGTCAAACTTCAGCACCATGAATACCATGACGGTCCAGACCGGAGGCCCGATCACCGGAATAAGGTCAGTGGCCAGGGCCGCAAAGAACATGGCCAGGTAGGGCCACATGATTCACGCAGCGTGGCGGCGGGCCGTGGAAGCGGCGAGGAGTTTTTCGGCGGAGGCGCGGGCGGCGGCCGCCGCGCCCTAATTCTTGGATCTTTCTCTTTCTCTCGCAGGAGGGCTCAGGTACGGCGCGATCGTCGGACTGGATCCCCTGGGGACGCGACGCCCACGTCGCGTGTTCCGAAACGGCGACGAGGGCGTCGCCGCTCCAGTCGTTCTCGTTCTCTCGATCCCGCCTTTGCCGTTGTAGGGCGCTCCGGTCGCCGCAGGGGAGGCAGGACCTGACTGCCGGATGGGATCCCCTGGGGACGCGACGCCCACGTCGCGTGTTCCGAACCGGCGACGGTGGCACCTGCCGCGCCGCAGGCTAGGCGGAGGCCGGGCCGCCGCTCCACTCGTTCTCGTTCTCTCGGCAGGCCAACTCAGGTAGGGCTCGACCGTCGGACTGGATCCCCTGGGGACGCGACGCCCACGTCGCGTGTGCCGAAACGGCGACGGTGGCGTCGCCGCTCCACTCGTTCTCGTTCTCTCGCAGGATGACTCAGGTAGGGCGCGACCGCTGGGCGCGCCGC
>CAZKDK010000384.1:0-1527 GCA_964551145.1 uncultured Opitutaceae bacterium | reverse complement strand
GATTGCGATCGGACTGGTGCCGAGATCCCTCGGTTGTCTCCGTTACCTTCTGTAAGAAAAAGACCGCTCAATCCGTCATTTTCACAGGAGCCCGCAGAGCTGAAAGTACGGAGACCGTCCCACTATTCCCCGCCCTGCTGGATCCGCCCGGCGATGTCCCGGACGAGGGGGGCGATGATGGTGAAGTGGGTGCCGCCCGGAATCTCGTTGAATTGCACCAGCGGGTTCCGGTTCGTCGCAGCCATGTCGCGCAACGATGCGATGTTGGCCGGAGCCTCGGTTCCCTCGAAAACGAAGGTCGGGACATGGATCGAGTCGAACCAGAGCTTCGGCGACCGCAATTGCGTCTCCTTCCTGTTCGAGAGGTCGAACGGCACGGCGTCCTGGCTGTAGCCGCGCATGTCCCCGACCGCTCCCAGGGCATAGACGGCGCGGAACTGGTCGGTCGATTCCGCGACGAGCAGGGCCAGGGTTCCGCCGGTGCTGTGGCCGCCGAGATAGATCCGTTTCGGATCGACATAACTGAGCCGCGCCAGGAACCGGGCGGCGGCGATGACGTCGTCAACCTCGCCATAGAACCGTTCGCGGCAACCGGGGTTCCGGTTCCCGCCGCGCAGCGACGGGTACATCATGACGATGCCGGCGGCGCGGAATCCGCTCGCCGACTGGTCGTTGTCCGGCGGCTGTGACTCCCACGCCGTGGAGCTGATGCTGTTGCTCGACCCGCCGATGAGCCAGATGATCGCCGGATGGCGTCTGCCGTCGTCGGGTGATGGGCTGACGTATGCGGCCATCGGCCCGAGCGGTCCCGGGTACGACACCAGATTCAATACACCGGGCGGCGGCTGGTCGGGAGCTTCGCCGGTCGTTTCCCGGCGCAACAGGTGGGTGGAGAATCCCCGTCGCGAAAACACCAGTGCGGATTCTCCGGCGGCCGGTCCAGTCTTTGCGATTCCCGCCGCTTCCGCTGCGGAGAGCTGGGGCGGAGCCGGCCTGCGCGCCTCCGCCGCCTTGCGGATCGCGTCGGGCAGGGCCGCGTACGCGATCGTCCCCTGGCCGCCGGTCCACTTCGCCGTGACGGTGGAGCCGCCGAAGCCGATGATCTTCACGTCGTGGAGGATCCGGCCGTCGGTCAGGACGACGGTCGGCAACGGATCATTCAGATTGACCGGCACTGCTCTCTCTTGGGCCGCCAACGCGGTGCCGATCAGTCCGGCGATGAAGCAAAGGCGGAGAATTTTCATGATGGGGACACCTGACACCGGGATCGTTGAATTCCGGCCATTTTCTACAGGAGCCAGCAGAGGTAGCGAAGAGGAATTTCGTAGGGCGCGACCTTGTTTGCCGAGCCGTAGCCTCCGGCGAAGGCTGGCCTGCCGCGTCGAAGGCTTGGCGAAGGCGGGGTCGCCGCCGATCCGATGTCAGGCATTCTTTTGCCACAAAAAGGCACGAGAAGCCACAAAAAGGGATCATTCGCGGTGAAGACCGGAGTCCGGATTCGGCCCTCACCTTAAACCCTAAATCTAA
>CAZKDK010000383.1:0-2790 GCA_964551145.1 uncultured Opitutaceae bacterium | reverse complement strand
TCCAGACCGCGGCGCGGGCGGCCAGGGTGGGGGCGGCGTTCTGCCGGGCGACCAGATCCGGATCGACCAGATTCCGGATCATGCCCGTGGTGAAGAACACGTCCTCGCGTCCGTCGTTGTCGAGGTCGGCGAGGCGCGTCGTCCAGGTCCACCCGGTGGCCACCATGCCGGTGAGATGCGCGGCCTCCTGGTACCGGTCGGCCCCCGTGCCCAGAAAGACGGCGTTCCAGATGTACTGCGGAACGAGCTCGGTCACGCGCTCCAGCTCCGAGAGACTCCGGCCGACCTCCTCCATGCCGGCGACGTACTCCTGCCGGGTGTGGTCGCGCATGTCCGAGACCACGAAATCGATCAGCCCGTCGTTGTTGAGGTCGCCGGAATCGGCGCTCATCGAGAAGTAGGGCACGTGGGGCAGGCGCTGGTCCACGACATCGACGAACGTGCCGTTGCCCTGGTTGAGGTAGAAATGGTCGGGAGTCTCGAAATCGTTCGAGACATAGAGGTCGGGCCAGCCGTCCTGGTTGGCGTCGAACCAGATGGCGGTGTGCCCCTGCGAGAGACCCCAGATGCCGGCGGCCGTGCTCACGTCGGTGAACGTGCCGTTGCCGTTGTTGTGGAGCAGATAGTCGCGCTGGCCGAGCGGGCTTTTGGAGAAATCGAGGATGTTCGTGACGATGAAGCAGTCGAGGTAGCCGTCGCCGTCGTAGTCCGCGAACGTCGCCATGACCGACGAGTCCTTGATATCGAGCCCGTATTCGTGGGCGCGCTCCGTGAAGGTGCCGTCGCCGTTGTTGATGAAGAGCAGATTGGGGGCGTCGTAACGGCAGACGTAGAGGTCGGGCCAGCCGTCCTGGTTGATGTCGACCGCGGTGGCGCCGACCTTGGGCGCGGCGGGATCCGCGCAGGCGACGCCGGCGGCGGCGGCGACGTCAACGAACTTGAAGGGCGCGACCTGGCGGTAGAGCGCGCAGGGCCCGTTCTTCGAGACGACGTAGAGGTCGGCCCAGCCGTCGCGGTCGAAGTCGGCCACGGCGATGCCGGTCTCGACGGCGCCGAGCGTGAACTCCCGGAACCGCTCACCCCACAGGCGCGGGTCGTTGTAGACGTTGGCGACGGTGAGGCCCGTCTCGGCGGCCGGCAGTTCCTGGAAGCGCTTCCCGCCCGCGGCGGGCGGATGCCGCGGCGCGAACGGATGCGCCTCCACCCCGGTGGGGGCGGCGATCGCGGCCGAGGCCAGTGCGCCAGCCAGCAGAAGCGACGGAAGGATCCGGGTCATACCGCGGTGCGCTTCAACGGCGGCCGGCGCCGGGATGAAGACCGTCTGCCGATCCCTCGGGCCGGATCGCCTCATCGGCGTGCGTAGGCTGATGCACTGCCAACATGGAAATTGATTGGCCCCGGCCGCAGGCTGCGCGGGCGCCGCGTCGCGCCTGGTGTCCACCGGTCCGACCCGAGCCGCGAATCCCCGTCCGCCGCCGCGCACGGATGGCACACATTGCGGACGCGCTTGGTTGGGAAGGCTGGTCGCATGGCGGGGTAGGCGATGTGCCGGCTTGAATACGGCAAAACACCATCGGCTCACAGGCCACCTTAAGGCGCTTTAACTCATTGACGGGAACACTTTTGGGGCCAGTTGCCGTGGGAAAGGGGCCATGCGCGCGTTTCTGGCGGCCGATCAGGCTCTTCGAGCGTCCAACGTCCCTCCGCGGGGCTCAGGACTCGCCCGCAAACCGGCCGAACTGACCGCGCAGGCTGCGGCTCAGCGGCACCTCGGTGCCGTTGCGCAGGATCACCACGTAATCGCCGTGAAACGTCGGCTGCAGCTCCTTGATCTGGTCCAGATTGACCAGCGCGGAGCGGTTCACGCGCGCAAAGCTGGCTGTGCCCAGCCGCTCTTCGATCGCCGTCAGGGTATCGCGCAGCATGAGCTGGCCGGCGACCAGGTGCAGGATGATGTAGTTGTCCGCGGCCTCCACCCACACGATGTCCTCTGGTTTCAGGAAAACCAGCCGGCCGTTGGCCTTCACGGTCAGCCGCTCCGGCTTGCGGCCGGGGCCCGCGGCGTCGGCGAGCAGGCTTTCCAGCCGGTCCTCGAGCTTGCCGGCCCGCCGGGCCTTCAGTTGCTCCTCGGCGCGACGCAGCGCGGTCTGGAACCGTTCCCGGTCAAACGGCTTCAGCAGGTAGTCGATGGCCTGCACCTCGAACGCGTCGAGGGCGAACCGCTCGTGGGCCGTGACGAAAATGACGGCCGGCCGTTCCCCGGCCGGCAGCTCGCCGAGCACCTGGAAGCCGTCGCAGCCCGGCATCTCGACGTCGAGAAACACCAGGTCGAGCGGCGTGCGCCGGAGCACGGCGAGGGCCTCGGGGCCGCTGCCGCATTCGCCGACGATCTCGACCCCCGACTCCGCGCGCAGCCAGCCGCGCAGCCGGTCGCGCGCGAGCGGTTCATCGTCGACGATCAGGACGCGGAGGCGGGTCATGGCATCAGTCGGACGGCAGGGTCAGCCGCACGATCAGACCGCCTTCGGGGTGATTGGCCAGCTCGAAACGATGCCGGTCGCCATAGAGTTCGCGCAGGCGCGCGCGGGTGTTGCCCAGACCGATGCCTTCGCGGGTGAATCCGCCCGGCGGCTCGCCGGGGCCGTCGTCCCGCACCGTCAGCACGATTACGCCGGGCTCGCGGCGGGCCGTCAGCTCGATGTGACCCGGCCGGGCCTGCGGCTCGACGCCGTGCCGGATGGCGTTCTCCACCAGCGGCTGGAGGATCAGGCTCGGCACCTGCGCATCGAG
>CAZKDK010000382.1:0-2809 GCA_964551145.1 uncultured Opitutaceae bacterium | reverse complement strand
CGCAGAAGGACCTCGGCGTGCCCATCCCGGCCGAGGCGATCAAGGACTACGAACGGGCCCGGGGCCTCATCAACCTCGAGTCCATCCGGCGGCGCGAGCGGGTGACGCTGCACGACGTGAAGGCGCGGCTGGAGGAGTTCTCCGAGCTGGCGGGTCGGCAGTTCATCCATCTCGGGCTGACCAGCCGCGACCTGACGGAGAACGTCGAGCAGCTCCAGATCCACCGGTCGCTCAAGGCGGTGCATTTCAAGATGGTGGCCGCCCTGCTGGCGCTCGGCCGGCAGGCCGGGGCGCACCGCGACCTGATGATCACCGGGCGCACGCACAACGTGCCGGCCCAGCCGACGACGCTCGGCAAGCGCATCGCGATGTTCGGCCAGGAACTGCTCATCGCGCTGGAGCGGGTGGAGAACCTGATCGAGCGCTATCCGGTCCGCGGTTTGAAAGGGGCGGTGGGCACGCAGCTCGACCAGCTCACCCTGCTGGGCGGCCGGGCCGACCGGGTGGCCGAACTCGAGGGGCGCATCCTCAAGCACCTGGGTTTCCGGCGCTCCCTGTTCGCCGTGGGGCAGGTCTATCCGCGCAGTCTCGACTTCGACGTGGTCTCGGCGCTGCACCAGGCGGGCGCGGCGGCGGCGGGCTTCGCGCGCACGATCCGGCTCATGGCGGGACAGGGATTGGTGACGGAGGGCTTTCAGGAGGGCCAGGTCGGCTCGTCGGTGATGCCGCACAAGGTCAACGCGCGGAACTGCGAGCGGATCTGCGGCCTGCATGACGTCCTCGGCGGCCACGTGACCATGACCGCGGCGCTGAGCGGAGCCCAGTGGAACGAGGGCGACGTATCGTGCTCGGTGGTGCGGCGGGTGGCGCTGCCCGATGCGTTTTTCGCGATCGACGGGCTTTACGAGACCTTCCTCACCGTGCTCAGGCAGATGGAGGTGTTTCCCGCCGCCATCGCGGCGGAGAACGAGCGCAACCTGCCGTTTCTCGCCACGACCACATTCCTGATGGAAGCGGTGAAGAACGGGGCCGGCCGCGAATCGGCGCATGCGGCGATCCAGGAACATGCGCTGGCGACGGCCAAGGCGCTGCGCTCGGGCGCGGACAACGGCGAGACCGACCTGCTCTCGCGCCTGGCCGGCGACAAGCGGGTCGGCCTCGGCAAGAAACAGCTCCAGGCCATCCTGGCCGAGAGCGTGCGCTACGTGGGCGCGGCTCCGCACCAGGTCGATGTGTTCGTGGCCGAGGTGGAACCGCTCGCCAAGCGGGTGAGGGGCGCCGCGGAGTACCTGCCGGGCCGGCTGCTCTAGCCCGGGGTGCGCGTCGTCGCCCGGGAGATTTGATTTGCCACGCCTTCGGGCGGCTCCTTTCGTTGCTCCTCCTTCCGTGATTTCGAATCCTGACACCTCTTCCAGCCATGGCTGAACTCGTAGGAAACTGTCTTGTGGCCCAATCGGGCGGTCCGACCGCCGTGATCAACGCCAGCATCGCCGGCGTGGTCGCCGAGGCCCTCAATCACAATTGCATCGAGGAGGTCTATGGCGGCCTGAACGGCGTCCTCGGCATCCTCAACGAGGAGTTCATCGATCTCGCGGCCGAGTCGCAGCAGCAGATCCGGGCCCTGCGGAGCACCCCGGGCGCCGCCCTCGGCACCTGCCGCTTCAAGCTGAAGAAACAGCAGGATTTCGACCGGACGATCGAGGTGTTCAAGGCGCACAACATCCGGTACTTCTTCTATTGCGGCGGCAACGACTCGCAGGACACGGCCGACAAGATCTCGAAGCTGGCCGCGGCGCAGGGCCACGAAATGCGCGTGATCGGCGTGCCGAAGACGATCGACAACGACCTCCCGGTGACCGACCACTGCCCGGGCTACGGCAGCGTGATCAAGTACATCTGCGCGACCGTGCGCGAGCTGGCCTGCGACAACGAGGCCATGGGGCAGAACGATCTCGTGTCGATCCTCGAGGTCATGGGCCGCAACGCCGGCTGGATCGCCGCGGGCTCCGCGCTGGCCAAGCGCCGGGACCATCCCCACGACCCGCCGCACCTGATCTACCTGCCCGAGACGCCGTTCAGTGCCGAGAAGTTCGTCGAGGACGTGCGCCGCGTGCTCAAGCGCGAGCGGTACTGTCTCGTCGTCGTCGGCGAAGGCCTCGTCGACAAGGACGGCAACTACGTGGCCACCGACAGCGCCAGCACCGACGCGTTCGGCCATGCGCAGCTGGGCGGCGCGGGCGAATACCTCAAGGGCCTCGTCGAAACCCAGGTCGGCGTGAAGGCGCGCACGGCCAAGCTCGGCATCGCCCAGCGCGCCGCGGCGCACTGCTCGTCGAAAACCGACAACGACGAGGCGTTTCTCGCGGGCCAGGCGGCGGTGAAGGCCGCCATCGCCGGCGAGACCGACAAGTGCGTCATCCTCGTGCGCGGCGACACCGACCACTACACCTGCGAGACCGGGCTGGCGTCGCTGAGCGAGATCGCCAACGGCGTGAAGAAGCTCCCGACCGAGTGGATCAACGAGGACGGCGTCAGCATGAACTTCCAGTTCTTCCGCTACGCGTTGCCGCTCATCCAGGGCGAGGTGCCGGTGCAGTACGACAACGGGCTGCCCTTGTTCGCGCGCCTCGAGAAGCACCGCATCGAGAAGATCCTCCCGCCCTACGAGGTCTAGGGCCGCAGACGGCCGCAAGATCCTCCATCGCTTCCAGGCCGGTCGTACCGACCGGCCTTTTTGTTTGCCCCAGCGTTTCTATAATATAGAAACGCGCAGATGAGCAACCAGTCGATCCGGCCGATTCCGCCGGGC
>CAZKDK010000381.1:0-2841 GCA_964551145.1 uncultured Opitutaceae bacterium | reverse complement strand
CGGCCGGGGCGGACCCGACGGCCCCGAACAGCACGTTGGCGAACGAGCGGTTCATGGCGCGGCTCATCAGGATGGAGAGGAAGAAGCCGCTGGTGCCGTCGAGCGAGCCGGCGATGATCAGCACCTTGTTGTCGATGGCGATCCCCGTGGCCGCGGCGGCGAGGCCGGCGTACGAGTTGAGCAGCGAGATCACCACCGGCATGTCCGCGCCGCCGATCGGCATGACGAGGAGGATGCCGACGACGAAGCCCGTCGCCATCATCGCATAGAACACCGTGGAGTTGTTCGGGTCGTAGAGCAGGTAGAAAAAGAGCGCGAGCGCCGCGAAGAAGAGCGCGACATTGAAGATGTTCTGGCCCCGGTAGGTGATGGGGGCGCCGCGGATCATCCCCT
Source organism: uncultured Opitutaceae bacterium (assembly GCA_964551145.1). Taxonomy (GTDB): domain Bacteria; phylum Verrucomicrobiota; class Verrucomicrobiia; order Opitutales; family Opitutaceae; genus Fen-1467. Next base: position 2,448 of record CAZKDK010000381.1, on the reverse strand, counting down.
GCAGCTTGCCGAACGCCATCAGCGAGCCGGTGACCGTGAGGGCGCCGAACATGACCTCGAAGCCGAGGGCGGTCATGCGCAGCCGGCCGAGGCCCCCGCCGCCGTACTCGATGTATTTGAAGCAGCCGACGAGCACGGCGGCCAGCGCGCCGAACGAGTGCGACAGCGCGATTCGTTGCGGCATCGCCGTCATCGGCATGAAGATTGCCATGAGCGCGCCGATCACCGAGCCGACGGCGGCGCCGATCACGATATAGAACCACGTGAGGATCTGGATGTAGAGCAGCGTCCCCACCACGGCGAGGGCCATGCCGATCTCGGCCAGAAACATGCCCCGGCGCGCGGTGGCCGGCGAACTGAGGCCGCGGAGGCCCAGCACGAACAGCACTGCGGCGGCGAGATACGACCACTCGGAAATGACGATGTTGATGTCGGTGTTCACTTCCGTGCCCCCGGGCCCTTCTTCCGGAACATCTTCAGCATGCGGTCGGTGATCATGAAGCCGCCCACCACGTTGATGCTGGCGGCGCAGACGGCGCACATGCCGAGGATGGAGCTGACCAGGCTGTACTCGCCGCTGGCGGCCACGAGCGAGCCGACCAGCGAGATGCCCGAGATGGCGTTGGTGGCGGACATCAGCGGCGTGTGCAGCGTGGGCGACACGCGGCCGATCACTTCGAATCCGAGGAAGCCGGCCAGCACCAGGATGAACAGGTAGAACATGAGCCGGCCGAAATCCATCGGCGGCAACGTGTGCACGGCGTGTTGCGCCACCTCCGTGGTGGCGAGAAGCAGGGGCGTCATGGGGATCCTTGGGCGTTGCTGAGAATCGTGCGCACGGTCTCGTTGGTTACTTCTCCGCCGCGGGTCAGGCAGGCGCCCTTGACGATGTCGTCGGCCGGATCCGGCTGCGCGCCGGGCTTGGGGTAGAGGTGGCGGAAGAGATTGAAGCAGTTGCGGCCGTACAACGCGCTGGCGTCGGCCGGCACGGAGGCCGGCAGGTTGACCGCCCCGATGATGGCGACGCCGCGGTGCAGGATCGTCTCGCCGGCGCGGCTGAGTTCGCAGTTGCCGCCCTGCTCGGCGGCGAGGTCGACGAACACGGTGCCGGGGCGCATCAGGCCGACCATGTCGGCGGTGACCAGCAGCGGCGCCTTCTTGCCGAAGACCTGGGCCGTCGAGATCACCACGTCCACCTTGGGCAGGCGCGCGCCGATGGCCTCCATCTCCTTTTTGATGAACTCGGGCGAGAGTTCCTTGGCGTAGCCGCCAGCCGTCTCCGCGTCCTTGGGCAGCTCCATCTCGACGAACATCGCCCCGAGGCTCTTGACCTGTTCGCGCACGGCGGGCCGGGGATCGAACGCCTCGACCCGTGCGCCCAGGCGTTTGGCGGTCGCAATGGCCTGCAGGCCGGCCACGCCCGCGCCGAGAATGAGGACCGTGGCGGGGGTCACCGTACCGGCCGCGGTCATGAGGAGCGGGAACATCTTCCCGATCCGCTCGGCCGCAATGAGCACGGCCTTGTAGCCGGAGACCATCGCCTGCGAGCTGAGCGCGTCCATGCTTTGGGCCCGGGTGATGCGCGGAATGAACTCCATCGCATAGCCGGTGATGCGGCGATGGAGGAACACCTGCAGGACCGGCGCGTTGCCGAACGGCGCCAGAAACCCGATGTACGCGGTCCCCTCGCGCATCTGCTCCGCCTCCGCCACGGTGGGCGGCTGGACCTTCAGAATCAGATCGGCGGCGCCGTAGAGTTCTGCCGCCGACGCAACGATCCTGGCCCCGGCAGCCGTGTATTGCTCATCGCTCGTGCCGGCGCGCAGTCCCGCGCCGCTCCCGACGAGGATCTCATGCTGGTCGCGCAGGAGGGCGCCCGCGAGAGCGGGAATGAAGGCGACGCGGCTCTCGCCCGGGGCGGTTTCCTTGGGTATCCCGATCTTCATGGGGCTTGGTGGCGGGGTATTGGACGAGGGAGCGTGCAAACTCGTGCGGAAGTCTCAAATGAAAAAGTCTGTTGAACGGACAGAAAGTTTTTGACCGGCCGGCATCCGTGGCGAAGTTGCGGGCGAAATCCAAGGGCGCCGCCAGCGCCCCGGCCTCTCCACCGCGCTCCCCCCACTCCATCATGTACCTCACCGTCGTCGGTCTGGTTCTGGCCGCGGTCGTGGGGCTCTATTTCTACAACAATCCCCTCCGGCACGGGCGCCGGTTCATGATCCGGCGCTTCATCAACTGGTTCCCGCTGGGCATGACCTACTCGTTCCTGTGCATGGGACGCTACAATCTCATCGTGGCCAAGGGTGCACTGGGCGCGCTGATGTCGAAGGAGGACCTGGGCATCATCTTCGGCGTGGGCACCTGGACGTATGCACTGTCGTTTCTCGTCAATGGGCCGCTCATCGACCGAAAGCTCGGCGGCAAACGCGGAATCCTCATCGCGGCTCT
>CAZKDK010000380.1:0-2856 GCA_964551145.1 uncultured Opitutaceae bacterium | reverse complement strand
GCTGACGGCAGCCGGTTCTGCCAACCGGGCCGGGAGCGGCCACGGTGGCTTCGGGCGAAGAGCCCGGATGTGCGTCGCGGTCCCCCGCGGCGAACAAAAACGCTCCCGAAGACGACGACCGCCCTGATGCCACGGGCGGTTTTTCGTTTTCGAGCCTGGTGCGCAAACCTCCAAACGACGTTTACGCATCATGTCCACCATCACCACACCCGTCCTCCGCATCCGCGTCAGCGCGGACAACCCGAACCACCATCTCTGGAACAACCACGGCACGTGGTTCCTCCATTACACCGTGCACCCGACACCGTTCACCAAGGAGCGCGTGCGCCGGTCGCTCGGCACCGCGTCGCTCGACGCCGCCCGCGAGCGCCGCGACGCGTTCTTCGCCCACTGGTCGGCGCAGGTCGCCGTCGCGCCGCTCGAGGCCGTGGCGTGAACCGTTCGCGGCATTCCGGGCATTCTGGGGACGCGACGCCCCCGTCGCGTTTCCATTCATCCCGGAGCAGCGGGAAACGGCGACGAGGGCGTCGCCGCTCCAGAATCCGGACGGCCTAGACCCCGATCGCGTCGCAGCACTTGCGGAAGTGATGGCCGTAGATCGAGAACGTGACCGCCAGCGGCAGGAGCGCCGGCCGGTGAAAGAACGTCCAGATCAGCAGGCGCCAGTAGTGGAAGCGTTCCCGGCCGAGCACGCCCAGGCGCACGCTGGAAAGCCCGAACGCCATCAGCCGGCTCCAGTCCATCGAGGCGGAGAACCGGGGGCGCTTGTACTCGCGCAGGAACGTACGCACGCGCTGATAGTACGGCCCGGGCGCGTAGATGTGCCGCAGGATGCTCCGGTAGCCCTCCCGCAGCGCCTCCATCTTCATGCACGGGGCGAAGTTGGTCGTCCCGTCCGCATTGTTGCCCGTGCTCTGGTTGAGCAGCCGGCCCTCGCGCTTCAGCCGCGCATGGAGCTTCGTGTCCGGCAGCGCGTTGAGCAGGCCGACCATCGCGGTGACGATGCCGCTTTTCTGGATGAACTCGATCTGCCGGCGGAAGATCGTCGGCGTGTCGCTGTCGAACCCGACGATGAACCCGCCCTGCACCTGCAGGCCCGCGCGCTGGATCCGCTTCACGTCGGCCACCATGTCGCGATGCTGGTTCTGCCGCTTGGCGCACTCGGCCAGACCCGCCTCGTCCGGGGTCTCGATGCCGATGAACACCATGTCGAAACCCGCCTCCGCCATCAGCTTCATCAGCTCGTCGTCATCGGCGAGGTTGATGGAGGCCTCGGTGAAGAGCGGCACCTTCCGCCGCTTCTGCCACTCGATCAGCGCCGGCAGGAGCTCGGTCTTGAGCGCCCGCTTGTTGCCGATCAGATTGTCGTCCACGAAGAACACGGCGCCGCGCCAGCCGGCCTCGTGGAGGCTGTCCAGCTCGGCGATGACCTGCGCCGCCGACTTCGTGCGGGGGCGGTGGCCGAACTTCGCCGTCACGTCGCAGAATTCGCAGTCGAACGGGCAGCCGCGCGAATACTGGAGGCACATCGAGGCGTAGCGCCCCAATTCGGCCAGCTCCCACAGGGGCACCGGAGTCGCGCCGAGGTCCGGCAGGTCCGGCGAGGCGTACACCGGCCGCGCGCAGCCCAGGGCCAGATCGCGCAGGAACCCGGGCAGCGTCACCTCCGCCTCGTTCAGCACGAAATGGTCCACGCCGGGAAACTGCTCGTGCTCGCTGGTGAACAGCGGCCCGCCGGCCACGATCTTCTTGCCCGCGGCCCGGCAGCGCGCGATCAGCGCCTGCGCGGAATCGCGCTGCACGATCATCGCGCCGATGAACACGATGTCGGCCCAGCGGAGCGCCTTGTCGGTCAGCTTGCGCACGTTGAGGTCCACCAGCCGCTTCTCCCACTCCGGCGGCAGCATCGCGGCCACGGTCAGCAGCCCGAGCGGGGGCAGGGAGGCGCGCTTGTGGACGAATTTCAAGGCGTGCTTGAAACTCCAGAAGGTATCCGGGTATTCCGGCGACAGCAGCAATACGTTCACGGGACCGCGAGGCTACAGCAGAATGGGGACGGATGAAAAGGCCCATTGTGCCGGCCACCGCGGGCGGACCTCCGTTTATGAACGGCGGGAACCGTTGACGATCGGCTCGGCGGGAGCCTCGCCCTCCAGCGTACCGCCAACGCGCCAGCGTGGAGGGCGGACCTCCCGGTCCGCCGCGATCGCTCCGTCGGCACCGGCGCTTGATCTCAGGCGAACGGCCCCCGCCGGTTTTCTTTTTTGCGCCGCGCCGCCGGCCGTGCCATGCTCCGCACCATGCCCAGCCCCATCGACGCCGAAGACCTGCTCGAACGGTTCTGCCGCTATGTCCGCATCGACACCCGGAGCGACGCCCACTCGCCGACGTGCCCGAGCACGCCGGGCCAGTGGGACCTGGTCCGCCTGCTGGAGCAGGAGCTGCGCGAGCTCGGCGCCGCCGGCGTGCGCCTGACCGCCGACGGCTACGTGATCGCCACCCTTCCGGCCAATTCGCCCCGCGCCGGCGTGCCCCGGCTCGCCTGGTTCGCCCATGTCGACACCGCCTCCGAACTGCCCGGCGGCGCCAAGCCGATCGTCCACCGGAAATTCGACGGCAAACCGATCGCGCTGCCGGACGACCCGGCCCAGCAGCTCACCACCGATACCATCCCGCATCTGCGCGAGAAGATCGGCGACGACATCGTGACGGCGAGCGGCACCACCCTCCTCGGCGCCGACGACAAGGCTGGCGTCGCCATCGTCATGGCCGCGGCGCGCCACCTGCTGCGCCACCCCGATATCGCCCACGGCGACATCCGCGTGTGCTTCAACCCGGACGAGGAAATCGCGCGGG
>CAZKDK010000379.1:0-2864 GCA_964551145.1 uncultured Opitutaceae bacterium | reverse complement strand
GGTCGTCATCCTCACCTACGGCAAGGCCAGCCTCCAGCACGGCCGGCGCATCGCCGAGGTGTTCCCGGCGCCGCAGGTCGACCTGTACGGGTCGACGGAGGCCGGCTACCTGTTCGTCGGGGATGCCTTCCAGGACAACTCGCGCGTGATCGAGGCCAACGCCTTCGTCGAACTCGAGCCGTGGCACGGCCTGCCCGAGGTGTTTCAGACGCGGGTGACGACGCGCGGCCGGCAGGCCATGCCGCTGCTGCGCTACAGCACGGGCGACATCGTGCGGCGCTTCCCCACGGGTTTTCGCATCCTCGGCCGCGAACGCGACCTGCCGGTGCGGGCGGATGGCGGCGTCGTCTCGGCCGCCGACATCGACGCGGCGCTTCCGGCGGAGTTTGCGTGCTGGCACTATTGCCTGGTGCAGACGGGCGAGACCCGCTGGGACTTCCACTACGTGGCCGATCACCACGCCCCGGCGGACGTCGCCGCAGCGGTCGCGCGGGTGCTCGGGCCGGGGGTGCGCGTGAACAGCTTCCGGCGGCGGTCGCTGACGCCGGGCGCCAGCGGCAAGTTCGCCCTGCTCAAGCCGCTGGCGAAGTGAGCCGCCGCGGAAACGGGGCCCGCCCGGCGTGGCGCCGGCCCGGATGGCCCCGTCCCGTTCAGCCGCGCGACGCAACGCGTGGGGTAAGGTTTTCTTCTTTTAAGTTGTAAGCCGCCTAATATACAGTCTCCCGGTTTGGTTCAAAATCGGGCAGTCTTTACTTTCGGGTTGCGCTTTGGTCTACCGACACGCGGTTTACGCCGGCTGGCAGCGGCGGCGCCGCATCTGCTTTCCGCACCGTTCCCAATGAGATGAATCTCGTCGGCCATTTTTTCCGCTCCTCCCTCGGCAAGAAATACGTGATGGCGGTCACCGGCGTCGTGCTCATCGCCTTCGTCACCGGGCACCTGGCCGGCAACCTGCAGATCTTCAGCCCGCCCGACCACCTCAACGGCTACGCCCACTTTCTGCAGAGCCTGGGACCGACCCTGTGGGTGGTCCGGGCGGTCTTGCTGGTCTGCGTGGTCCTCCACATTGCGATCGCCACCCAGTTGACGCTGGAGAACCACCAGGCGCGCCCCGAGAAGTACGATTTCAAGCACACGATCCAGGCCACGCTCGCCTCCCGCACCATGCGCTGGACGGGCGTCGTGGTGGCGGCGTTCGTGCTCTACCACCTCGCCCAGTTCACCGTCGGCTGGGCGCAGGCCGGCGAGTTCAAGACCCGGCTGCCGGCCTACACGATGGCGGCCGACTTCCATCTCTTCGGTTTTCCGGTCGTCGCGGCGGGGCGGCCGGTGGCCGACGTCTACAGCATGGTCTTCCTCGGGTTCTCGCACTGGGTCGTCGCGCTGTTCTACATCGTCGCGGTGGGCCTGCTGAGCGTCCACCTGGCGCACGGCGCCGACAGCATGTTCCAGTCGCTCGGGTGGCGGAGCGAAAAGTGGGCCGGGGCGCTGCGCAAGGTCGTCATCGTCACCTGCGTCCTCTATTTCGCCGGCAATCTCGCCATTCCGGGCGCGATCCTCGCCGGCCTGGCGAAACCCGCGCCGGGAACCACCGCGGCCCGTGAGCTCGCGGCGGCGGCCCCCGCCGCGGTCGCGATCTCGCGCTAACCCCGTTCCCGCCATGGCCAGACTTGAATCCAGGATTCCCCCCGGTCCGCTCGAGCAGAAGTGGACCCAGCACAAGGCGGCCATCCGGCTCGTCAACCCGCCGAACAAGCGGAAATACGAGATCATCGTCGTCGGCGCCGGCCTGGCCGGCGCCTCGGCCGCGGCCACCCTCGCGGAGCTGGGCTACAGCGTGTCGTGTTTCGTCTTCCACGACAGCCCGCGGCGGGCGCATTCCATCGCCGCCCAGGGCGGCATCAACGCGGCCAAGAACTACCAGAACGACGGCGACAGCGTGTATCGACTTTTCTACGACACAATCAAGGGCGGCGACTTCCGCTCGCGCGAGGCCAACGTCTACCGCCTGGCCGAGGTATCGGCCGCCATCATCGACCAGTGCGTCGCGCAGGGCGTGCCGTTCGCCCGCGAGTACGGCGGCCTGCTCGCCAACCGCTCCTTCGGCGGCGCCCAGGTGTCGCGCACCTTCTACGCCCGCGGCCAGACGGGGCAGCAGCTGCTGCTCGGCGCGTATGCGGCCCTCGCGCGCATGATCGCCCTCGGAGGGGTGCGCATGCACACCCATGCGGAGATGCTCGACCTCGTGGTGGTCGGCGGCGCCGCCAAGGGCATCATCGTGCGCGACCTGGTCACGGGCGCGATCACCCGCCACGCCGCCGACGCCGTGGTCCTCGCCACCGGCGGCTACGGCAACGTGTTCAACCTGGCCACCTACGCGCGCCAATCCAACGCCACCGCCATCTGGCGCGCCTACAAGCGCGGCGCCTGCTTCGCCAACCCCTGCTTCACCCAGATCCACCCGACCTGCATCCCCGTCAGCGGCGACTACCAGTCGAAGCTGACGCTCATGTCGGAGTCGCTCCGCAACGACGGCCGCATCTGGGTGCCGAGGAACCCGGCGGACCGGCGGAAGCCCCCCGGCGAGATCCCCGAGGCGGACCGCGACTATTACCTCGAGCGCATGTATCCGACGTTCGGAAACCTCGCGCCCCGCGACATCTCCTCGCGCGCCGCGAAAAAGGTGTGCGACGAGGGCCGGGGGGTGGGGGAGTCCGGCCGCGGCGTCTATCTCGACTTCGCCGACGCCATCAAGCGGCTCGGGGAGGATGTCGTCCGGGAGCGCTACGGCAACCTGTTCGACATCTACCACGAGATCACCGACGAGAACGCCTACCAGGTGCCGATGCGCATCTTTCCCGCCG
>CAZKDK010000378.1:0-2884 GCA_964551145.1 uncultured Opitutaceae bacterium | reverse complement strand
CGGCTCCAACCGGCCGTTCAGAGTTCGGCCTTTTGTCATCTATTAAATGACAAGGGTCCGGATCCGCGGGCGCGCCCGCCTGCGGCCCGTGGCGGTCGATGGGAAGACAACCCGCCCGGAGCGCGGCGGCGACGGGATGGACGAGTCCGTCCTCGGCGGCGGCCACCGCCGCCCGGAGCCAGGGCTCGCGCGCACGGAAGGCCGGCTCCGTCCGCCACGCGCGCACCGCCAGCGTCTCCCTCGAAAGCGTGCCGGTCTTGTCGAGGCACGCGACATCGCACCGCGCGAGCGCGTCGAGGAAATCGCCCGTGCGGGCCACGAGGCCGAACGAGGCCAGCCGCGCCAGCCCGCCCCACACCGCCACGGGCGTGGCCAGGCCCATCGCGCACGGGCAGGCCACGAGCAGCACCGCCATCGCGTTGAACAGCGCGCGGTCCCACGGACTCCGCTGGATCCAGAACGCAAACGTGGCCAGGCTCACGGTGGCCACGACCGGCAGGAACCAAGCCACCAGGCGGTCGGCCTGGCGCTGCAGCTCGCTGGGCGCGAGCCGCGCCCCCGCCACCGCCGCCAGCACCCCGTCGAGCCGGCGCGGGCCGGCCGCCGGCCGGATCTCGAAGCTGCCGTCGACCGAGTAGGTGCCCGCCAGGACCGGGTCCCCCGGCCCCCGGGACACCGGCCGCCACTCGCCCGTCATCGAGGTCTCCTGCATGTAACCGCGCCCCGCCACGATCGCGCCGTCGACGCTGATCGGACCGCCCGGCGCCACCACGACCACGTCGCCGTCCGCCAGCGCGCGCACCGGCCGGCGCGCGCGCGATCCGTCGGCCCGCCGCACGTCGCAGACATCGAAGCGCTCGCGGGCGCGGTCGACCGCGCGCAGCGCCGCGAGGCGGCTGCGCGCCCCCAGCGTCCGGCCCGCGGTGTGCACCACGACGAGGATGGCGACGACCTCGTAGTACACCGAGCCGGTGTGCGTGAAGGTGGCGACCAGCGATCCGCCGAAGGCGCCCGCCAGCGTGACCAGAAACAGGAGATCGATGCTGATCCGGCGCCGGCGCAGCGCGCCGATGGCCCCGCCGACGAGATCACGGCCGAGAAACCCGACCACGCCCGCCGCCGAGAGCATGAGTCCGCCGTGCAGGATCCAATAGGCCGCACCCTCCGGCGGCGTCAGGTTCACGGCCAGGCTGAACGCCATGGCCTGGCCGGTGACCAGCAGGCCGATGCCGATGCGCAGCCAGGCCCGGTCGACCAATCGCTGATCGGCCTGCAGACCGGGCTCGTCCGGGTCCGGGGCGGCGTTCACGTCCAGAGGCTAAGGCGCAAAAACCGGCCGGCCGCAACCTTGACCGGATCGGCTTTCGGGCTTCCTTGATCCGCAGTTCCGGGCCGCCGGGCGGCGGAAACCCGGCAACGCCTCGCATGGAGTTCCTCGCCCAACACACCCATCCCTATCTGCTGCTGGTCGGCCTGGCCCTGTTTCCGCGCATCACGACGGCCGCGATGATGCTCTGGGGCGGCCTCGTTTCCGGAGGGCTTTTGTGGTGGCTCGGCTGGATCTTCGCCCCGCACCTGCTCGTGGCGTTCCTGTCGCTCTCCTACTGGCACAGCGACCCCGTATTCGTGGTCATCGCCTGGTTCTTCGCGCTCTGCGGCACCGGCGGCGAGACGGAGATGGCGCGGCGAAAGCTCCTGCGCTGAGGCGGACGGGACGCGTTCGCGATCACGGCGCCACCTCGATCCAGAACGGGACGAAGTGCTCCCGTCCGCCGGTCTTGAACTGGCTCCAGATCACGTAGCGGCCCGCCTGCGGGATCTGCACCCGGAACTCCAGCTGCGGGCGGTAGGGATCGGGGTGCAGGTTCAGGTCCGAGGGCTGCGGGTGAATGTGGGCGAAGCCGCTGCGCGCCTCGTCGAACGCGACGAGGTGGGCGTACGCGCCCATCACCGGGACCAGCGGCACCGGCCGGCGGCCGTCCGCCGACTCCACCGTCAGCGTCAGCGTGACCACGTCGCGCGCACGCAGCGGCGCGCCGGGGGTGAGCGTGCAGCGCAGGCCGTCGGCGACCCCGGTCCAGTTGTCGGCGGCAACGGGCGCGGCCGGCCGGCCCGGGACGTCGAAATCGGCCGAGGCGTACAGGCCGCGGGCGGTCGCCGCCGGCGTGAAGTCCGCAAACACGCGATACTGTCCCGCCGCCCGCGGTGTCAGCAAAAAGCCCCATTCACCCGGCGCGCGCCCCGGCACGGGATGAACGTGCTGGTAGTCGCCGAGACCGGGGTCGACAACCATGAGGTGCAGCCGGTGTTCGTGGGTGACGAGCAGGTCCTCCGGCCCGATCGGCCGGCCGGTGAACGTCCGCAACGCGAGCGTCGCGTTCGCCGCGCGGCCCGTCGTGGGCGGCGCGTCGAAGACCAGGGTCATGGTAACGGGCGATTTCACCGCGACGACCGGCAGAAAGGCCGGATTGGCCGGATCGCAGAACTGGATCACGTTCGTGCCCGGAACCTGGAAATCGACATGCGCGAGGTTGGTGCCCGTAGGCAGGCGGCGCACCGCCACGAAAAGCGCCACGGCGCCCAGGGTGATGAGCCCCGCCTGCCGCCATCGGGAGCCGGGGGGCGCGGCGCGCGCGCGCGGCGCCGCGTCCGGTGGACCAGGCGGCGGCGCCAGGCCGTGTTCTTCGTGCCGGCACGCCAGGTTCATCGAGTCACTCACGGCCGCCGGAGGCCACCGTCGGCGAACCGGACGGGCCGCGCCGCATGCGTTCCACGAATTCGCCGGCGGTCCATTCGCTGCCGTCGGCGCGATGGACGATGCGGCCCTGCGGGTCGATCAGCAGCGTGGCGAGCGTGTGCCTGATCAGCCCTCCCTGGAATTCGG
>CAZKDK010000377.1:0-2890 GCA_964551145.1 uncultured Opitutaceae bacterium | reverse complement strand
TCGCCGAGCACGCTCGGCTTGTCGTCCGGCATGCCGTAGGCGGATGGCGCGAGGTAGGGGGCGACGCCCCAGTTGGCGCCGTTCCAATCGTAATAATGGGTAGTGTAGAAATCCAACCGGGCCTCCGGATCGTCCACGCGCTCCCGAAGGGCGCGATCGCTGAGCCGGTTGCTCAGGCACCCGCGGCCGGTGTCGCTGGCGTATTTCGGCATGGCGCTGCCGACGGTCACCAGCACGCCGCTGTGCCGGTGGATCGCCCGGGCGGCGCGGGCGAAATAGGCCTGCAGCCGCTCCCAGGGAATCCGGCCGCACGCGGCATCCTCGTACACCCAGTCCGGCTCGTTCATTAGGTCGACGGCCCATAACCAGGGCGACCGGCCGCAGCGTTCGACCAGCGGGACGAGGTAGCTCTCGACGTACGAATCGATGGCGCGGTCGCTTCCGAGCCAGCTCCGCCACTGGCGGTGGTGGGCGTGGTTGTCCTTGAAATTGTCGAACGACATCACCGTGGCCAGCACGTAGACCCGGTGTTTGGCCGCGATCTCAAAAAGCCGGTCGAGGTCCCTCCAATGGGCGTCCGTGGCGCCGGTGACCATGCCATCGGCAGCGATGGCAATGCCGACATCGCCGCTGCAGCTGATCCAGACGCGGGTCGCGTTGATTCCGTTTTCGTGCAGCGCGCGGAAATGAGCATCCCACCAGGCCGGGTCGAATGCTCCCCCGAAATCATTCCAGTGCTGCCACGGCGTGTTGGCGCCGTTGATCCAGATGCGTCGCCCGTCGACCTGGAACTGGCCGCCCGCGACGACGATGCGCGTGCCCGCGTCGCCGCGATCCGCGGCCGCGAGGCAGCCGCACGCGCCCAGGATCAGCAGGACGAATCCCGCGGTCCGCCATCCGGGTTGGAAACGTTGTCGTCGCGTCACCCGCAAGGAATCCCGGCATCTGGCGCCCATGGCAAGCTCGACTCCCGCGGGCCCGGCCTCCGGCGCGGCGGAGGGCCTGCCGGTCGAAAGCGCCGCTGGTTCCCTCACCACGGGAGGTTGCGCAGGATGCCGAAGAGCAGTAGTCCGGCGAGGCCCAGCCAGACGATAAGCGGGCGCGGCGTTGTCACCGGCAGGCCGCGGCCGCGCAGGAGCGTCAGCGCCGCGTTGGCGATGAGCCACGCGTACAGCGGCACGAGGAGCACCGCCAGAGGGTTGAGCGCCCAGGCGGCCCCGAGGTGGCCATGCAGCAGCTGATGGGTGGCGCGCAGGCCGCCGCATCCGGGGCATTCCAGGCCGGTGGTCGCGTAGAACAGGCAGGCGGGATAGACGGCGTGGCGCGCCGGATCCACCGCGTAAAGTCCGCCGGCCGCCAGCACGGCGAGGCCGAGGATGCCGGCGCTCCAGGCGACCGCGTCCCGACGGGGATGCAGTCTCGGTGGCGCTGCGGCCATGGAGCCGTCCACGGATGGGGCCGTCAATTGAACTGCGAGCGCACCTCGGGCTTGCTCAGGATCACCAGCGCCCAGATGCCAATGGGAATGCCGATCAGGCAGCACGGCGAGGTGCACGGCACGATGGCGATGATGGCCGCGGCGATGGCGATGCCGCGGCTGTGCAGGCGCTGCATCTGCATGCCGCCGAAGAGGACGAACGCGCTGAGAGCCATTCCGATCAGCACAAAGATGATTCCCGCCGGCCCGTTGAGCATCTCGATCATGTTCGCGAGCTCCGGCGGGATGCCCTGCGGCGGAGGCGGCTGGGTCGTGCGGACGAGATGGAGGACGAGGCTGAACAGATTTATGCCCAGACCCAGACCGCCGGTGATCATCAGTCCGATGGCCGGAGGGTTGGCCTTCTGCACCGCCACGACGCGGGCGTCAAACGCCGGCTGGACGGGGGCCGGGAACACGGGTGCGGCGGGGGCCATTGCGGCGACCGGGGCGGCCGCAGCCACGGGCGGCGCCGCGGGCGCGGCGGCCGCCAGCGGCGGCTTGGTCCCCAACGCCTCCGCAAACTCGGGGAACTGGGCCAGGGCTTTCCAGTCGAAATCACCCTGCCGCTGCATCATCGTTTCGCCATTCGCCCGGCCCTCGTGGATCCACTGGATGATCTGCGCCAGCGCAACGGGACCGTACTCCTTGCCATCCGCACCCAGGATTTTGAACATGGGAGCCGTGTAGCCAGTGCCCGACGATTCGGCAAGGTGGAAAGGGCGGGCGGCAGATTCGGCGGGTTGGGCGGCCTCCTTCGCCGCGCCTGCGGAGGCCAGGGCGGGGGGCAGGTCCGGCCCGGCGAATGCGCCGGCGACGAGTTCGACGGGCTCACGGCAAGCGGCGGCGTCGCCGCTCCAAGGGGAAAGCTTGAGTCGGCGACGAGGGCGTCGCCGCTCCAGGGGGCAGATCCCGAAACGGCGGCGACCAAGGTCGCGCCCTACACGATAGGGACGCGACCCGGCCTTCGCGCAGCCTTCCGCCTTCGCCAAGGCTACGGCGGACAGGACGGCGCGGCAGGCGCCCTCGTCGCGTTTCCCGCGTCGGATCGTCGATGAAATAGCGGCGCGCCCGGCCCCGCCCCGCCAAAGCCTCGGCGACGGCGGGCGGTCGCGCCCTACCGACGGTCGGACGCAGGCCCCGTGCCTGGCGTCACCCGTCAGTCAGTCTGCGGCGGATTGAAGGGGATGCCGAGCGCGTCGGCGACGGCCCGGCAGGTGACACGGCCGCCCTGGACGTTGATCCCGCCGACGAGCGCCGGCTGGTTCCGGCAGGCCTCCGCGAGCCCATGGTCGGCGAGCATCTCGATGTACCGGTGCGTGACGTTGGTGAGCGCCTGGGTGGCGGTGCGGGCGTAGGCGCCGGGCATGTTGGCCACGCAATAATGGGTCACGCCTTCCTCGACAAAGACCG
>CAZKDK010000376.1:0-2890 GCA_964551145.1 uncultured Opitutaceae bacterium | reverse complement strand
CTCTACACCTGCGGCATGCACCCGCAGATCATCCGCGACGCCCCCGGCAATTGCCCGATCTGCGGCATGAAGCTGCAGCCGGTGCGTGCCAACACCGCCGGAACCGGCCAGCGCCCCGCCGGCGCCGCCGGCGCGCGCAAGATCAAATACTATCGGTCCACCATGATCCCCGGCCAGGTCAGCGAAAAGCCCGGCAAGGACACGATGGGCATGGACCTGGTGCCCGTCTACGAGGGGGAGGACGCCGCCACCGACAACACCATCCAGATTGACGCCCCCACGACGCAGCGGATGAACCTGCGGACGGCGCTCGTCACACGCGGTCCCGTCAAACGCGCCTTTCGCACCGTCGGGGTCGTCGCGTACGACGAGGCCGGGCTGCGCGACATCACCATCAAATACGAGGGGTGGATCGAAAGACTTTATGCCAACACCACCTGGGCCCGGGTGCAGGCCGGCGATCCGTTGTTCGAGATCTATTCGCCCGACCTCTACAACGCCGAGCTCAACTACCTGATCGCGACCCGCAGCGAAGGCGCGGCGGGCGGCCCCCTCACGCGCGCCGCCCGGGAACGCCTGCGGCTGTTCGACCTGCCGGATGCGTTCGTCGCCGAGCTGGCCCGGAGCGGCGAGGCGCCGCGGACCTACCTGTTTCGCGCCCCCGCGGACGGCGTCGTCATCGAAAAGATGGCGGTCACGGGCCAGATGATGAAGGCCGGCGAAAGGATCTACCGCCTCGCCGACCTGTCGAGCGTCTGGGTGCTGGCGCAGATCTATGAACAGGACCTGCCGTTCGTGCAGGCCGGCCAGCCGGCCGAGGTGCGCACGAGCTATGGCGTGCCCCGCACGTTCGAGGGCAGCGTGCAGCTGCTGCTGCCGCAGGTCGAGGACCAGACGCGCACGGCCACCGCGCGCATCGTCCTGCCGAATCCCGACCGCTATTTGCGCCCGGGCATGTTCACCGATGTGCGCTTCGCGTCCCAGCTCACCGATTCCGCCGTGCTGGTCCCGGACACGGCGGTGCTCCGCAGCGGGGAACGCAACACGGTGTTCGTCGCCAGGGACGGCGGCTCCTTCGAGCCGCGCGAGGTCCAGCTCGGCTCGCGCAGCGAGGGCAATTTCTACGAAGTGCTCAGCGGACTCGCCGCCGGCGAGCGCGTGGTCACCTCGGGGCAATTCATGCTCGATTCCGAGAGCCAGCTCCGGGACGCGATTCAGAAGATGCTGAAGCCGCCCGCGGCCACCCCGGCGCCGGATGCCCCGGCGACCACCGCCGTGCCCGCGCCGGCCGACGGACGCAAGATTCTGCGCTACCAATCTTCGATGATGCCCGGGGAAACGAGCCCGACCCCCGCGAAGGACTCGATGGGCATGGAGATGGTGCCGGTCTACGAGGAGCCGGCGCAGCCGCCGGCGTCCGCCACGCGCGAGGTTTTTGCTCCGCAAAAACCTAATCCGTAGCGATGCCGTTGAATCCATCCTCACTCGAGGACGCAGCCAGCCTCACGCGCGAAGGACTCCCGGATTCCGCTGCTGCCGCCCGGCTCCTGTCTGCGCTGCAATCGCCTCACCCTGAAACCAATTCCATTTCCGGTACACTCCAAGGTTTTTGCGGAGCAAAAACCTCCGCCGCCCATGCTCAAACGCATCATCGAATTCTCGATCAGGAACAAGTTCCTCGTCCTCGCGGGAACCGCGGCGCTGATTCTCGGCGGCATCTACGCGCTGAAGAACATCCCCCTCGACGCGATCCCCGACCTCTCCGACACCCAGGTCATCGTCTACACGGAGTGGCCCGGCCAGGCCCCGCAGATCGTCCAGGACCAGGTGACCTACCCGATCACGACCAAGATGCTCTCCGTGCCCAGGGCGGAGGTCGTGCGCGGCTATTCCTTCTACGGTTACTCGTTCGTCTACGTGATTTTTGAGGACGGCACCGATCCCTACTGGGCGCGCAGCCGCGTGCTCGAATATCTCAACGGGCTGTCCGGCAGTCTGCCCAAGAATGTCGCGCCGCGACTGGGCCCCGATGCCACCGGCGTCGGCTGGGCGTTCATGTACGCGCTGAATGCGAAGGATCATGACCTGGCCCAGCTCCGGTCGATGCAGGACTGGTTCCTCCGTTACCAGCTCTCGAGCGTGCCGGGGGTGGCCGAGGTGGCTTCGGTCGGCGGATTCGTGAAGCAGTACCAGATCACGGTCGATCCGCACCGGCTGCACGCCTACAACCTTTCGATCAGCGACGTTGCGATGGCGGTCGAGCAGAGCAACGGCGAGGTCGGCGGGCGCTCGGTCGAAATGGCCGAGAAGGAGTTCATCCTGCGGGTGCGCGGCTACATCGCCAGTCTCGACGATGTGCGCAAGATCGCCGTGGGCCGCGGTCCTGGCGGCACGCCGATTCTCCTCGGCCAGGTGGCCGACGTCCAACTCGGCCCCGACATGCGCCGGGGCATCGCCGAACTGAACGGCGATGGCGAAACGGTCGGCGGCATCGTCGTCGTGCGCTATGGCGTCGACACGCGCGCGGTCATCGACGCCGTGAAGGCGCGGCTCGACCAGGCGATGAAGAGCCTGCCCGGCGATGTGAGCTACACCATCGCCTACGATCGCACGGCCCTCATCGACCGCGCCGTGAAAACGCTCAAGGAAAAGCTGATCGAGGAGAGCATCGTCGTGGCGCTGGTGTGCCTGTTGTTCCTGATGCACCTGCGCAGCGCGTTCGTGGCGATCGTCATCCTGCCCATCGCGGTGCTGGCCTCGATCTCGATCATGTTCGGGCAGGGCCTCAGTTCGAATGTCATGTCACTGGGCGGCATCGCCATCGCCATCGGCGCGATGGTGGACGCGGTCATCATCATGATCGAGAACGCCCACAAGCACCTGGAGCGCG
>CAZKDK010000375.1:0-2910 GCA_964551145.1 uncultured Opitutaceae bacterium | reverse complement strand
TCCTGGCCGATGACGGCCTTGGCGATTTCGGCGCGCAGTTTCTGGGACCAGGCGGGACCTTTCGGCATGGGAGGAAACGGGTTGAGGGCGGCGGGCGGAAGCGGGCGCGGGGACGGCGGGCGGGAGAACGATCAGGCCGCGGCCGCCCCGGAGATTGGTTTGACTGGTGCGGTCGGGTGAAGTTTCACCAGAGAGAAGCAAACCCATGACTGGTTTTCCACTGCAAATCGAGCCTGACGTGCGCCGGCGGCTCGCGGCGCTGGCGATCGACCCCGGCGCGGTGGACGAGCGGTTTGTGCGCGGCACGGGGCCCGGCGGACAGAAGATCAACAAAACCTCGTCAACCGTGTGGCTGCGGCACCGGCCGACCGGCATCGAGACGCGCTGCCAAGCCGGGCGCTCGCAGGCGGACAACCGCGCGCAGGCCTGGGCGGAGCTGTGCGCGAAACTCGAACGGCGGAATCGGGCCGCCGCGGCCGCCCGGCAGGACGAGCAGGCGCGCGAGCTGCGCCGCCATCGCCAGAAGAGCCGCGGCCAGAAAGTGCGGATGATCGAATCGAAGAAACACCGCGCGGCCGTCAAATCAGGGCGCGGAAGGGTCGCAGCGGACTGAATGCCTAGGGCCGCGACCGCGCCGGCGCGGCGCGAAGCCGGCGGACCGCACCCAGAGCGAGCAGGGCCAGCAGGAACCAGGCGCTGACGGCTCCGCCGCCGCCCGTCCCAGGCGGGGGCGTGGTGCCCGCCGCCGTCACGGTCAGCACGGCCGGAGTGCTCGTCACGCTGCCGAGCGCATTGGCCACGACGACCGTGTAATTGCCGGCGTCGGAGGCACGCACGCCGGGGAGGCTGAGGGTGGTGTCGGTCGCGCCGGCGATGGCGGAGCCATTGAAGCACCATTGGTACGTCGGGGCCGGCAATCCGCCGGCGGACACCGTGAAGATGACGCTGGCGCCGGCGGTCACGGCCTGGCTGCGGGGCTGGTCGGCGATCTGCGGCGCCGACGCCGGCCGGCCTTTGCGCACCGTGGTGCCGCTGGTCACATAGAGATTCCCCGCCGCATCGACCGCGATGCCGGGAGGGTAATAGAACCGCGCATCGCGGCCGGCGCCGTCGGCGTTGCCCGGCCCGTCGGCCAGGCCGGCGAGGGTGGACACCGTTCCGTCGGGGGCGACCCTGCGGATGGTCTGGTTGAGGCTGTCGGCGATGAAGAGATTGCCGGCGGCGTCCACGGCGATGCCCTCCGGAGCGTGGAAACCGGCCGCGATGCCGACGCCGTCGGCCGAACCATGGTCGCTGCCGGCGATGGTCGACACCTCGCCGGCCGGGGTGATCCTGCGCACGCGGGCGATGTACGGGCCGTACGGCGCCTCGGTCACGTAGAGATTGCCGGCGGCGTCGACGGTGATCCCGTACGGCACGATGAACCGGGCATCGGTGCCGGCGCCATCGACGCTGCCGATCTCGGCGTCTTTGCCCGCCAGCGTTGTGGTCAGTCCCGAGGGCGTGATCTTCCGGACCGTGGCCATGCAGGTGACATAGACGTTGCCGGTGGCATCAACGGCCACGCCGAGCGGATTCCAGATGCGGGCCGCCGGGCCCTGGCCGTCGTCAAACCCGGGGAGGCCGGCGGTTCCGGCCAGCGTGGTTGTGTCGCCGGTCGGCGAGATTTTTCGGATGGTATCGTTGCCGCAATCGGCGATGTAGAGAAAGCCCGCGCGGTCAATGGCGATGCCCAGAGGGTGGTTGAATTGCGCGGCGGTTCCCGTTCCGTCGGCTGAGCCCGGGGTTCCCGGCTGGCCGGCGAGCGTCGTGACCACTCCGGCCGGGGTGATCTTGCGGACGCAATGGCTGCCGTAATCGGTCACGAAGGAATTCCCGGCCGAATCGACCGCCACGCCCTGGGGCGAGGTGAAGCGCGCCGCCGCGCCGGCGCCGTCGGCCGTGCCGGTTGCCGCCGAAACGGCGAATCCGGCCAGCGTGGCAGCGACGCCCGCCGGACTGGTTCTGCGCACGACGTTGTCGGCTGAATCGGTTTCGTATCGGTTGCCGGCGCGATCGATGGCGAGGGGGTGGTCGCTCGTTGTCAATTGGCCGGCCGGATCGAAGGCGATGCCGGCGACGCGAACGCCATCCACCCGGCCGTCAAAGTAGCACAGGAGCGATGTATACCACAAATCAGACGCGGCACCATCGGGCGCGATCCGGGTGACAGATCCGTAGTAGACGGTGAAGTAATCCATCCAATCCCCGTAGTCGTTGAACTCGTCGACCAACAGGAAGCGTGAGACGAAGAGATTGCCGGCCGGGTCAACGGCGATCGCACCGTACGCGACCGGGCGGCTGACGCCGAAGTCTGCCGGTTCGGGGAACTGGTAGTTGCCGGGGAGCGAGGTGACCACCCCGTCGGCCGTGATCTTGCGGATGCGGCGATTGCCGGGGTCGGTCACGTAGACTGTGCCGGCGGAATCCACAGCGATCCCCCGGGGCCGGCTGAACCGGGCCGCGCCGCCCGTGCCGTCGGCGCTGCCGGCCTCGCCGGCCAGACCGGCGAGGGTCGTGACGACGCCGGCCGGGGTGATCTTCCGGATCGCATGATTGTCCGTGTCGGCGACGAAGAGGTTGCCGGCCGAATCCGCGGCAATCCCCTGGGGGCTGTTGAAACGGGCGGCGCTGCCGATGCCGTCCGCGCCGCCCGCGCTGCCGGCCGCCCCGGCGAAGGTGGTGACCTGGCCGGCAGGCGTGATCCGGCGGATCGTGTGGTTGCCCTCGTCGACCACGAAGACATTCCCGGCGGGATCGGTAACGATGCCGGCGGGTTTGTAGAACAGGGCGTCCGGCCCGGTTCCATCGCGGCTGCCCACGCTGGAGACGCCGGCCAGCGTCGTGAAATAGTACGGCGTGGTCTAGATC
>CAZKDK010000374.1:0-2917 GCA_964551145.1 uncultured Opitutaceae bacterium | reverse complement strand
CGAGTTCCTCCGCGTCGATCCGCACGACGTTGACCCGGCAGTTGTTGGCGATGCCCGCGTGGGTGATCGACTCGTACACGGACTTGTAGGCGTCCTGCAGCTCGATGTACTTGCCGACGACGCCGATCGTCACCTCGTGGCGCGGCGCGCGGATGCGCTGGAGGATCTTGACCCAGATGTTCTTGGGATTGGGCGGCGCCTTCAGGCCCAGCAGGTCGACCACGAGGTCGTCCATGCCCTCCCGGTGCAGCATGAGCGGCACCTCGTAGATCGACAGCTCGACGTTCTGCTCCTCGATCACCGCCTTGACCGGCACGTTGCAGAACAGGCTGAGCTTCTCGCGCAGGTCGGCGGAGAGCGGATGGTCGCAGCGGCAGACGAGGATGTGCGGCTGGATGCCGATCTCGCGCAGCTTGGCCACGCTCTGCTGCGTGGGCTTGGTCTTGAGCTCGCCCGCGGCGCTCAGGTACGGCACGAGGGTGACGTGGATGAACACGGCCTCGCGGGGCCCCACCTCGAGCGCGAATTGCCGCATCGCCTCCAGGAACGGCAGGCCCTCGATGTCGCCGGTCGTGCCGCCGATCTCGGTGATCAGCACGTCGACGTCGTCGCCCGCCTGCCGGATGCGCGCCTTGATCTCGTTGGTCACATGCGGGATCACCTGGACCGTCTTGCCGAGGTAATCGCCGCGGCGCTCCTTCTGGATCACCGCCTCGTAGACCTGGCCCGAGGTCAGGTTGTTGAGCCGCGACAGCCGGCCCGACGTGAACCGCTCGTAGTGGCCGAGATCGAGATCCGTCTCGGCGCCGTCGTCGAGCACGTAGACCTCGCCGTGCTGGAATGGACTCATCGTCCCCGGGTCGACGTTCAGGTAGGGATCGAACTTCTGAATGCGCACCCGCAGGCCGCGCATCTCCAGCAGCGCACCGAGCGACGCCGCCGTCAGACCCTTCCCCAGCGATGAAACCACCCCCCCCGTGACAAAAATGTACTTCACGGGATTTGATGAATGTCGCCGCGCCGCGAACGATGCAAGCCAAAGCTAAGAAATCGGCCGGACCCGGCCGATTCCTAGCCCAGCAGCCACGCCGCCAGCAGCACCGCCGCCGCGACCAGCGCCACCGTCACCACGAGCACGACCGCCCATTTCGCCAGCTTGGCCAGGAGCCATCCCGCCGCGATCGCCGCCAGCAGCAGGCACGCGGCCACCAGCCAGCGCGGATAGGCGGCCAGCGGCTCCAGCAGGCGGTGCAGCGTCTCCATCGCGCCAGTCTGACCGCGGGCCCCGGGCGGCGTCACCAAAAAGATTGCCCTCCTCCGGGCGCGCCGCCCATGTTCGGCCGTGCACTCGAAGCCGCAGCTGCTGGTCTGGCTCACCTGCGACGCCGTCCACGTCGACCCGGGTTCCGGCAAGAACACCATCCTCGGCGTCTTCTCCAACATCAAGGCGCGTTCCTTTCCGGTGACCCATCCGTTCATGGTCTGGTTCATGACGCTCACCGACGTTGCGCCCGGCCAGCACCGGCTCCGCATCTCCATGGGACCCGACCCGACCCGGCCGGCCGAACTCATCGACCGGCCCTTCGAATCGCAGAGCCCCCTGCACCGCATCAATCTCATCAACGAGATCCGCAATCTCACCTTTCCGCAGCCGGGTGAGTACGCGATTCTCATCGAGATCGACGAGGAGCCGCTCCTGGCCACGAGCCTGACGGTGACCAACTGACCCGCGCGCCGCGCGCCGGCTCGCGAATCCGGGTTTTGCGCGTGCGGCCTGGCCAGCTCCGCGGCGCGCCTCGCGACCCCGGACCCTCCCCTTTGAGCGCCAAATCCCAAACCGAAAATCAAAAACCAAAAATCTTCGACCTGATCGGGGTCGGCTCGCCGATCATGGATCTCCTCGCACCGGTGCCGGACGCGTTTCTCGCGCACGTCCCGGGCGACAAGGGCGGTATGGTGCTCGTCGACTCCGCCGAAATGGAGCGCATCGTCGGGCTGCTCGGCCGCCCCCCGGCCAGCACCCCGGGCGGATCGGCGGCCAACACCACGTTCAACGCGGCGCGCCTCGGCCTCCGGACCACCTTCCTCGGCAAGCTCGGCAACGACGACCTGGCGCGCACCTACCGCCGGCGGTTCGAGGCGGCCGGCGTCGACGGCAGCCGCTTCAAGCAGGCCGCCCTGCCCAACGCCCGCTGCCTCGCCCTCGTCACCCCGGACACCCAGCGCACCATGCGCACCTGCCTGGCCGCCGCCATGACCCTCGCGCCGGCCGACATCGCCCCGGACGACTTCCGCGGGTGCCGGCACGCCCACGTCGAGGGCTACCTCGTGTTCAACCGCGCGCTGGCCGATGCCGTGCTCGCCGCGGCGCGCGGCGCCGGCTGCACGATCAGCCTGGATCTCGCCTCGTTCGAGGTCGTGCGCGGGGCGCGCGACTGGCTCTTCGACCAGTTCCGCCGCGGGCTCGCCATCGTCCTCGCCAACGAGGACGAGGTCCGGGCGCTGTACGACGATCGCGACTCCGACTACCCGACCCTGGCCCGGCGCCTGGCCGGCGAGGGCGTGCTCGCCGCCGTCAAGATCGGCGCGGACGGCGCCTGGCTCGCCCAGGGCGGCGCGCTCCACCGCATCCCCCCGGTCCCCGTTCCCGACGCGATCGACACGAACGGCGCCGGCGACGCCTGGGCGGCCGGTCTGCTGTCCGGCTACCTCCG
Organism: uncultured Opitutaceae bacterium; assembly: GCA_964551145.1. Taxonomy (GTDB): domain Bacteria; phylum Verrucomicrobiota; class Verrucomicrobiia; order Opitutales; family Opitutaceae; genus Fen-1467. Next base: position 203 of record CAZKDK010000374.1, on the reverse strand, counting down.
CGACTGGCCGCTCCCCGTCTGCGGCGCCCTGGCCGCCCTGCTCGGCGCCGAAACCGTCCGCACGCTCGGCCCGATCATCCCGGACGCCCGCTGGGCCGGCGTGCGTGCCCGGGCGCTGGCGCTGGCCCCGAAATCCTGAGCGACCGAGCGCGGTCGCCGCTAGCCTCCGCATTCGTGGCGGCCGAGGTCACGAGGCCGATCCC
>CAZKDK010000373.1:0-2932 GCA_964551145.1 uncultured Opitutaceae bacterium | reverse complement strand
GCCATGGCGATCCCGGCCTTCGCCAAGGTCCGCGAGACGAGTCAGCGCAAGGTCATGCAGAATGACGCGCGGCAGATCGGCGCCGCGGCCCAGCAGTATATGCTGGAGAAGGGCGTGACGGTGGTGAGCTTCGGCATCGATCCGACGACCGGTCGGGTCACGGGCCCGCTCTCCGAGTTCTCCATCAGGGTCACTCCCGGCACGCGCGCCGTCGACGGCGTGATCGAGAGTCAGGATGACACGTTCTCGCTGCAGAACCCCCGGTTTCTCAATGGGGAGATCGAGACATTCGACGCGGAAGGGCGGCCCCGGTAGGCAACGAGGCGGACGGATTGCGGACTGATTGACGGCCCATTTCCGCCACGGAGATTACCGCGCGGCGAGGCCGCAATCAAAGGTGGAGGGCGAACCTCCCGGTGAGCCGATTCCGAGTTGCGGCTCGGCAGGAGCCTCGCCCTCCACGGGAATCGTCGTGGCACGCAAGGACTCTGGCCGACAGTAGTACAGAGAGCACAAAGCAGACGCGCTCTGCGGCGGTCTTCGGCCAGGAATCCACGAGGATTCTCTTCCTGGCTTCACGGCTTCTGAATGGAACTGAATCGGTCGTCCGTCCGGTCCGTTTGCGGGTCCGCCGTCTTCCGGCTTCCGGGCCGCGCTTGCGCGGCGTCCGGTTCTCGCCGATTCTCTGGCCATGCCTGACACTCCCTTCGGCCTCGCCATCCACGGCGGGGCCGGCGTCATCCGCCGCGAGGATCTCTCGCCCAAGCTCGAGGCGGAATACCGGGCGGGCCTGGGCGAGGCGCTGGGCGCCGGCTACGATGTTCTCGAGGGCGGCGGAGCCAGCCTCGATGCGGTCGTCGCGGCGATCCAGGTGCTGGAGGACGCGCCGATTTTCAACGCCGGCCGCGGGGCGGTGCTGAACGCCGAGGGCGTCTGCGAGCTCGACGCCTCGATCATGGACGGGCGCACCCAGGATGCCGGGGCCGTCGCCGGCCTCCAGCGCATCCGCAATCCGATCTGCCTCGCGCGCGACGTGCTCGAGCGCACCCCGCACGTCATGCTGATCGGGGGAGGCGCCGAGGCGTTTGCCGCGCGGCTCGGCTACGAGTTCGTGTCCAACGAGTATTTCCAGACCGAGCGGCGCCGGCGGCAGCTGGCGCAGGCCCGCGAGCTCGAGCGGCAGCGGGAGGGACGGCCGCCGGCGGGCGCGGAGCGGGTGACCTTTGCCACGGTCGACGACAACCACTTCGGCACCGTCGGCTGCGCCGCGCTCGACCGGCAGGGCAATCTCGCCGCCGGCACCTCGACGGGCGGCATGACCAACAAGCAGTACGGCCGCGTGGGCGACTCGCCGATCATCGGCGCCGGCACTTATGCGCGCAACGCGACCTGCGCCCTCTCCGCGACGGGCCACGGCGAGTATTTCATCCGCTGCGTATTCGGCCACAACGTTTCCGCGCTCATGGAATACCGGGGCCTGTCCCTCGAAGCCGCCGCCGCGGAGGCCATGCGGCAGATCGCGGAACTGGGCGGAACGGGCGGGCTCGCGGCGATCGACCGCCACGGCAACGTCGCCCTGCCCTTCAACACGCCGGGCATGTATCGCGGCTGCCGCGTCTCGGGCCGCCCCGCATTTGTGGGCATCTTCGGCGAGCAAGCGCCCTAGCCGGAGCTTTTTGGCGCCCGTAGGGCGCCTGTCTTGCAGGCGCCGGAATTGTTTCGGCCGGTGCAAGACACCGGCCCCACACATCATTGAAGGCTCCGCGGCCTCACCCGAACACCCGCAGGGCCTCGGCGACGGCGTGGCCGGGCGGCAGGTGCTGCCGGCCGAATCCATCGCGCCACGTGACGACGAACCCGGCGGCGCGCAGGGCGGCCTCGATCGGCGGGCGCGCCAGGCGGCATTGCCGGTGGATTTCGTGGCTCACGCGGTTCCGCCCGGCGACATCCCGCGTCAGGGTCATCCGCCGGGTGATCACGGCGCCGCGTTCCGCGATTTCGGCGCGGATCGACCATCCGGCGCCGCCGCCGAGAGCCGTCCGCCGCCCGGGCACCTGCGGACTCGGCTCGAGCAGGTCGAACACCAGGATGCCGCCCGGCCGCAGGACCGCGCCTGCGCGGCGGATGAATCCCGTCAATGCGCGCAGATGCCGCTCCGGGGTGGCCGCGAGATAGTTCAGGCACTCGCCGACCGCCACGATCGCGTCGCACGGCGGCGGCGCGAAGCGGTACCAGGAGGCCACGCGATAGCGCGCCGCCGGCGCCCTCCGGCGGGCCAGCCCGATCATGGCTGGCGAGACATCGACGCCGAGAACGCGATATCCGGCCGCGGCGAGCTCCCGGGTGAGTCCGCCCGAGCCGCAGCCGATCTCGATCACGCGCGCACCCGGTTCGCAGCGCCGCGCGAGGCGCTTCAGCACCCAGGGCGCCGCCTGGCGCGCGAATCCAAGGAACCCGGCGTCGTGGATGTACGCCAGATCCGCCCCGTAGAATCCCGCGGGCATGGCCGCGCCCGCCGGTCAGCGGAGCCGGCGCTGCACCGGGAACACCGGCCGCAGGGTCAGGCTCGTCCGGTCCTGCAGGGCCTGCAGCCTCCGGTAACGCTCGACCGCCGCCTTGGCCGGCACGCAACGCGTGGACTCGTCCAGCGCCACGACGCCGGCGGTGAGGTCGGGCAGGCGCACCTTCTCGCCGGCGCGCAGCGCCGTACACCAGGCCGCCTGGAGGGCGCCGCCCAGGGCCGCCCCCTCGTCCTCGACCATCGCGACCACCGGGACGCCAAAGACGTCGGCGGTGATCTGCCGCCAGACCGGAGACCGGGCGCCGCCGCCCGTCAGCCGGATCTCGCGCGCCTTGACGCCGAGTTGGGCGAGCCGCCGCAGGCCGTAGTTCATGCCCATCGTCACGCCCTCCATCGCCGCGCGGGCGAGAT
>CAZKDK010000372.1:1519-2955 GCA_964551145.1 uncultured Opitutaceae bacterium | reverse complement strand
CCAAACAGTACACCAACGGCGGGATTTGGAAATTTGAGGTATCGAGATAGTCAGGGAAACTGGCACGAGATACTAGGCACTGCAGTCGCCCCGACACCGACAGGAGTCTCCGACCCAAACAACGAAAACGGTGGATTCAATTCCGAGTGGGAGGGGAATCGTGGCCCAAACAGCGCTGACACCCTTCGGAGCAGAGGCACTGGGGGTCCTCCGATCACTATCGGCGGCAGGCCAGTGGAGACACCAGGCGTTTACCCGACGGAGCGAGAGGCTGCTCTTGCTGCTCTCCGAACGGCGAATCCCCTTTCTATCGCCGACAATCGGGAATATGCGGGCGTGATCTATCCCGTTCCGGGCGGCTTCACGTATACATATCCTTGGGAAGGCGGTCTTGATGGATCCGATCCATTCGCGGTCTACTTCGGAGATCGCTCACTGGTGGTCGGCGAGTACCATACACACGGCGATTACAGTCTCGCAAATGGGCAAAGGACCACCCAAGCGCTCGATGCGTTCAATAGCGACCAATTCTCGCCTAGCGATTTTCGCGGCATCAACGCTACCAAAGCTCAGTATCGACCAGACTCGAGTTACAATGCGTATCTCGGAACGCCGAGCGGCAATTTCCAGGTCATGATGCCAACAGGAGGCAACCGAGGAATCGTCTTGCCTTTCTCCTATCCATAAAATGAAACTATACACAGTATTGCTTTGTGGTTGTATGATTATGGCGATAATATCCATGAGTGCAGAAAATGATCAGCGCGGCGACAAGTATACATATTCCTTCTCTAGTATAGACGGAGCCTACCTTGCCGCATATAGGGTGGCCGCCGCAGACTTCTTTGCCGGAAAGAAGATGGAGGAATGGCCACCACTGGAGGGGACCTACGAGATACAATTCACAAGGCTGTCCAACGCAGGGTCCGTTGTCGTGATTACATTCCACAAGAAGTCCGCAGGGACGACACAAGGCACAAGAGGCGGGGGCGACCAGAGTTATGAGGTCGATGTAACTACTGGTTCAATCGTAAGGAAGTACATAGATCGTTAGGCCCAAACAATGCGACAACTGGCTGGGGACCACGGCCCGGCTATTTCGATGAAAAAACCGGAACATGGATCAATCCGGACGGGAGAGGGCCGCGGAAGGGGTCAGAAGGCCGCAGAAGGGGTCAGGTTGTACATTTCACCCTTGACGCGGCGCATGCCCAGCCAACCCTGACGGCATGGCCCGCAAGCTGCGCCTGGATTTCCCCGGGGCGATCTGCCATGTGATCAACCGGGGAAACTATCGAGGGGATTGAAGATGGGAGGGTGATTCCTGTTTTGGCCACGGAGGGCACAGAGAACCACCGAGGTCACAGAGGATGACGGAGCGGGCGCAACGAGATTGCGCGCCTACAAAGACCCTATCACGGATCGCGGAGCGGCGG
>CAZKDK010000372.1:0-1419 GCA_964551145.1 uncultured Opitutaceae bacterium | reverse complement strand
GCGGAGCGGCGGGCCCAGCGGTCCCGCCCTACCAATATCGGATGCGGCGGCGAACCAGCGTTCGCCGAGCCCTCGGCGCGGCAAGCCTGCGTTCGACCCCTCGACCGGCTCGAGGCTACGGCGCGGCAAGGAAAGGCGATTAACACACCCCGCCCTGTCGGGCACCCCTCTCGAGAGGGGATCGATGCGCGGGTCAGTGGGCTGCGGAGCGGCGCGCCCGGCCTGTCCTCCGAAGGCCCTGCGAAGGAGGGCGGTCCCGCCCTACCGACGGCGGAGGCGCCGGCAAGCACGGCTCGGCGGGAGCCTCGCCCTCCACGGGGGGACGGACGCGGCCCCCAATCGAGATACGGCTCGGCAGCGCCTCGCCCTCCACGGGCGGACGAGCGGAGCGGCGGGCCCGGCGGTCCCGCCCTACCGACCGGCGGACTATTTGACCCGGCGGGGCGGGTGCGCTTGCCTAGGCCCGATGCCTGATGCCGCCCACCCTGCCCTGCCCGCGCAACCCGTGCTGCACGCCTGCCTCGCGTTCAACCCGGAGAACCAGCTCGCCGTGCGCCGCGCCGGCAACCGGCTGGGCGTCGCGTTCATGGGGCCGACGCGCGAGATCGCGATCGAACGTCTCGAGGCGCATTTCCCGCAGCACACCCCGCCGGCCGAGTACTATTCGGCCGCGGCCGGCGGCGCCTCGTACCGGATCTGCTTCGCCCAGGTGAAAGGCAAGCCGGCCGACGACGAGGTGGTCTTCCTCTCGCTCGAGGAACTGGCGGCGCGACGCGCGGATCTCGCGCCCGCGCTCGCGTCCGCTCTCGACGGGATCGAGCCGCACCTCATCGACATCCCCACCCTGCATCTCGGCGAGAACGAGTACATCTACCGATTCCGCGTCGAGAAGGAGCGCAACCGCGGCATCTACGCGCAGGACGCCCCGGCGCGCGCGCTCTACCAGAGCCGCCTATGCGAGGCCATCAAGGAGCTCAACCGCACCCACGAGCGCGCCGCGGCCGAGCCGTCCGTCCTCGATTTCGGCGCCGTGCGCTACGTCATCCCCAGCCATTTCGGATTCTGCCTCGGCGTGAAGAACGCGATCGAGCGGGCCTACGAGACCCTGGCCGAGAATCCCGGCCGGCGCGTGTTCATGCTGAGCGAGCTCATCCACAATCCGTTCGTCAACGACGACCTCCGGCGGCGCGGCCTGCGCTTCCTCCAGACGGACAAGGGGCATCCGTTCACGGTGAGCGGCCGGCCCTCCGGCGACGCCGAGCCGCTGCTCTGGGACACGCTGACCGGCGCGGACATCGTGATCATCCCCGCGTTCGGGGCGACCGACGAGGACAAGCGGCGGCTCATCCGCAAGGGCATCGCGGTCGCCCAGTACGACGCCACCTGCATGCTGGTGGAGAAGGTCTGGAAGGCCGCGCG
>CAZKDK010000371.1:0-2977 GCA_964551145.1 uncultured Opitutaceae bacterium | reverse complement strand
AGCGACGAGGCCGAGGCCAATTCGCTGCCGGGCCTGGAGATCCAGGCCAACGACGTCCGCTGCACCCACGGGGCCACCAGCGGGCACCTCGACGAGGAACAGATGTTCTACCTGCGCTCGCGCGGCATCCCCGTCGCCGCCGCCCGGGAGCTGCTGGTGGCGGGCTTCTTCGAGGACGTGCTCGCCAAGCTCGAGGACGAGGATCTCCGCGGCGCGCTCCGCGACGTCATCAAGACCGCGGCCGTCCCATGAACCGCTGAGGCACCCGGCGCCCCGGGATCGGTCTCCGAGCTCTCCAGACCCTTGTGGTTTCCCCCATGCAAAAAGAACGCACGCTCAGCCGCGACGTCACCGCCACGCAGATCCCCAGCGGCGCCCCCATGACCCTGGCCGCCGGGACCAAGGTCCATCTCACCCAGACCCTCGGCGGCAGCTTCACCGTGCTGGTCGACTTCGGGCTCGCCCGCATCGACAGCCGCGATGCCGATGCGTTGGGCGAGGCGGTCGCCGAGCAGCCCCGGGTCGCGTCCGCCCCGGCGGGCGCGCCCAGCCCCGAGGCCGTCTGGGATCAGCTCAAGAAGGTCTTCGACCCGGAGATTCCCGTGAACATCGTCGACCTGGGCCTCGTCTACTCGATGGACATCGAGAAGGCCGACGGCGGCCACCGCGTGAATGTCGCCATGACGCTCACTGCCCCTGGTTGCGGCATGGGCCCGGCCATCGCGGAAGACGCGCGGACCAAGATCCTGCTCGTGCCGGGCGTCGCCTCCGCCGACGTGCGCCTCGTCTGGGAGCCGCCCTGGAACCAGTCGATGATCTCGGAAGAGGGGAAGATGCGGTTGGGCCTGGTCTAGCGCCGAGAGGGGAAGCAGGACTGTCTCGCCGAAGCCCGCCGGCGAAGGTGGCCAGTCCATGATCTCGGAGGAGGGCAAGATGCGGCTGGGCCTGGTGTAAGCGGCTCCAATCGTTCTCGTTCTCCTGCTCGTTCTCGTTCTCTCGGACTGGCCATGCAGTCGACGGCTGCTCGTTCCCGGGACGTGGTTTGCCGTCGATCGATGATCAACGACGATTCGCGTCAATCTGGATCTTGGCCTGATCCGCTGCCGGCGAGTGGTCATGGGAAGCGACCGATCGGCGGGTGAACCCGCCGCCGGGCAATCAAGGCCACGCCAGTTTTGCCATCGAATAGATGGCTATCTTCGAGAGAACCTCCGCCAGCAGGAGAGCCGCGATGAATGTCCCGATGGCTTTCCCTCCCTTCACATTGCAGGCCACGCAGTACGCCTGATACATCAGAACGATCAGCCAGATCGTCAGCAGGATCGTCGCGATCAACACCACGATGAAGACTGCCGCGTCTGGCGTGTTAAACGTGAACACGGGCGCCGGATTCGACAGTTGCTGGACCAGATGGTGGGTGAATCGCCGGAAGCCCTCCGGCAGCGCCACGAGACTGATGAACACCGTCGGCCAGCGTGCCAGCGCCTGCGTTCCCAACACGTCAATAGCTCGGAAGGCTGTGGTCGAGACAATGGCCCCGGCGATCAGCAGCATGACCGAGACACAGAGCCAATCCACAACCCCTTCGGACAAAAAGAACCAGACAGGCGCACGGGCACCCACGTGCACATCAAGCACGCCATCGAAATGGGTTCTGCCGAGCGCGCCGATCAGGCCAGCCACCAGAATCGACAGCAAACCGAACCCCATCGCTCTCGCGCCGGCAATGTAGACGAAAGGGCTGAAGAGCACGGCGGTTGGCTTCCGGTCATAGTTCAGGCTCATTTTCTCTCCTTCGGGATCGCGGCCTTCTGGCCCAACTGCTCAATGACCGCATCGAGACGATTGCGAACGGTCGGATAGCTGACCCCGAGCAGGCTCGCCATCTCCTTGAGGCTTCCGCTCGCGCCGATGAACCGCAGAACGAACTCCTGGTCGTCCTGCGACAGGGATGCCAACGGCGGCAGAGGATAGGCCCCCTCGACTTCAGTCTGGCATTTCTCACAGCGGAGCCGCCTGACCTCCAACGTTCCACCACAGCTCGGGCAAGCTACCGGCAATCGTTTCACTGCCATTCGTATCAACTAATTTAACTCTGTTGTCAATTATATTAATACATAGATTAAGATCATGTACATCGGATTACACCATTACAGCGACGGCGAAATCACTGCTCCGAGCGTGCGGCTCGGCCCCGGGCACCGACGCGTTGCCTGCCCCGTGTTCCGGACGCTGGCGGCGCGGCACCCCGCGCCCGAATTACGGTCATGGACCGCATCACGTTCAGGTGGCGATCACGATGCCCATCGCAAAGCGGCTGCCCGCGCCGGCGCAACCGACCCCGCGATTGACACCCGCGCCGTCCGCGCGATGGTGGTGCCCCAGTGACACGGGGTGTTCCCGCCGGGGAACTGAGACCATACCCGTCGAACCTGATCCGGATCATGCCGGCGAAGGAATCGTCACGACCGACCCCGGCGCGCGCCGGGCCGGCCGGGGCGGCTCCGGCACCGGGCCCACTTTCTCCCGCCATGTTCACCGCCGAAACCTGCGCCGCCATCCTCCGCGAAATCCGCGCCCGCCATCCGCTCGTGCACAACATCACGAACTATGTCGTGATGAACAACACGGCCAACGCCCTCCTGGCCCTGGGCGCCTCGCCCGCCATGGTCCACGCCAACGAGGAGGTCGCCGAATTCGTCGCCCTCGCCCAGGCCCTCGTGGTCAACATCGGCACGCTCTCGCCCGCCTGGGTCACGGCCATGCAGACGGCCGCCCGGGCGGCCGCCGCCCGCGGCACCCCCTGGGTGCTCGATCCCGTGGGAGCCGGCGCCACCACCTACCGGACCCAGACCGCCGCGGCGCTCGCCGGCCTCCACCCCGCCTGCATCCGCGGCAACGCCAGCGAAATCATGGTCCTGGCCGGGGCCACCGGCGAGAAGACCCGGGGCGTGGACTCCACGCGCGCCTCGGCCGA
>CAZKDK010000370.1:0-2998 GCA_964551145.1 uncultured Opitutaceae bacterium | reverse complement strand
CAATGGGGTGTTGCCCTAATGGGATTTGACGCCGCTGCGGTCCCTTTCCTCTTTCGCTCCGTGGATTTCTGCGTCACAGTGGTGAGATGGAATCTTCGTGGACGATCGCGCGGCGCGGGATTCTTCTCCTGGCTGCGCTGATTGTCCTGCGGGGCTCCGGCCTTGGCTCGGAGCCGGTCCCCTCGGTCCCGCCGGATTCGATCGCGGCCTCTGACCGCCGACCCGACAACGCGTTCTCCCTCGATACGCTCCGGCTGTTTGCCGACGATACCGTGTATGTCTTCACCGCGCCCGCCCGCTGGGACGGAGGCGACTGGCTGGCGGCGGCCGCGGCGGGCGGGTTTGCCCTTGGCTCCACCGCCTTCGACCGCTCCATCCGTGACTCGGTCCAGGCCCATCGGTCCGCGGGACGGGATCGTTTCTGCCGGGCTTTTGAGCACCTGGGCGCGGACTACTCCCTGGTCGTTCTGGCAGGCTTTGAGGGATACCATCTCGTGGCGAATGATCGGCGCTCCCAGGCGGTCTTCATCGACGGGCTCGCCGCCTCCCTGATTGCGACCGGTTTCATTGCGCCGACCCTCAGGTTATCCGCCGGGCGCACGCGGCCGTCCGGCACGACGGATCCCTACCGCTTCCGTCCCTTCACCAATGGCAACTCATTCCCCTCGGGGCACACGACCCAGGCCTTTGCCGTCGCGACCGTCATCGCCTCGCATTACAAGGCGTGGTGGGTCCAGGTGCTCGCCTTCGGTTCTGCCGGCCTGGTGGGCTACTGTCGCCTGGAGCAGAATGAGCATTTCACCAGTGATGTCGTCGTCGGCGCGCTGATCGGATGGTCGGTGGCCCGCGGTGTCGTCAAACACAATGACGAATCCAAGCCGCCGAGGTTTACGCTGGCACCCTACAGCGACGGCCGTTCGAGCGGCCTCCTGTTCGTCAAGACCTTTTGAGGTGAACCCGGGCGAGCGGTGGTGACGTCGCCGCCCCACCGCCCGATCCGTTCACTGCCCGGGCAGCTCGACGAGAGGCACCGCGGAAATCCCAGCCGCCGTGCGAAATCCGGGACGCGTCCAAAGAGAGCGAAGCGCGCAATCTTCCTGCGTCGCAGCCGGTGTCGGGCAAACGATTTCGGAGCGAATCGGGCGCCGGCCTCGCTGTCGGCGGGGGCGGCCGCATCCGCCGCATTCTTGACCCTCCCTTTTCCGCGTGGCTAGCGTGGAGGCGATGCCCGCATCCCCGCCGTCCGCCGCCGCGTCCCCGCGCTGGGTCCCGGCGGTCTGTGCCGCGATCCTTGTGCTCGCGACCCTGGCCGCGTACCACAACACATTCCGCGCCCCGTTCGTCTTCGACGACATTCCGACCATCGTCGACAACCTGACGATCCGGCATCTCGGGGATCTGAAGCAGGTGCTCCTGGCGGGCCAGGAGCATGGCCTCACCGTGAGCGGCCGGCCCGTGCTCAATCTCTCGCTTGCGCTCTGCTATGCGGTCAGCGGCACGGACGTCTGGAGCTACCACGCGCTCAATCTCCTCATCCACGTCCTCGCCGGCCTGACCCTTTTCGGCATCGTGCGGCGGACGCTGGTGCTTTGGGGAAACCGGGCGGAGGGTGCAGGGGGTCGGGATGTCGGTCGGCCGGGAGCCGACGGGACACTGCTCGCATTCACGGTTGCGCTGCTTTGGATCCTGCATCCGCTCCAGACCGAGGCGGTGACCTACCTCGTGCAGCGCGCGGAGTCGCTCATGGGGCTGTTCTACCTGCTCACCCTGTACTGCTTCATCCGCGGGGCAGAAGCGGGCCGTCCGCGTTCGCGGCGCTGGTTTGCCCTTGGCGTGGCCGCCTGCCTCCTCGGCATGGCCACCAAGGAGGTGATGGCCACCGCGCCGCTGATGGTGCTGCTGTATGACCGGACTTTTGTGGGCGGCTCGTTTCGGGAGGCGTGGCGGCGGCACGGGAGATTCCACCTCGCGCTGGCGGCAACCTGGCTGGTGCTGGCCTTGCTGGTGGCCAGCACCGGATCGAATCGCGGCGGCACGGTCGGCTTCAACCTGGGCGTCTCGCCGTGGGCCTTTTGGCTCACGCAATTCGAGGCCGTCGCCCGCTATCTGAAACAGGCGTTTTGGCCGCATCCGCTCATCTTCGAGTACGGGGTGATCACGGCGGGTTTCTGGGACGCGGCGCCGTACGCCCTCGTCGTACTGCCCCTGGTCGCGGCGACCCTGGTGGCGCTCGTGCGCCGGCCCGTGGCCGGGTTTCTGGGGGCGTGGTTCTTCGCCATTCTCGCCCCGACCAGCGTCGTCCCGGGGACGATACAGATGATCGTCGAGCACCGGATGTATTTGTCGCTGGCCGCGGTGGCCGCCGGCGTTGTCGTAGGGTTCCGCGCGGCGCTGGACCGGTGGGAGCGGCCGGCCGCCGGCGTCGCGCCGCGGCGCCGTTCCTGGGCGGCGCTGCTGCCGTGTCTGGTCCTTGCGCTGCCGCTCGGCCTGCTCACCGAACGCCGCAACGCACTCTACGGGGACGACCTGGCGCTGTGGCAGCAGACGGTGGCGGTGAGCCCCGCCAGCGCGAAGGCGCAGGGCGGTCTGGGCGCCGCGCTGTTGGAGCGGAATCGCCCGCGGGAGGCCCTGCACCACTTCCTGATCGCCCTCGCCCTCGATCCGAAGGAGCCTTCCACCCACTACAACGTCGGGCTGGCGTGCGCGGCGCTGGGTCGCATGCCGGAGGCGGTCGCGCGCTGTCGCGAGGCGATCCGCATCAATCCCCGGTTCTCGTCCGCGCACTACGAGCTCGGGTTCGCCCTGCTGGTGTTGAACCGGCTGCCGGAGGCGTTGGCAGAGCTCGCCGAAGCCGTGCGGCTCGCGCCGACCTTGCCGGTGGCGCACTACGAGTGGGGCGTCGCCCTCGCCAAGTCGGGCCGCTTGACCGATGCCGTCGACCAATACCAGGCCGCGCTGCGGCTCAAACCCGACCTGATCGATGCCGAGTGCGATCTGG
>CAZKDK010000369.1:0-3005 GCA_964551145.1 uncultured Opitutaceae bacterium | reverse complement strand
ATGGATGAACAGGTCCGCTTCGGCCACCGCGGTCGACTCGAGCGGCCGGTCGTGACGCGCGAGGAAATCCTCCGCCGCCCGCACGCTCGTCGTGCCCACGGCGATGCGCCGGCCGCCGCCGGGAGCGACGAGGAGGCGCTGGGTTTCCGGGGGCACGGAATAGATTTCGCGATGAATGACATGCTCCTCGACGGTTTCCGCGGCGATGGGGCGGAACGTGCCGAGGCCGACGTGGAGCGTGAGATCGGCGAAACGCGCGCCGGCGCCAGCGAGGCGCGCGAGCAGCGGCGGCGTGAAGTGCAGGCCGGCCGTGGGCGCGGCCACCGCGACCTGCTGGGCACGGTCGGCATAGACAGTCTGGTAGCGCTCGAGGTCGCGCTGGCGCTCGGCGGCGGTGTGCCGGGGGTGGATGTAGGGCGGCAGGGGCACCTCGCCGAGGCGGTTGGCAACCGCGACGATCGTTTCGCCGCCCGCCGGGCGGAAGGCGACGCGCGCGAGGCCTTCACCTTCCCGGGCCACCACCGTGGCCGCAAAGGCGCCGGCGGCGGCGAAGGTGGCGCCTGCCGGCAGCTTGCGGGCGGGCCGGAGGAGGCACCACCACTCGTCCGCGGCGTCCGGGCCGCGGCCGGTTCCCGCCGGCCGGAGCAGCAGACACTCGACCCGCCCGCCGGTCGGGCGCTCCGCCCGCAGCCGGGCGGGCAGCACCGCGGCGACGTTGCGGAAAAGGATGTCGCCGGATCGGACGAAGTTTGGCAGGTCGGTGAAAACGTGATGCGCAAGCGAATGCGCGTGCCGGTCGACCACCAGCAGGCGGGATTGGTCGCGGCGGGCCGCGGGGTTTTGCGCGATGAGCCGCTCGGGCAGCGCGTAGTCGAAGAGTTCGGTGCGGAGGCTCACGGGAATCCGGAACGCGCCCGGCCGGGGGGCCGCGGCCCGCGCCATCCTGGCGGAAAATGGAGCCGAGCACTGGATTCGAACCAGCGACCTGCTGTTTACGAAACAGCCGCTCTAACCAACTGAGCTAGCTCGGCCCAAGCGAGTGGGGGATTCCGCGATCTAGCCCGGCGTGAGGCAAGCTTTTTAGCGGAAAGGACCGACGTGCGCGAATCGCCCGGCCGGGGCGGGATCGCGGCGGATGCCCGGCATGCGTCCGGGAATCGGAATGTGCCGGATTACGCCGCCGGCCGGCGCTGGCGCGCCGCGGCGGCGGCGCCAAGGTGTGACAGGCGAAAAACGCCGCCGCCGGGTGATGAGACACGGCTGTGACACGGTGGCATTCCCGGCGATGGTTCCGAGGCAGCCGGTGGCTGGATGGATGTTTTTTATGCATTGGTGCGTAATATCTTATGGAAAGCATTCAAGTTGAGGCACGGACGGTGCTTGGATTGCAGGCATGAGCCGAATCCTCGGTATAGACTTGGGCACCACCAATTCCTGCATGGCCGTCATGGAAGGCGGCGAACCGGTGGTGATCCCCAACGCCGAAGGCGCCCGAACGACCCCGTCTGTCGTCGCGTTCACGAAATCCGGTGAACGTCTCGTCGGGCAGGCCGCGAAGCGCCAGGCAATCACGAATCCCCGGAACACCGTTTTTTCCGCCAAGCGCCTCATCGGCCGCAAATTCACCGAGGTGCGCGAGGAGGCGAAGAACTATCCGTTCAAGGTGGTGGAGGGCAAGAATGGCGACGCCTACATCGAGATCCAGATGGGTGACAAGGTCGAGTTGTTCGCCCCGCAGCAGATCTCCGCGATGGTCCTCGCCAAGATGAAGGCCGACGCCGAGGCCTATCTCGGCGTGAAGATCACGCAGGCGGTCATCACCGTGCCCGCGTACTTCAACGACGCCCAGCGCCAGGCCACGAAGGACGCCGGCCGCATCGCGGGCCTCGAGGTCCTCCGCATCATCAACGAGCCGACGGCGGCATCGCTCGCCTACGGCCTCGACAAGAAAAAGGACGAGAAGATCTCCGTGTTCGACCTGGGCGGCGGCACGTTCGACGTGTCGATCCTCGAGATCGGCGACGGCGTGTTCGAGGTCAAGGCGACCAACGGCGACACCCACCTCGGCGGCGACAACTGGGACGACGCCATCATCCAGTGGCTCGTCGACAATTTCAAAAAGGACAACGGCATCGACCTGCGCAAGGACGCGATGGCGCTGCAGCGGCTGAAGGAGGAATCGGAAAAGGCCAAGATCGCGCTGTCGTCCACACAGTCGGTCGACATCAACCTGCCGTTCATCACCGCCGACGCCTCCGGCCCGAAGCATCTCAACGTCACGCTCAGCCGGGCCAAGATGGAGCAGATCTGCGACTCGCTGTTCGAGCGTTGCTACCAGCCGTTCCGGAACTGCCTCAAGGACGCCGGCATGACGGCGACCGACATCAACGAGCTCGTGCTCGTCGGCGGCATGACGCGCATCCCCAAGGTCGTCGAGATCGCCCGGCAGCTCGGCGGCAAGCCGCCGCACCAGGGCGTCAATCCCGACGAGGTCGTGGCGGTGGGCGCGGCCATCCAGGGCGGCGTGCTCAAGGGCGAGGTCCGCGACGTGCTCCTGCTCGACGTCACGCCGCTGACGCTGGCGATCGAGACCTTCGGTGGCGTGGCCACGCCGATGATTCCGCGCAATACGACCATCCCGACGAAGAAGTCACAGGTGTTCTCCACCGCGAGCGACAGCCAGCCGTCGGTCGAGGTCGTCGTCACCCAGGGCGAGCGGCCGATGTCGCGCGACAACAAGGTGCTCGGCACCTTCCGGCTGGACGGCATTCCGCCCGCGCCGCGCGGCGCCCCCCAGATCGAGGTCACCTTCGACATCGACGCCAACGGCATCCTGCACGTCTCGGCCAAGGATCTTGGAACGGGCCGGGAGCAGAAGATCACCATCCAGGGCTCGTCCGGCCTGTCGAAGGACGAGGTCGACAAGATGACCCGGGAGGCCGAGACGCACGCCGAGGACGACAAGAAGCGCCGCGACCAGATCGAGACGCGCAACCAGCTCGACT
>CAZKDK010000368.1:0-3017 GCA_964551145.1 uncultured Opitutaceae bacterium | reverse complement strand
GGCAATTGCCGGGGGCGTCGCGGATGATCTGCGGGTGCATGCCGCAGGTGTAGAGCTGCGCCCGCTCGGCGGCGGCTTGGGCGCGGGTGACCGGCACCAGCCCGCCCGCGCTCAGCATCAGCGCCGCGACCGCAAACACGGGAAACAGCCGGAAGTTCTTCATGGAAAAAAGAGCTCAGAAACTGGGCGGGGCGGCGGGATCCGGCGGCAGCGGCGCGCCGGTGGGAGCCACGCTGGCGGTGAGCAGCATGAGGTCGGTGGCGGCGATCTCGCGGCTGCGGAGGACATCGAGACGTTCATGGCGCATCTCGATCGCCATCAGCTGGATTTCCGAGATCATCGCCGGGCTGGCCATGCCGGATTCCACGCCGGCGGCCACGGAGGCCATGCTGCGGTCGAGATTGGGCAGCGCGCTGCCGTCCATGTAGGCGAGCATCCGGTCGGATTCGTTCACCATGTACAGCATTTGCGCGAGTTCGGCGGCGAGATTGAGCTGCTCGGCGCTGACCCGGGCGACCGCGGCGTCGCGGCGGGCTTCGGCGGAGCCGAGCAGGGCGCGGATCTTTTCCCGCCAAATGGGCAGCGTGACGGTGGCGGTCGGGCGCACCATGAGCGGGTTCATCTTGAGGTCGGCCATCGCGCCGAGCGTGAAATCCGGCGTGCCCGCCTTGCGGGCGACGTCGACGCCGGCGACGGCCATATCGACCATCGCGCGCATTTGCGCGAGTCCGGGATTGGCGGCGAGGGTCCGCTGCCACAATTCCTGCGCCGGCGGCAGCGGCGTCACGGTGAGCGTCGGCAGCGGCCAGGGCGGATCGGCGTCGGCCGGGGACAGCCCGAGGGCGGATTTGAATTGGGCCCGGGCGGCGACGAGGCGGTCGGCGACCGCGGCATGGTGGGCGTGATGCTGCGCGGCGAGGTTCTGCAGGCGCACCTGTTTTTCGAAATTGCCCATGCCGCGGCCCGTGGCGTACTCGGCGTTGGTCAGGGCGAGCGCGGTGTCGACCGCGGTGATGGTCTCCCGGTAGAGGCCGTGCACGTCGCCGGCGTAGGCCAGTTCGATCCACGCCTTGCGCACGTCGGCGGCAACGCGCAGCACGGCGGCGGTGTAGGTGCGGTAGGCCACGTTGCTCGCTGCCGTGGCTTCGCGACCCATGGCCGCGCGTTTACCGGGCGCCATGAAATCGAACATCAGCCCGGGCATGAAGGACGTCACCGTTTCGGCGATGTCCGCCTGGAACGTGAACTGGGGGTCGGGCAGGGCGCGCGCGGGCGCGATGGCTAGGACGGCGCCGCGCCAGTCGTCGTAGGCCGCCTCCACCTGCGGATGGTTGAGCAGCGCGTAGCGCAGGTAGTCGGCCAGCGATGAATCCGCCGTCAGCACCGGCAGATCCGGGCGCCCGCCCGCGGGATGCAGCTGCGCGCCGGTCTGCCGCACCTGCTCGCGCGCCGCCTGCTCCTCGCGCGAGGCGCTGACGCATCCGGCGAGAAGGAGGACCAGCGGGAGAACGGTGAGTCGGAAGCAGCGCACGGCGGAAAGGGCGGCCCGGGCTCAGCCCTTCGTTTCCTCCTTAACCGAGCCGCACGTCGGCATGTCCTTGCCGAGATAAGGATTGGACACTTCGCGGGTGCTTTGGACCCAGTCGGCCTGCGCCATGGGGCAGGTCATGATGAAATAGCCCTTTTGCTGGCGGGCCAGGGCGACGGCCTCATTGCTGAGGGTTTTGAAAGCGGCGCGGGCGGCGGTGAGGTCGCCTGCGGCGGCAATGCCTTGGGCGGAGTCGGCAAGGGCGGCGTGGTGCAGCCGGATCTCCGCCGTGGCGAGTTTTTGCGCGGCGGCTGTGGCCGCGGTCAAATCATCGGCCGCGAGCGCGGCGCGCACGGTCTCGTAGTCGGCGAGGATTTGTCTGGGCGCCATGTCGGCGCCACGGGCGCCAGCAGCCGCCATGCCGGTCAGAAGAAAAAACGCGACGAAGGGGCGTAAGGTTGTCATAGCCATCGATGATACGCCGGCGGGGGCGGCTTCCCTGACGAAATCGCCCGCTGCGGCGAGATGCGGCCGGAGTTGCTGCATCACGGGGCAGCACCGGGCGAGGTCGCGGTCGGAATCGGCGAGGCGGATGACGGCTATCCGGAAAGGGTATCCTGCTGCCCGGTGGCCGCAACCGCCTGGACAAAGGCGGTGATCAGCGGATGGTGCGCGTCGCGCAGGGCGGAGCGCTCGGGCTGGAACAGGGTGCCGACGAAGAACGGGTGCGTGGGAAGCTCGCCGGCGCGCACCTCCCCGGATTCATCGAATCCCGTGAAACGCAGGCCGCCGGTTTCGAGGCGGGCGCGCCAGGCGGGATTGAGTCCATAATTGCAGCGATACTCCTCGGTCGCCGGCTTCCGGTCGAAAATGCCGTGGAGGCGGCTGCCGGGGGTGAAAGTGATGCCGGCGGTCGTTTCCACCAAGCTGGCCGCGAGCCGCGTCACGACGAGTTCGCTGGCACCGGGATTGGTTTCCGCATGATCCGCGTCGCGCACCAGGCAGACATTGCGCGCGAACTCGATGAGCGCATGCTGGAAACCGCCGCAGGTTCCGAGGAATGGACGGCCGGTCGTCCGCGCGAAACGAATCGCGGCCAGGGCCCCCTCCATACCGGCATAGGGAGAACCCGGCACGACCCAGACGCCGGCGAAATCAGTCAGGCTGGTCCGTCGGCGGCCCCGCACCGGCGGGTTGGAGCCGGGATCGATTTCATCGGTCCCGATCCACGTCCAGGTCACCGATGCGCCGATGGCCGCGCGCGCGAGGCGCAAGGCAAGCGGGATCGCTTGGTGGGCGGTCACATTCTCATCATAGTCGCCCACTAGGGCGATGGCGGCAGTCATGGGGAGGGAGTTAAGACCCTCCGCTAAGAAGCACGTTCCGATTTCAATGCAATGGCTTTAGCAGCCAGCAGGGGAGCGGGCGAAATCGCGGCGGCCGAGGCGGCGGGACGCCCGCTTCGGGAGGTGATGATCGCCACCGAGGC
>CAZKDK010000367.1:0-3031 GCA_964551145.1 uncultured Opitutaceae bacterium | reverse complement strand
CCCGAGGTCATCTCGATCGTCGATACCGTCAGCTCGTTCAGCGCGCTCGCGATCAAGAAGGACGAGCTGGGCATCGACATCATGCTCACCGGCACACAAAAGGCGCTCGCGCTGCCGCCGGGCATGTCGCTCTGCTCGGTTTCGGCCCGCGCCCGGGCGCGCGCGGCCGCGGTCGGGCGGCGCGGCTATTACCTCGACCTGCTCGAGTTCCAGGCGAACCACGAGAAGGGCATGACCCCGAGCACGCCGAGCATCCCGCATATCTACGGGCTGCAGTCGAAGCTCGACGACATCGAGGCCGAGGGCGTCGACCAGCGCTACGCCCGCCACGTGCGCCTGAACCGCGCGGTGCGCGACTGGGCCTTCGCGAAGGGCTTCAAGCTCTTCCCGAAGGAGGGCTTCGGCTCGGTCACGCTGAACTGCTTCGTCAACACGCAGAACTTCGACCTGCCGGCGCTGGTCAAGACGCTCAAGACCAAGCACGGCTTCCTCATCGACGGCGGCTACGGCAAGCTCAAGGGAAAGACGTTCCGCATCTCCAACATGGGGGACGAGACGGACCAGACCATCGCCGCCCTGCTCAAGGCGATCGACGCCGCGCTGCTGGAGACGCCGAAGCTGCCGGCCGCCTGAGCCCCCGTTCCCGGAATCCCGGCGCTGGCTGGGCGCCCCAGGGCCGGGCGCGCAGCAGCCGATGTCAGGGGTTGGTCAGCCTCATAATCTCGGCGGCCACCGGCGATTGTCCTGGGGACGCGACGCCCCCGTCGCGTGTCCGGCGCTCGTACCGGCGACGAGGGCGCCGCCGCTCCAATGCGGGGACTCCGGACCGGTCGGGGCCAAGCCTGGCCCGACCGATCCCAACTTCGGGGGTGCGACCATCCCAGCGCACCGCAGGGCGAGCGGAGGAGGCCCATCGCATCATTCCCAGCGCACCACCGGCGTCCGTCGGCGTCGCCGGGCACCCGGTGGACTGCGATTCTCGCGGCCGGCGCCGCGTATCCGCCAGGCGGGGCCATCCCGGTTTTGGCTTTCGCCGGGGGACCTTTCCGGTCCAGAATCGGGGTCACCCCACCCCGCCATGATCACGATTCTGCGTGCCCGCCTTTTCCCGCGTTGCCTTGCCTTGCTGCTGGTCGCCGGCGCCGGCCTGCCGCCGGGCCGGGCGGCCCATCCCGAACCGGCACCGCCCGCGGCCACCACCACCGCGCAGGCCGATCTGGCGCACGCCCGGCAACTCACCCTGGCCCGGAAGCTTGCCGAGGCCCATCCGTTCTACGAGCGCAGCATTGCGAAGGACCCGGCCAACGGCGAGGCACGGTACTTCTATGGCATCAGCCTCCTGACGGAGGCCGCGGCGGGCCGCGATGCCGCGGTCATCGCCGCCCTGCGCACGCAGGCGCGCCAGCAGTTGCTGGAGGCTCAGCGCGTCGGCTACGAGGATCCGCTGCTGACCCAGATCCTCGCGGAACTGCAACCCGGCCGCCCGCCGGCCGCGCCGGCGCCCTATTCCCCGAACGAGGACGTGGCCTCGTTGATGCGGGCCGCGGAGGATGCGTATGCCCACGGCGACTTCGCGAAGGCCGCCCGGCTGCATCAGCAGGCCTTCGCGATCGAGCCCAAGAACTACATTGCGGCGCTCTATTGCGGCGACGCCTATTTTGCGGCGAAAGACTACGCCGCGGCATGCGAATGGTTCGCCAAAGCCGT
Source organism: uncultured Opitutaceae bacterium (assembly GCA_964551145.1). GTDB lineage: Bacteria > Verrucomicrobiota > Verrucomicrobiia > Opitutales > Opitutaceae > Fen-1467. The sequence goes on along the minus strand of CAZKDK010000367.1, from coordinate 1,324 downwards.
GGCCATCGATCCCGACCGGGAGACCGCCCACCGGTATTGGGCCGACGCCCTGGTGCACCAGAGCAAGATCGAGGAAGCAACGACGCAATTCATCGATGCCGTGGTCGCCGAGCCCTACAATCGGATGACGCGGACGCGCTTCCATCAGTATGCGCAGTCGGTGGGGCTGTCAGCCCGCACCGAATCGATGAAGCTGCCGGACGCGGCCGTGAAGATCACTCCGGGAAAGACGGAGATCCAGGTGTCCTCCGGCCAGGGCGGCTACGCCTGGGCCCTGGCCTCGGCGTGGGCCGCCGCCTGCTCCAAATTCCGCGCCGAGGACTTCGCCCGCCAGTTCCCCGGGGAGAAGGAACCCCGGCGCTCGCTGCCGGAGGAGGTCACCGGCCTCAGCACGATGCTGCAGGTCGCCCGCGAAATGGCCGCCGCGAAGGAGGGCCGTACGACGCCCGATCAGATCGCCCAATGGCAGCCCGCGCTCGATCTGCTTGCGGAAATCCAGAAGGCCGGACTGCTGGAAGCGTTCGTGCTGCTGGAACGCGCGGACAACAACATCGCCCGGGACTACGCGGCGTACCGCGCGGCGCACCGCGACGAACTCCGGCGCTACATCCGCGTCTATTGGTGCGGTCTGGAATGAGGCGGGCAGCGGGGGCCGCCGGAACCACGACCGGCAGGGCGCCTCTCGCGCGTGCCCGCGTGCGCGCGCGGGTGCGCGCCCGCGCGCGCGGCTCGATGAAAAGCGATTTTTGAAAGTAGCGCTTGAAATCCTCGCGCCGTTGTCTAACGGGTTCCGCCTCATGAAGTCCCTGATCATCGCCGAGAAGCCCAGCGTCGCCGCCGACCTGGCCCGCGCGCTCGGCAAGATTCCCAAGCAGGGCGATCACTTCGAAAACGCCGAGTACGTCATCTCCTCCGCCGTCGGCCACCTGGTGGAACTCGAGATGCCCGAGGACATCGACAAGAAGCTCTACGGATTCTGGCGGCTGGAGACGCTGCCGATCATCCCAAAGAAATTCGGACTCAAGGCCATCGAGGAATCCAAGGACCGTCTCGGCCACCTCAAAAAGCTGCTCGCCCGGAAGGATATCGCCGAGGTCATCAACGCCTGCGATGCCGGCCGCGAAGGCGAGCTGATCTTCACCTATCTGTACCAGTTCACGCGGTGCAAACTGCCGGTCAAACGCGTGTGGATGCAGACCATGACCACGGAAGGCCTGCGTGAAGCCTTTCAGCACCTGCGCGCCGGGGAGCAGATGATTCCGCTGTCCGACGCGGCCCGCTGCCGCAGCGAGAGCGACTGGCTCATCGGCATCAACGGCACCCG
>CAZKDK010000366.1:0-3040 GCA_964551145.1 uncultured Opitutaceae bacterium | reverse complement strand
GCCGCTCCTGCAGCGGCGCGATCCGGCCGTCCGGATAAAGGATGAACAGGGCGACCCCCGGCTTCCCGAGCAGCCCGTGGATGGCCGCCGCGCCGGTGTCGCCGGAGGTTGCGCCGAGCACGTTGAGCGTCTCGCCCCGCACGCGGCACTGGTGCTCGTAGAGGTTGCCCAGCAGCTGCAGCGCGAAATCCTTGAAGGCGAGCGTCGGCCCGTGGAACAGCTCGAGCACGAAGAGATCCTCCCCGAGTCGCTCGAGCGGCGCGACGGCCGCGGGCGCGAACGCGCGGTAGGATCGCGCGACGACGTCGCGGAGCACCGGCGCCGGCAGGTCCGTGGCAAACAGCTGCAGGAACTCGTCGCAGAGTTCGGCATAGCCCAGCCGCGCCCAGCCGGCCAGCCGGCCCGACAGGTCGGGCAGGCTCTTCGGCAGGAACAGCCCGCCGTCCGGCGCCAGCCCGGTGGCCACGGCCTCGGAAAACGGGAGCGGCTCCGCCTGTCCGCGGGTGCTGATGAATTTCATCGAGATCGGAGCCCGTCGGCCGGCGCCCCCGCGCCGCTCACCCGATCCGGTCGAGTCCGAACGCCGTGTGCACGGCGCGGGCGGCGGCGTCGGCGCGGGCGACGTCGATCACGACCGAGATCTTGATCTCGGAGGTGCTGATGAGCTCGATGTTGACGCCCTCCGTGGCGAGGGTCTGGAACAGCGTGGCCGCGACGCCGCTGTGGGTTTTCATGCCGACGCCGACCACGGACAGCTTCGCGACCTGGTCGTGGATGATCACCTCGCCGCCGCCGAGCTCCGCGAACACCGGATCGAGCGCCCGGTGCGCCAGATGGCTTTCGGTCTGGGGCACCGTGAACGTGAGGTTGGCGACACCGTGGCGGCCGATGTTCTGCACGATCATGTCGACGATGATATTGGCGTCGGCCAGCGCGCGGAAGACCCGTGCGGCGGAGCCCGGCTTGTCCGGGATGTTGCTGACGACGACCTTGGCCTGGTCCTTGTCCACGGCCACGCCGCGCACGACGACCTGTTCCATGTAGGCGACTTCCTCTTTCACGATGGTTCCCGGGTTGTGATTAAACGATGAGCGGACCTCGAAGACGACCTGGTATTTCTTGGCGAACTCGACCGAGCGCGACTGCATCACCTTCGAGCCGCTGCTGGCGAGCTCGAGCATCTCGTCGTAGCTGATCTCGGCCAGCTTGCGGGCGTCCTTGACCACGCGCGGATCCGCCGTGTAGACGCCGTCGACGTCGGTGTAGATCTCGCACCGGTCCGCGTGGACGGCCGCGGCAAGCGCGATCGCGGTGAGGTCGGAGCCCCCGCGGCCCAGGGTCGTGATCTGGCCCTCGTCGTTGATGCCCTGGAAACCGGCGACGATGACGACCCGGCCCGCGGCGAGGTCGCCCTCGATCGGCCGGGCGTTGATCGTCTTGATCTTGGCCTTGGTGTGCGCCGCGTCGGTGAAGATGCCGGCCTGGGCCCCGGTGTACGAGACAGCCGGCACCCGGAGCGCGTGGAGCGCGATCGCCGTGAGTGCGATGGTCTCCTGTTCGCCGGTGGCGAGGAGCATGTCCATCTCGCGCTCCGACGGATGCTCGTGGATCGCCTTGGCGCGCGCGATGAGCTCGTTGGTCACGCCGGAGCGCGCCGAGACGACGACGACGAGCTCGTTGCCCTCGGCCTGCGCCGCCTTGATGCGCTCCGCGACCCGTTTGATCCGCTCGATGTCGCCGACCGAGGTGCCGCCGTATTTCTGGACGATGCGTGCCATGGAATGGTGGTGGGAAAACGTACGCCGGGGAGGGCGTGGCTGGCGATTGATTTTCGCTCGGCCCCCGCGGGCGGGCGGCGGGTCGGGGGCACCCGCCGGCCCGTTCCCGTGCCCGGCGGCCGGGCGGCGGCTCAGCCGTCCCCCTCCCTCCGGGCGCGGGTGAACTTGTGCTCGGTGCCGGTGAGCAGCCGGCGGATGTTGGATTCGTGCCGCAGCAGCACCCACGCGGCGACCAAGGTGGCGACGAGTTCGAGCGCCAGCGGCAGCCCCAGGACCCACGCGGTGACGACGACCGCCAGGGTCCCCAGGATCGAAGCCAGGGACACGTAGCGCCACGCGAAGAACACACCGCACCAGACGGTCGCCCCGACCAGGAGCGGCCAGGTCATGAGCACGACCAGGCCGCCCGAGGCGGTCGCCACGCCCTTGCCGCCCCGGAACCCGGTGAAGATCGAGAAGGTGTGGCCAATCACGGCGGCCGCCAGCCCTGCGACGCAATAGGGCATCGCCACCTCGAAGGGCCCGAGGGCGTGCAGGCGCGCGTCTTCCTGCACCGCGCCGAACAGGGGGCCCCGGGTGGCCTCCCACACCCACGGCCAGCCCGCCGCGACCATGCCCTTGAGGAAGTCGAGGACCAGGACGGTATGGCCGGCCTTGGCGCCCAGCACCCGCTTCACGTTGGTCGCCCCCGGATTGCCGCTGCCCGCCTTGAAGATGTCCACCCCGCGCGCCCGTGCGACCACGTAGCCGAAGGGCAGCGAGCCAAGCAGATAACCGACAACGGCGGAGATGAGCAGGGGCACCAGCATGGGAGGCGGGCGGCGGGTCGGCGGCGGCGGGGGTTCCGGTTAGAGCTGCACGAACTTGGCCATCCGGATCGCCGGGTTCGACTTGATCTCCTGGCGGGCCGCGGGGCTGGGCTCGTTGTCGACCCGCACGACCATGTAGGCCGTGCCGCCCAGCGCGAGGCGGCTGAGCGACATGTCGGCGATGTTGACGCCGTCCTTGCCCAGGATCGTGCCGATGGTGCCGACCATGCCGGGCTGGTCCACGTTCTCGATCACGAGCAGGTTCCCCTCGGCCGCCACCTCGACGTTGCGGCCGTTGATCGCGACGATCCGCGGGCTGTTGCCCTTTCCGAGGAGCGTGCCGTCCGCCGAATAGATCTTCCCGTCCGGGCCCACCGTCTCGATCTGGATGAGCTCGGTGTAGTCGCATTCCGCGGCGGATTTCACCACCTCGACCTGCACGCCGAGCCGCTG
>CAZKDK010000365.1:0-3054 GCA_964551145.1 uncultured Opitutaceae bacterium | reverse complement strand
CCCCTGGAATCGCGGCACGTATTTGAGGATGCCGCGGAGATCCGTGGGCTTGATGGTGGCGATGGAAGAACCGTTGCTCATCGGGGGCAGTCGCCGTTGTCATCGAATCGCCCGGCGGCGTCAATGTCAGAGGTCGGCGAGCGTCAGACAGAGGTCAGTGGCCAGAGGTCAGAGGCCAGTCATGAAAGGCGAGAGACCAGAGGATCGTTTGCCGCGCCGGGGTGTCGAGGCTGTCCCCAAGCTTCGCCGCGCCGTCCGTGGAGGGCCCGCACGCCACGTCATTTCGCGGTACTCTTGTCCGGAATCGTGAACGCCCAGCTGAGCGAGGTTTGCCGGCCGCAGACGGTGACCGTGTAGCGGCCGGGGGCCAGGCCGTCGGTCGGAAAGCTGGCCACGATCACGCTCTCCTTCCAGCGCGACCGCAGTTCGCCGGTCATGCGTTCGAAATCGGGCAGGAGAAAAAGCTGCCGGTCCTTGCGGAAAAGCAGCACATCGTGGATCTGCGTCCGGTAGTCGGGCTGGGCGCAGCGGAACTGCAGCGAATACGGACCGCCGCCCGCCTCGCGCGGGGCCGTCACGCCGGTGACGGCGGCGGGCAGGTCGGGCGGGGTGGCCAGGCCGCCGGCCATCTCCGCCGGCAGGCCGCCGAGCGCGCTCACGATCTCGGTCTGCCGCGGGGCGAACCGGTCCGGCGGGAGCGGTTCCGCCAGACGCTCGATCTGCACGAGGATCCTCCGGTAACCGAGCGCGACCAGGCGCGCGGGCGCTGCATGCTCGCGCGCGTTTTCGTAGGGCTCGAACGCCCGCCCGGGCTTGCCGTAGTGCAGCCGCAGGAACGTGTAGCCGATGATGAAAACCACGATTGCCAGCACGACCCAGCGCAGGGGGAGGGATTTGGCCGGCGATTTGGAGGCAGGCATGGGTCAAACGGAACGTTGAGCGACTGTGCCGACCTGTTGTTCCGCTGTCCAGCCGGGTCCGCGGAGCCCGAGGATTCGGGCGCGGGCGCAGCGATCGCGGCAGACTGCGTTGTCATCTGCCAGATGACAAACACGGTCGAGCGGCGGCCGCGTTGTCATCTATTAAATGACAAGCGAGGCTGGACGGTTTGCCTCGGACCGAACCTGGCCGGGTCGACGGATTCCGCCGGTGGCGCAGCACATCAGAGGGGCAGGAATTCGCTTCGCTGCTCCCGGACCGGCGGGCGTTCCGGCGTTGCCCGGCCCATGGCGGACAGGAAAGCCCGCCCAAGCGCCGGCGGAGATGCTCAGGGGTGATCGCTGATGTCGGAGCGGGAGAACGAGTACGCGAACGAGGCAGGGTGGGGTAGTCGGGCGGAGGACGGCGGCTGGTTTCAAATTGCCTCTCCCCGGAGCGGCTGTTCTGTTACCGGCGCTCCATGAAGCTCTGGTCGCAGTCTTTCATTCCCACCCTCAAGGAAAGCCCGGCGGACGCCGAGATCACCTCGCACAAGCTCCTCCTGCGCGCCGGCCTCGTGCGCAAGCTCGGCGGCGGCCTCTACACGTACCTGCCGCTCGGCCTGCGCGCCCTGCAGAAGATCTCCCAGTTCTGCCGCGAGGAGATGGACGCGGCCGGGGCCATCGAGGTGTGGATGCCGCACCTGCACCCCGCGGAGTTCTGGCAGCGGGGGCCGCGCTGGGCCGCCGCGCGCGAGATCATGTACCGGGCCGACCACGCGGGCGAGGGCCGCAAGGGCCCGCCGGATCCGGAATTCGTGCTCGGACCGACGCACGAGGAGATCATCACCCCGCTCGTGCAGAGCGAGATCACCAGCTACCGCGACCTGCCGAAGACGTTCTACCAGATCGCCACCAAGTTCCGGAACGAGATCCGGCCGCGCTACGGCCTGATGCGGGCCCGCGAGTTCGTGATGAAGGACGCGTATTCGTTCGACGCCGACGACGCCGGGGCCACCCGCAGCTACCTCGCCATGCGCGGCGCCTACACGAAATTCTTCAACCGCTGCGGCCTGAAGACGATCTCGGTGGAGGCCGACACCGGCGTGATGGGCGGCAGCTTTTCGGACGAGTTCATGGTGCCGGCCGAGGTGGGCGACGATGACGTCGTCTACTGCGAGGAGAGCGGCTACGCGGCCAACCGCGAGAAGGCCACCAGCGGCCTCGTGCCGGCGGACCTGAAGGACGCGGCGCCGGCGGGGGCGCTCGAGGAGTTCGCGACGCCCGGGGTCGTCACCATCGCGGCGCTGGAGCAGCCGCCGTACGGCGTGCCGGCCGCGCGGCAGTTCAAGACGCTGCTCTACGTCGGCGACGGCAAGCTGTTCGCTGTGGTGCTGCGCGGCGAGGACGAGCTGGAGGAGGCCAAGCTCGGCAGCCTGGGATTCGGCGTGCGCCGGCCCGCCACGCCGGAGGAGATCGCGCCCGTGATGGGGGCGAAGCCCGGCAGCCTCGGCGCCGTGCGCGGGACGATCAAGAACCCCGGGGCGCTCGCGGGGATCTTCGCGGACCACGCGATCCGGCTCATCGGCAACGGCGTCACGGGCGCCAACCACGACGGCTTCCACCTGCGGAACGTGAACGTCGCGCGCGACCTCGCGATCACCCGCTTCGGCGATTTCCGGCGCGTGCGCGAGGGGGAGCCCTGTCCGAAATCGGGCCAGCCGCTCAAGATCCGGCGCGCGATCGAGGTCGGGCACGTGTTCAAGCTCGGCACGAAATACAGCGAAAAGTTCGGCGCCGCCTACACCGACGACAAGAAGCAGAGCAATCTCATGGTCATGGGCTGCTACGGCATCGGCATCAGCCGCACGCTGCAGGCGGTGATCGAGCAGTGCCACGACGCCGACGGCATCGTCTGGCCGTGGGCAGTCGCGCCGTACCAGGTGCTGATCGCGGTCCTCGACCCGCAGCTGCCCGAGGCGATGGAGCTCGCGAAGCGGCTCGGGGCCGCGGCCGAGGCGGCCGGCGCGGACGTGCTGATCGACGACCGCGCGGAGCGGCCCGGCGTGAAGTTCAAGGACGCGGACCTGATCGGCGTGCCGCTCCGCCTGACCATCGGCGGCCGGGGCCTGAAGGA
>CAZKDK010000364.1:0-3063 GCA_964551145.1 uncultured Opitutaceae bacterium | reverse complement strand
CGGCCATCTCCACGATTCCGCTGAACATGACCGGCTGGGATAAACGCTCCCGCCCGCCAACGCTAGTATTCTCGGTCGCCGGCGGTCCGCCCGGTCACTTCAGCTTGACCCGGCGCACGGCCGTCTCGCCGCCCCGGCTGGTCAGCACCACGAACTCGGAGCGGTTCTGATCGGCCTCGATCGCCGCCAGCGCGCCGACGGCCTCCGCGTAGGTCTTCGTTTCGCGGCCGTCGATCTCGCGGATCCAGTCGTCGGGCTCCAGTCCCGCCATGGCGGCGGGGCTGTTGGATTTCACGAACTCGACGATGACGCCGGACCGCTGGGCCTGCTTGATACGCCGGACGACGGCGTCGCCGTAGAGGAACTCCCGCACGGTGAGCCCGAGGTGCTCGAAATACCGCCGGTCGGCCTCACGGATGATCTTCGGCTCGTCGCCGAGCGTGACCTTGAAGTCGAGCCGCCGCCCCCCGCGCAGCACGGTGACGACCATCTCGTCGCCGGGGCGGCGCGCGGCGACCATCCGCTCGACGTAGGTGGCCACGACCTGGTCGGGCTTGAAGCGCGGCAGCGGCCGGCCGTCGAGCGCCACGATGACGTCGCGGGCCTGCAGGCCGGCCCGCTCGGCCGGGCTGTCCTCGAGCGCCTCGCTCACCACGAGCGCCGACTGGTCCTCCAGCTTGAGGAACCGGGCGACGTCGGGATCGACCGGCTCCAGGCCGAAGATACCCAGCCATGGCAGCGGCCGGCCCGCCACGTTCCGCGGCACGCGCCCCAGGTAGGGCAGGACCTCGTCCGCCTGGAGAAACACGCTGCTCTCCTCGACGTTGACGAGCACGACGGACGCGCCGCGCTCCTGGCGGGAGAACATCAGGTAGTTCTGCCCGAACGAATTCAGCGCGAGGCCGACGAAGGCGCCGTCGCGGTTGAACACCGGCAGGCTCGGGCTGGCGACCTCGGAGGCGGCGATCGCCGTCTGCTGCGGCAGCCGCTCGATCAGCGCGACGCGGCTCATGAGGAAATATGGCCGGAAATCCTCGTCCTTGCCGCGCAGGCCGATGCCCCAGACCTCGTCGGCGAGGCGCGGGGCCGGCGTGCCCGGCCGCACCCACGCCGTCAGCGGCACCAGCTCCGGGCGGAGCTTCGCCTCGGCCCGCACGAAATGCCACCCGGTGAGCGCATCCTGGCCGAGGTACTCGGCGGCGTACGGGACGGAGGAGTCCGGCCGGTAGACCTTGAAGTCCCTGAGCCGGCTGACGGGGATGCGCGAATCGACGGCCGAGGCGGGCAGGACGATCGTGCCCTCGGTGTCGATGACCACGCCGGGCACGGCGACCGGCTGGCGGTCGAGCTCGTTCTCGACGAGGAACTCGACGGTGACGCAGGAGCGAACCCGCTCGGCGAGGAGGTCGGCCAGGTCGGCGGCCCGCAGGGACAGGCCGGCCGCGAGGCACGCGGCGCCGGCACGCAGCCAGCGGCGCGCCGCGGGCGGGCGGAGAAGGGAGAACCGGATCATGGTTTCAGGACGTAGAGGGAGATGCGGCGGTCGCGCATGGCCTCGACCAGGAGGACCTCCGGTTTTGCGACCCATTTTTCGTAGATCGACCGGAGCGTGGCCAGATCGGTGAGCGGCTGCTGGTTGATCTTGGTCACGATGTCGCCGGCGGCCAGCCCGGCCACGCGGGCCGGAAAGCCGGACTGCACGCCGAGCACGATCACGCCCGTGTCGTCGTCGAGCTGGTTCTCCCGGGCGTACGCGCGCGAGACCTTGCGGACGCCGACGCCCCACCGCTCGAAGGCCCACTCCTCGCCCACCCGGCTTTCCAGCTTCTCGGTGACCACGGGGACCTCCAGCGTCTTGCCCCCGCGCTTGACGCTGAGCCGGACGGTCGAGCCGACCGGCAGGCCCGCGATCATGTCCTGGACGGGCGGGAGCTGCTCGGGGAAGCGCCCGTCGACGTTGTGGCCGTTGATCGCGAGCAGGATGTCGCCGCCGCGCAGGCCGGCGCGCGCGGCCGGCGATCCCGGATCCACGCTGTTGATGAGCAGGCCGGTGTTGAGGGCGAGCGCGTAGAAATGCTCGAGATCCTGCAGCGTCCCGGGCACCAGGCCGATGTAGCTGCGGGTGATGCTGCCGTGCGCGACCAGCCCGTCGACGATCCGGCGCGCGACGTTGGCCGGGATGGCGAAGCCCAGGTTGTCGGCCCCCACGTAGGCCCGGGAGTTGATGCCCATGACCCGGCCGTCCTCGGTGACCAGCGGGCCGCCGCTGTTGCCGGGGTTGATGGCGGCGTCGGTCTGCAGCCAGGTGTTGAAGGACCCCGTTTCGTAGCCGCGCACGCCCTCGGTGTCCTCGAAATACCGGCGGTTGTTCGAGATGATCCCCCGCGTCACCGTGCGGGTGAGCCCGTAGGGCGTGCCGACGGCGTAGACGGTCTCGCCGACGTAGAGCGCGTCGGAATCGCCGAAGGTGGCCGGCTGGAACGAGAGGCCCCGGCGCTTCATCTCGTCGAGGTCGAGGCGGATGAGCGCGAGGTCGGTCCAGTGGTCCCACCCGACGAGCTTCGCGCCGACGCGTTCGAGGCTCGGCAGGGTGATCGAGATCTCGACGGCGTGCGGGCTGGCGACGTGGGCGTTGGTCAGCACGAGGCCGTCCCGGGAGAGGATCACCCCGGAGCCGACGCCGGCGACGAAGCGCCGGGCGCCCGCCTCGAACGTGACCTCGCGCACGTCGATGCGCACCACGGCCTCGAGCAGGCGGTTGAAGCCGGAGCTCATCGCGGCGGGCGCCGGCGCGGGCGCCAGCAGCGCCGCGAGCAGCAGCACCGTCAGGGCGGGCGCCCGGATGATTGACCGGGCCGGGCATTCGTTCAGTGTGGCGGGATTCACGCGATGGCTACCCAGAGCAAAGACTATGACTTTCAGAGGATTGAGCCGTATTGGCAAACCTTCTGGGAGGAAAACAAAACGTTCCGCACCACCGACGACACGTCGAGGCCGAAATACTACGTGCTCGACATGTTCCCCTATCCGTCGGGCAGCGGCCTGCACATCGGCCATCCCGAG
>CAZKDK010000363.1:0-3072 GCA_964551145.1 uncultured Opitutaceae bacterium | reverse complement strand
GAGACCGACTCGGGCCTCGACATCGACGCCCTGCGCATTGTCGCCGACGGCGTCAACAAGCTCCGGACCGGCCGCCTCGGCATCATCCTCATCACTCACTATCAGCGCCTCCTCAACCATATCGTGCCCGACTTCGTCCACGTCATGTACGACGGCCGCATCGTCCGCAGCGGGGACAAGAGCCTTGCCCTCGAACTCGAGGACAAGGGCTACGCCTGGGTGAAGAAAGCACTCACGACCGCGAGTGCCTGACCAGGATTGCCCGCGGCCCGGCACGGGAAAGCACCACCATGATTCAAGCCCACAGCACCGACACTCTCGCCACCACTGCCGACGGAACCGCGGCCAATCCTGTCCCCGCTGGTCCGGTCGCCGGCATCGATCAGTCCGCCGGCGATTTCCGATACGACGTCAAATACGATTTCGACGCCGGCACCGGCCTCACGGAGCGCACCGTCCGCTACATCAGCGACGTCAAGCAGGAGGCGCCGTGGCTGCGCGAGTTCCGCCTCAACGCGCTGAAAACCTTCCTCGCCAAGCCGCTGCCCACCCACTGGGCGACGCGCGACCTCGAGAACCTCGATTTCAACAAGATCCGCTATTACCTCTCGCAGGGCACCAAGCCCAAGCGCACGTGGGACGAGGTGCCGGCGGACATCAAGATGACTTTCGAGCGGCTGGGAGTGCCGGAACAGGAGCGCCGGTTCCTCGCGGGCGTCGAGGCGCAGTTCGACAGCGAGGCCGCCTACTCTAACATCAAGGAGGTCGTCTCGAAGCAGGGCGTGCTCTTCCTCAACTCCAGCGAGGCCCTGCGCACCCACCCTGACATCTTCCGGCGGTGGTTCGGCAAGGTCATCCCCACCGGGGACAACAAATTCTCCGCCCTCAATAGCGCCGTGTTCTCGGGCGGGTCGTTCATCTACGTTCCGCCCGGGATCAAGGTCGCGCACCCGCTCCAGGCCTATTTCCGGATCAACGCCGAGAGCTTCGGCCAGTTCGAACGCACCCTGATCATCGTCGACGAGGGCAGCGAGGTCACCTACATGGAGGGCTGCACCGCCCCGAAATTCTCCACCTCGACGCTGCACAGCGCCGTTGTCGAACTGGTCGCGCTCAAGGGCGCCAAGATCCAGTACATCACCGTCCAGAACTGGGCGCCCAACGTCTACAACCTGGTCACCAAGCGCGGCCTGGCCCACGAGGAGGCCGAGATCAAATGGATCGACTGCAACATCGGAAGCCGCCTGACCATGAAGTATCCCGGCGTCGTCCTCCGCGGCCGGAAGGCGCGCGGCGAGGTCATTTCCATCGCCCTCGCCAACGACGGCCAGCACCAGGACACCGGGGCCAAGATGGTCCACGCCGCCGACGAAACCACCTCGACGATCGTGGCCAAGTCCATCTCCGTCGGCCAGGGCCGGGCGACCTATCGCGGCCTCGTTCACATCCCGCGGCACCTCAAGGGCTGCAAGAACAACACCGAGTGCGACGCGCTGTTGATCAACACCAACTCGCGCACCGACACCTACCCCGCCATCACCGTCCGCGGCCAGCGGCATGCCGCCCAGCACGAGGCCAGCGTGTCGAAGGTCAGCGAGGAAATGATCTTCTACATGCAGTCCCGCGGCCTCACCGAGGCGCAGGCCATGAGCCTGGCCGTCAATGGATTCGTCAATGACCTCGTCCGCCAGTTCCCCATGGAGTACTCGGTCGAACTCAAACGCCTCATCGACCTCGAAATGGAAGGCTCCGTCGGATGAGCAGCAGCGGCTCATCCGACGTATGCGCAATCGCCGATAGCCAATAGCCGATATGTCAGTCGCCCGCACAATCCTCCATCTGCACCGGTACTCGCGTCGAATCTTCTCCGCCGTCGGCCAACGCCAATCTGTTATCGGCTATTGGCTATTGGCTATCGGCTATTGATTTCCATGCCCGCTCTTCCCGCTTCCGCCCTTCCTGCCGCAACCGGCTTCACCGCTGAAGCGTTCGCCGCGCACCTCGCCGGCCTCGGCCATCTCCCGAAATGGTGGCTCCACCTGAAAAGCGAGGCCTGGAACCGTTTCGTCGCGCTGCCGCCGCCGGCGCGCACCGACGAACTCTGGCGCTTCAGCAATCTGTCCGGCCTGGGCCTGGACGGCTTCGACGTCGCCCCGGCCGCCCCGGACGCCGCCGACCGACCGGCGCCGTTCGCGTTTCCGTGGGCCGCGTCCCTCGCCTTCGCGAACAACCGGGTGCTCACCCGCGAGGCGCTGCCTGCCGAGCTGGCGGACCGGGGCGTCGTCTTCTGTCCGATCGAGGAGGCCGTCGTACGGCACTCCGACCTTTTCCGGCGGTATTTCATGGCCCAGCCGGTCAACCTCGGCGCCGAGAAGTATGCGGCGCTCGGCGCCGCCTTCACCACCAGCGGCGCCTTTCTCTACGTCCCGAAGGACGTCGAGCTGGCCCGGCCGCTGGCCGTCACCCACCTCCTGTCCGGCGCAGGCAGCGCCGCGTTTCCCCACACGCTCGCCATCCTCGAGGACAATGCCCGGGCGACGCTGGTGGAGTCCTTCCGCTCGCCTGGCTCCGCCGGAGGCGCGCCGGCCCCCGCGCAGCTCGTCGCCGGCCAGAACGACCTCCACGCCGGCCCGGGCGCGCAGCTCACCTATGTCGGCATCCAGCAGTGGTCGCCCGCCGCGCTCGCCTTCCAGCTCAACTCGACGGTCGTCCAACGCGACGCCCGCGTCCGCTCGCTCAACGTCGCCCTCGGCGGCCGCCAGGCCCGCCATGAATCCCACAGCCGCCTACTGGGCCCCGGTGGATTCAGCGAGATGCTCGCCCTCTCGGTCGCGCGGAACGCGCAGGAGTTCGACCAGCGCACGCTGCAGTCGCACCTCGCGCCCCACACCGGGTCGAACCTTCTCTACAAGAACGTCCTGTTCGACCAGGCGCGCACGATCTTCTCGGGATTGATCATCGTCGATCCCGAGGCCCAGAAGACGGATGCCTACCAGAGCAATCGCAACCTGCTCCTGAGCGACGAGGCCGAGGCCAATTCGCTGCCGGGCCTGGAGATCCAGGCCAACGACG
>CAZKDK010000362.1:0-3145 GCA_964551145.1 uncultured Opitutaceae bacterium | reverse complement strand
CGGCGCGAATTCGAGGAGCCGGCGCTGCGCGCGGTGGCGCGGTGGAAATTCGAGCCCGGGTTCAAGAACGGCCACCGCGTCCGGTACCGCATGAGCGTGCCGCTGATGTTCAAGATGGATCGCGACTAGGGGCGCCGACAGCGCGGTGCCCTCCAGGATTCGGATGGTGGGCTTCTGGAGGGCGGGCCGCTCGAAGACCCTGAGCCAGGCCGAAGGGCGCGCCCACGCGGATCCGCCGGTCGCTCAGGCCGCGGCCGGGGGCGGACGGAGCAGCTTGTTCACGCGCGCCACGAGATCTTTCGGACTGAAGGGCTTTGGCACGTAGTCGAGCGCGCCGAGTTCGAGTCCGAGGAGGCGGGCGTCCTGCGTGGCCCATGCGCTCAGGATCAGGATCGGGATCGCCGCGGTCGCGGCGCTGCGGCGCAGGATCTCGCACACCGCGAACCCGTCGATGTCCGGCAGCATGAGATCGAGCAGCACCAGGTCGGGCCGGCACTCGCGGATGAAGTCGATGGCCTCGCGGCCGCTCGCCGCGGTGACGACCTCATAGCCCGCGCGGGCGAGGTGAAAACGCACCAGCGCGGTGACGTCGGGTTCGTCGTCCACGCTCAGGACCAAGGGACGCATTGGCGCAAGGAAGCGCTCCGCATGTGGCAGGGTAGTGGCGCTGCTGTGACAATCTCGTGAAACCCGGAGCGGCGTCCAGCGGGGAGGCGGCGCCAGCCGGCGGCGGAGCGGCGCGAAAAATCGGTGAAAACCCGGGGCCCATTCTTTTGGCTCGCCCGCCGGTCGGAACCGCGCATGCTCAACCGCTTAAACAGGCGAGTGTTAAACGATTCCTGCGATGGCGAGAAAGCTGGCGTTCATCAACTACAAGGGCGGCGTCGGTAAGACGTCGCTGATCGTCAATGTAGCAGCCTGCCTGGCCAAAATGGGCCGGCGTGTGCTGCTCTTCGACCTCGACACCCAGTCGAATGCGAGCATCTGGCTGCTGCGCCTGGACCGGTGGAACAAGATCAATAGCACCGGCGAGGGCGCGCTCTTCTCGATCTTCGATCCGGGCAAGGCCAAGGTGGCGGACCTCGTCGTCAAGGACGTCCTCGAGGGCAAGGCCGGCGAGAAGCTCCTGCCGGGCCTCGACCTGATCCCGACGACGTTCAACCTCGTCGACCTCGAGAACGAGTACGAGGGCGATCCGAACAAACCCGCCTACGTGCTCATGAACGAGCAGCTGCGCGAGATCGAGAACAACTACGATTTCATCCTCTTCGACTGCCCGCCCAACCTGCTGCGCGCCGCCCAGTGCGGCGTGTTCTCCGCCGTCGAGGTCTACGTCCCGGCCAATCCCGACGCGCTCAGCCTGATCGGCTTCACGCTGCTGGTCGAAAAGCTCCGCCGGTTCCACCAGCTCTCCGCCAGCTTCCGCACGACGCAGATGGGGCCGCCCGCCGCCGTCCAGGGCGTCGTCTTCAACTCGATGAAGACCGGCGTGGACCACGAGGTGCCCAAGATGCGGATGCAGCTGCGCGTGAACCAGTACAAGACCCAGCGGCGGGTCGCTTCCACCGCCAAGATCTTCAAGACCCAGATCCGCGACGCGACCGTCGTCCACCGCGCCGTCGCCCTCGGCATGCCCGTCGTCCTCGTGGGACAGGAATCCGACCAGGCGGACAACGTGGCCAACGATTACCGCCGCCTCACCCAGGAAATCATCAAGCACGGGGAAATCCTCTGATCCGGCGGGGGGAGGCCGCCACTTATGAGCACGTCCAAATGCAAGTTCACGAGCAAGGATTGGGACGATGTGCGCATGGGCTTCAACACCTCGATCCTCGTCGACACCCCGCTCAACAGCCTGGCGCAGAGCCTGGACGCCCGCAGCTGGCCGCTGCCCGGCAAGGATGAGACCCCGGCCAAATACATCGACCTCCCGTTCGAGGAGCTGGCCGAAATGCCCGGCATGTCCGGACACCCGGAGCGCGTCGACCAGCTGATCACCATCCTGCGCGAGACGCTCGCGTTCGACGACCCGTTCGACGAGATGGTCAAGCAGGCGGAGGAGTCGGAAAACCCGCTGGTGCGCAACCTCGAAAGGCTCGAGATCCCCGGGAATTTCCCGATGGACCAGGCCATCGTCTCCGCCGAGGCCAAGGAATTCTGCCGGCTGGAGAAGATCGTGACGCTCGGCGATTTCGCGCGGTTCGCCCAGAACATGTCGCCCCAGGTGGTCGTCGGCGGCGATTTCCGCAACCTGCTCAACGCCCTGGCGCATGTGAACGAGGAGGTGCTGGCCGCCGTCCTGCCGTTCCGGCCCGGCGCCAAGGGCCTGCATCTGCCCGAGGCCCTCGGCCACCTGATCGACTCGCTCTCCGCGTCCGAGCGCCTCGCGCTGTTCAAGCACTACGGCGGCCGGCTCAAGCCCGACGAGGAGGCCGAGGCCGCGCGACTCAGCAAGCAGGGGCTGGCGCAGGCGGAGGCCGGCCTGCGCGAGCGGGCCACCGCCGTCCTCGACTTTCACCAGACCGAACTTGACGAGCTGGCCGCGTCGCTGCTCGAGGGCGGGTCGCTTGAGCGCTACCTGGTGGTGCTCGACGATCCCCTCAAGGAAACCCTTGCCGCCGAGATCCTGACCCCGGTCGTCAGCGCGCCCGCCGCGGTCGCCCCGGCCCCGAAAAAGGGCGCATTCTCCCGGCTCTTCTCCTGGCTGTTCAAGCGATGAGCGAGCCGCCGTCGTCCTCCGGGCCGCCCGTCCCGCCGGTTCCGCCGGGACAGCCGGGCGCGCCGCCGTCGTCCGGCCAGCCGTTCCCGCCACCGCCGGCCGCCATCCATTTTCCGCCGCCGCCGCCGCCGGAGAAAACCCTGTCCCTGCGCCGCCGCATCGCCCTGGAGCCCTCCGAGGAATCCACCGAGGCCCGGAAATCAATCAGCGCCATCATGGCGCCGACCCACGCGCCATGGGCGGGCGACTACCATCCGCTGACGTCGCAGCAGGTCGTCGAGCTCCAGAAGGCCCTGCGCAAGATCGAGGTCCGGCTGGAGGACCGCGAGCGCGCCGTCGCCGAGCTGGCGTCGCGCCTGGGCGACCGCGAACGCGACCTGGCCGAGACCGAGGCCCTGCTCGGCGCCCGCGAAAAGGTCATCGAGG
>CAZKDK010000361.1:0-3172 GCA_964551145.1 uncultured Opitutaceae bacterium | reverse complement strand
TCCTTCGGCAGGTGATCGTGCAGGTCGAGGAAGAACTCCTCGTGCTCGATGACCTCCCGGCGCCACGCGGTGCGGTCGACGGCCATGATCTCGTCCCAACGCTCGCGCGGAAAGTCGAGGCCGGCCCATTCGATATCCTCGTAGCGCGGCACCCAGCCGATCGGCGTCTCCTTGCCGAGGGCGCGACCGCGCGCGCGGCCGACGATCCATTTGAGGATGCGCATGTTTTCGCCGAAGCCGGGCCAGATGAACCGGCCGTCCTTGTCCTTGCGGAACCAGTTCACATGAAAAATCCGCGGCGTCTCGTCGAGCAACCGCTGCATCATGATCCAGTGGCGGAAGTAGTCGCCCATGTGATAGCCGCAGAACGGCAGCATCGCCATCGGATCGCGGCGCACCTTGCCGACGGCGCCGGCCGCCGCCGCGGTGGTTTCGGAGCCCATGGTGGCGCCGATGTAGACGCCGCTCGACCATTTGAAGGCCTGGAAGACGAGCGGAATCGTGCTCGGCCGGCGGCCGCCGAAGATGATGGCGCTGATCGGCACGCCCTCGGGTTTCTCCCAGTCGGGGTCGACGCTGGGACACTGCCGCGTCGGCGCGGTGAACCGCGAGTTGGGATGCGCCGCCTTGCGCCCGCAGTCCGGCGTCCAGGGCTGGCCCTGCCAGTCGATCGCCCGGGGCGGCGGCTCGTCGGTCATGCCCTCCCACCAGGGCCCGCCGTCGGGGGTGAGCGCGACGTTGGTGAAGATCGAGTTCTTCGCCAGCGTGGCCATCGCGTTGGGGTTGGTCTTCAGGCCGGTGCCGGGCGCCACGCCGAAGAACCCGGCCTCGGGGTTGATCGCGTGCAGGCGCCCGTCGGCGCCAGGCCGGAGCCAGGCGATGTCGTCGCCCACGGTCCACACCTTCCACCCCTTGAACGCCTTCGGCGGGATGAGCATGGCGAAGTTGGTCTTGCCGCAGGCGCTGGGAAAGGCGGCCGCCGCGTAGGTCTTCTCGCCCTGCGGATCCTCCACCCCGAGGATGAGCATGTGCTCGGCCATCCAGCCCTCGTCGCGCGCGATGTTGGAGGCGATGCGCAACGCGAAGCACTTCTTGCCGAGCAGCGCGTTGCCGCCGTATCCGGAACCGTAGGACCAGATCTCCCGCGTCTCGGGAAAATGGACGATGTATTTCTGGTCCTTGTTGCAGGGCCACGCCACGTCCTTCTGCCCCTTCCTCAGCGGCGCCCCGACCGAGTGCATGCAGGGCACCACGCGCGGGCCGTCTTTGCCGAGGCGGTCGAAGACCGCCTGGCCGATGCGCGCCATGATGCGCATGTTCACCACGACGTAGGGCGAGTCCGTGAGCTCGACGCCGATCCGCGACAGCGGCGAGTCCAGCGGGCCCATGCTGAACGCCAGCACGTACATCGTGCGCCCGCGCATGCAGCCGCTGAACAGGCCGCGCAGGGTCTTCTTCATCTCGAAGGGATCGACCCAGTTGTTCGTGGGGCCCGCGTTCTCCTTCGAGAGGCTGCAGATGAACGTCCGGTCCTCGACGCGCGCGACGTCGCTCGGGTCCGAGCGCGCGAGGAAGCAGCCGGGCCAGCGCTTCCGGTCGAGGCGGACGAACGTGCCGGCGGCAACGAGCTGCTCGCATAGGGCGTCGTACTCCTCCTGCGAGCCGTCGACCCAGTGAATGCGTTCCGGCCGGCAGAGCGCGGCCATCTTCTTAACCCACTTGAGCAGGTGCGGGTTCGAGCTGAGTGGTTGTTCCGGGTTTCTCTTGGTCATGGCGGCGGAAAAGTAGAAATCGTTTTGTTGCCGGGTAAACAGGAAAGCCGGATCCCCGGCTGGAGAAAGCATAGCTTTCGGCCATATTAGCAATGCGTATCTTGGCCGGGCGCGCCTTCCGCCCGCCGCCCCGGCAAGGTTGACCGCCCCGCCCCTTCCACCCAAGCTGAACGGCGATCCGGTTCGCCATGGCTGACACGACCATCTCCACCGATCCCGTGAAGCAGTTTTCCGTCTTCACCGAGAACTGCGTGGGACGGCTCTTCGACCTGACTTCGCTGCTCGCGATGCGCAACGTCCACGTGATGGCGGTCAGCGTGCTCGACGCCACCGAGAACGCCGTGGTGCGCCTGGTCGTCGACGATCCGGACCGCACGCGCGAGCTCCTGGTCAACAATGATTTTCCCTACAGCGAGTGCGACATCCTCGCGGTGGAGCTCTCCGGCGAGATCGGCCTGAAGCAGGTCCTCGCCGCGCTGCTCGAGGCCGAGATCAACATCCACTACGTCTACGCGTTCACGCGGCGCCCGGAGGGGCGCGCGGCGTTCGCCCTGCATGTGGAGGATTTCGAGATCGGCGCGCAGGCCCTTGGGCATCGCGGCTTCAAGGTGCTCGCACAGAGGGACATATCCCGCTGAGCCCGTCAGGCGCCCGCGGGAGCGGGCCGGCTCGCGACTGACCGCGGACGAAGCGGCGCCTGCCAACGGCCTCCCGGATCGATCCCCTGGCGGCCTGCGTTCCGAAACCCCGCCCGGACAGCGTTATGGCCCGGCAGGTTGCACTCTCGCGAACTTTCCTTTTGGTGCCGGATGCCAACCTCCCAGCCTTCGACCGCGGCACCGCTGATTGCGCCGCGCGCGGGGGAAATCCCCGCGGTTGTCGTCGCCGGCCCGGCCATCCGGCTGCAACCCCCCGTTCCCGCCGTCGCCCCATGACGATATCCACCTTCCGGCGGCCCGCCGCGGCGGCGGCCGCGACCGTCCTTGCCTCCACCGGCTTCGCCAGCGAAGCCCAGATCCAGATCCCCGACCTCCGGACCGTGACGTTCGAGCTCCCCGGCGGATCGGTGTCCGGCCCGCGCATCCTCTACGCCGGCATCGGGGTCTGCGCCCTCGGCCTGCTCTTCGGGCTCTGGCAATACCGGCAGACGCGGCGCCTGGCCGTGCACCCCGCCATGGCCGGCGTGTCCGACATCATCTGGGAGACCTGCAAGACCTACCTCCTGCAGCAGGGCCGCTTCCTCATCGGCCTGTGGGGCCTTATCGGGATCTGCATCACCTACTACTTCGCCGGCCTGCTGCACGAGGAGCCGGCGCACGTCGTCGTGATCCTGCTCTGCTCGATTCTCGGCATCCTCGGCAGCTACGGCGTCGCCTGGTTCGGCATCCGCATCAACACCG
>CAZKDK010000360.1:0-3207 GCA_964551145.1 uncultured Opitutaceae bacterium | reverse complement strand
CAGGTCTCCTCGTCGCCGTGGTCGAGGTGCACGGCGTAGATGGCCTCGGGGAAGATCACCTCGGCGGCGCGGATGACGGCCTCGAGCATGCGCTTGTCGGTGTACTTGCGCGCGCCCTTGGAGATCTGGATGATGAAGGGAGCCTGCGACTGGAGGCAGCCGCGGAACAATCCCATCGCCTGCTCGGCGTTGTTGATGTTGTACGCGCCGACGGCGTACTTGCCGTAGGCATGTTTGAAGAGTTGGGCCGTGGTGACGATCATAAGCTTGCAGTTTGGGCAGCCCGGCAGGCTACCGTGCCGCCGGAAGCGCGGACAAGCGTTTTTTCTGCGGCGGACCCGGCGGGGCCTAGCCGCGCGGCGGGGCGGCCGGGGCGGCGGCGGATCCGCCGGCGGCAGGCGCGGGCGCGGCCGGGGCGGACACCGGGCCGCCGAAATTCTGACGCATCAGGTTGAACATCTGGCGCTGGGCCGCCTGTTCCTGCTGCATCTGCTGGAGCTGCTGGGCCTGCACGGGCGTGAGGACGCTCGCGGCCTGGTTCACCGCCTCCTGGGTGATCGCGGGACCGCTCACGGGAGGACCCAGCGCGCCGCCGAACTCCGCATAGATGGCGCCCCCGCGCGAGCCGCCCGCGGCGGTCCCTGAGCTGTTGGCCGCGAGGATCTGCGTCAGCTGCTGCACCTGGTAATCCTGGAGCGGGGCATTGCCGGAGCCGATGAGGTCGAGCTGCAGCTGGTTCACCTGGTTCCGCTGCGGCTGCGTCTGCACGAAATTCTGGTACTGGCTGTAGCCGTCCGGACCGAGCAGCGCTTGGATCTGGCTGTCCACCTGGCCCGTGGCCTGCTGGACGATGCCGGCCACCTCGCCGCGGTCCATGACGCCTTCGGACCGCGCGGCCGCCAGGGCGTCCATCACCGACATCTGCCGTTCGGCCATCAGATTTTGGAACTGGGCCGCCTGGCCGGGGGAAAGGTTCAGGCTCTTGATCAGGGGCGCGAAGGCGATCGCGACCCGCGCTTTCTGCTGGTCCGCCCACAGCCTTCCGAAATCCGGATTGTCCATCAGGTTGGCCATGGCGTTAGCCCGATTCGGGCGGCCAAACCTCGCGTTCGCCGCCGGCGGATCAGCATTGGCCTCCGCGCCGGCGGCATCGCCGGCGCCCGAGGCCCGCCGCGACCGCAGGCTGGCCACCTCCGCCTCGAGCTCGGTCCGGCGTTTCCGCAGATCGAGCAGCTCCTTCTCGAGATCGGCGCGGGCGCCCCCGGTCAGCAGCTGGCCCCGGAGCCGGACTCCGTTCAGGTACTGGTTCCAAGCCAGCGCCCCGCCGGCCAGCGTGGTCAGGGCCAGGAAAACGATCAGATAGTTTTTGCCGGAAGGGTGGGCCATGCGAAAACCAAGACGCACTTGACGGGGTGAGAGTTACTGTGGACCGGTTCCAGCGGAGTCAGGCGCCAAAGGCGGCGGTTCTCCGGGCGGCGGGGCCGGAGGTGCGGGCATCGGCGGTTTGCTCCGGCCGGACCGTGCCGGATTGGTCCCGCCGGGCATCGGCGGTCTGCTCCGGGCGGACATCGGTGGCTTGCTCCCGGCGGCCTTCTTGGGCGGCTTCGGCGGACGCGGCGCGAAGGCGAACCCCGTCGTCAGGTCGGGCTTGAGCACGAGGAAAGCGGAGAAGGGCCGGTGGGTGCGCTGCGACCAGAACTTGTCGAGGAGGTCGGTCTTGCCGGTCTCGAGCAGCTTCAGGAACTGCTCGCGCGGGATGTCGCGCGCGAGGATGCGGCGCGAGCACCGCACGATGATCTTGTCCTCGCCGTCTTCAACGCGCCTGACCACGTAGCTTTGCGGCGTCTCGAAGATCTCCGCGCCCGCGCCGAACCGGGCCGGCGCCGGGCCGATGGACTGCAGACCCGTGAAATCAATCTTCATCGCGCCGTTGGCGTCGCGCTGGCCCTCGAACTGGAAGACGACCTTCTTCTCGACGGGATCGAGCTTGAGGATCGCGCTGAACGGCCGGCCGGCCTTCGAGCGGAAATTGTCCAGGGGCCCGACCTGGCCCTTCTCGACCAGGGTACGCACCTCGGCCTCCTCGATCTTGCGGTTGGCGATCACCTTGTAAACCGTGAGCGCCCCGTCCTGCGACTTGTAGGCGCGGAGCATCTCCAGCATCGGCTTGCCGTCCGTCGGGCAGACCCAGTCGGTCGCGCGGGCGTCGGCCGGCGACTCCTCGAAGGTTTTGACGCGGTCGACGATGCCCTTGGTGATGTCGGCGATCTCCCGCATGAACTCGTCGCGGGAGAACCGGCCGTGCTCGATCTGGCGCAGTTTGTACTCCCACTCGCCGGTCATGTCGGGCTTGGTGAGGGCTTCCGCCCGGACCGCAGTCAGGAACTCCAGGAGCGACTCGGCCTTGGCCGTGGGCACGAGTTCGCGCTGCTGCCGCTCGATGTACCGCTGGTTGACCAGCCCGTCGATGGTGTCGGCGCGCGTGGCCGGGGTGCCCAGGCCGCGCTCCTTCATGGCTTCGGCGAGCTCCTCGTCGTCGACCAGCTTGCCCGCGCCCTCCATGGCCGAGAGCAGCGTGGCCTCGGTGTAGCGCGGGGGCGGCCGGGTGATCTCGCTGTGCAGCTCGGCGGAGAGGGTCCGGGCCTGCGACGGCTGGCCGTCGGCCGGATCCATGGCCGGCAGCGACTTCGCCCCGGGCGCATCATCGTCGAGCGTGGTGCGGCCGTAGACGGCGAGCCAGCCGGGGGCGGTGAGCACCTTGCCCTCGGACCGGAAATCGTGCCGGGCCACCGTGCTGATGCGCGTGGTGATGTCGAACTCCGCCGCCGGGTAGAAGACCGCGACAAAACGCCGGGCGATCATGTCGAAGATCTTCGCCTCAAGGTCGACGAGGTGGTGGGCCTCGTGCGCGGTCGGGATGATGGCGAAGTGGTCGGACACCTGGGCGTTGTTGAAGATCCGCCGGTTGGGCTGCACCCAGTCCTCCGCCAGGACCTTCTGCGCGTGCGGCTCGAGGCCGCCGTGGAGGTTGGCGAGCGTCTCGCGGACCGTGGGAATGTAGTCCTCCGGCAGCGCGCGCGAATCCGTGCGCGGGTACGTGATCACCTTGTGCCGCTCGTAGAGCGCCTGGGCGATCTGGAGCGTGCGCCGGGCGGACAGGCCGAAGCGGTTGTTGGCCTCGCGCTGGAGCGTGGTCAGGTCGTAGAG
>CAZKDK010000359.1:0-3255 GCA_964551145.1 uncultured Opitutaceae bacterium | reverse complement strand
GAGCCCCTCGACAGGCTCGGGACCTTTAGCGAATCAAAATGGTCCGGGGCCCTGAGCTGGTCGAATGGGCATGCTCGCTGCCTGCAGGCAAGGCGTTGCTGGCGTGACCCAAGCAGGTTCGCGCGGACGATGGCAGCCCATCTCCGGGCTTGCCCTTTTGTCGCGCGGTCAGACACTGCCCAAATCCATGAAGCAAAGGACGATCCTGCGCGAAGTCTCGCTCAGCGGCAACGCCCTCCACACCGGCGAGCCGGTCACGCTCAAGATGAAACCGGCTCCCGCCGGACACGGCATCGTCTTCAAACGGATGGACATCGCCGGCCAGCCGGAAATCAAGCCGCGCGTCGATCAGATCACGGACCTCGTGCGCGCGACGACGATCCAGTCGGGTCACGCGAAGATCGCCACGGTCGAGCACGTGCTCAGCGCCCTTTACGGCTGCGGTATCGACAACGTTTTGATCGAGATGGACGCCTCCGAGCCGCCCATCCTCGACGGGTCGGCCAAGCCGTTCGTCAATCTCATCCTCGATGGCGAGCCCGTGGAGCAGGATGCCGAACGGGTGTACTTCGTGCTCGACCAGCCGGTGTCCGTCACGCGCGGGGCCTCGTCGCTCATCGCCCTGCCGGCCGACAGCCTGAAGATTTCGTGCACCTCGGCGGACGACCGCGGCATCCACACGCAGCATCTTTCCCTGACGATCGACCCCGACACCTACATCACCCAGGTGGCCGCGGCGCGCACGTTCACCATGTACGAGGACATCGAGGAGCTGATCAAGCTGGGCAAGATCAAGGGCGGCAGCCTCGACTGCGCCATTGTCATCAAGGGCGACAAGATCATCTCGAAGGATCCGCTCCGTTTCAAAGACGAGTTCGTCCGGCACAAAATCCTCGATATCGTCGGCGACCTGGGGCTGCTCGGCGTGCCGTTGAAGGCGCACATCATCGCGACGCGGCCGGGGCATGCCATCAACGCGGAGCTCACCCGGGCCCTCCGCGCCCGCATGGACGAGCTCAAGGAGGGCGCCAAGAAGAAACCCACTCCGCGGCCGAAGCACCTGCTGCCAACCGAGACCTCCCTCGACATCCGCCGCCTGCTCGACACCGTGCCGCACCGCTATCCCTTTGTGATGGTCGACCGCGTGATCGAGTTCGTCGGCGAGGACGAGCTCGTCGCGATCAAGAACGTGACCATAAACGAGCCGTACTTCAGCGGCCACTTCCCCGGCAACCCGGTCATGCCCGGCGTCCTCCAGATTGAGGCCATGGCCCAGGCCGCCGGCGTCCTGCTGCTGCGCCGCGGCTCGAGCGAGGGCAAGGTGGCGCTCCTGATGAGCGCCGACAAGGTCAAGTTCCGCAAGGCTGTCCGCCCCGGCGACCAGATCGTCATCACCGCGAAGCTCCTGCGGACGCGCGCCAACCGGATCGCCTCGGCGGAGGTCACCTGCTGCGTCGACGGCCTCGTGGTGTCCTCGGCCGAACTGATGTTCACTCTCGTGGACGAGGGCCAACTCGAATAACCCGCGAAACCGCGCCCCCGGCGGCGGCCGGCCCCGCCTGCGACCGCCGCCGACCCCCGCAAGACCCCGCCCCCGATCGCCTTTCCGGAATCATGGCCACCCAGATCCACCCCACCGCGATTGTCGGACCCCAGGTCCAGCTGGGCGCGGACGTGACGGTGGGCGCCTACGCCTTTGTCGGCGGCACCGCGGTCATCGGCGACGGCACGGTCATCCATCACCACGGCACGATCGAGGGCAACACGCAGCTGGGCCGGGGGAATGAGATCTTTCCCTACGCGTGCGTCGGCCTGAAGACGCAGGATCTCAAGTTCAAGGGCGGCAACCCGGGGCTGCGCGTCGGCGAGCGCAACGTCTTCCGCGAATTCAGCACGGTGCACACGGCGACGGCCGACGGCGATTTCACGATCATCGGATCGGACAACTACTTTCTCGCCTACACCCACGTCGCCCACAACTGCACCATCGGCGACCACGTGATCATGAGCAACAACGCCACGCTCGCCGGTCACGTTGCGGTGGGGGATCACGCCGTGCTGGGCGGCCTCTGCGCGGTGCACCAGTTCTGCCGCATCGGCCGGTACGCGATGCTCGGCGGGATGGCCAAGGTCCGCAAGGACGTGCCGCCCTTCGTCATCGCCGACGGCGATCCGGCGGTCGTGCGCTCGATCAACAAGGTCGGGCTCGAGCGCAACGGCTTCACGCTGGAGCAGATCGAGCGCATCAAGACGATCCACCGGATCCTGTTCCGCGACGGGCTCAACCACGGCCAGGCGATCGAACGGCTGCAGCAGCACCCGGACGCCGCCACCCCCGAGTTTGCGGAGATGCTGGCGTTCGCCGCGGGCAGCGAGCGCGGCCTCATGCCGGAACGGTAGGGCGGGGGATCCGCCGGGCGATCATTCCGGGCGCAGCGCGGCTGCACCCCTACAGGACGGCAGATCCCGGCGACGCGGGCGTCGCCGCTCCAGATGGGGACGCGACGCCCTCGTGGCGTTTCCGGGGAAATCCGAAGGACACTCCGGACTCTGCGCTCAATGGAAGTACGTCCTGCTTCAACGACGGATCACCGAGCGGCGCGTCCGGCCGCCTCCGCCAAGGCTACGGCAGCCTCGCGCGAACAAAACGGCCCGCCATGGCTTCAGCGACGGCGGGCGATCGCGCCCTGCCTTAACGGCGGAAAGCTGAGCGGCGCGCCCAGCGGTCGCGCCCTACCTCGACCGCGCACGGAGAATTTGGGGCCGCAGTTCCGCTGGCTGGCAACGCGTCTTACTTTTTCTTGTACACCGTCGCCGGATCGAACAACCGCTCGGCGGTGAATTCGAGGTGGCAGTCGGCGGAGTCGAGATCCACGAGCCGGCGATAGAAGCACGACTTGAAGCCGTTGTGGCAGGCGGCGTTGGCCGCGCCGGTCTGCTCGACCTTGATGAGCACGACATCCTGGTCGCAGTCCGTAAAGAGCTCCTTCACGACCTGGATGTTGCCGGACTCCTCGCCCTTCACCCAGAGCTTGTTGCGGGAGCGGCTCCAATAGGTCGCTTGCTTCGTCGCCAGCGTGCGGGCGAGCGATTCGGCGTTCATGAACGCGAACATCAGCACCTGCCCGGTGGCCACGTCCTGGGTGATGCAGGGAATGAGGCCGTCGGAGCCGAACTTCGGCTGCAGCGTCGTGCCGTGTTCGATCTCCGGCGTGGTGGTGCTGGCGGGAAAGGGCGGGAGGTTCATGGGCGAGG
>CAZKDK010000358.1:0-3265 GCA_964551145.1 uncultured Opitutaceae bacterium | reverse complement strand
TACCAGGCCGCGCTGCGGCTCAAACCCGACCTGATCGATGCCGAGTGCGATCTGGGCTCGGCATTGTATCAGCTGGACCGGGCGCCGGAGGCGGTGGCGTGTTTTCAGCGGGCGCTGCAGGCCAATCCGGGTCTGGCCGCCGTCCATTTCAACCTTGGCCTGGCACTGGCCCGGATCGGCCGGACGGACCAGGCCACGGCGGAGTACGCCGAGGCGGTCCGCCTGGATCCGGCGCAGGCCATGGCCCAGTACAACCTCGGCATCGCCCTGGGCCAGGCGGGCCGGGTAGCGGAGTCGCTGGACCATCTGCAAAGGGCGGTGCAGCTCGCGCCGGCGTTTGCCGGGGCGCACTGCAACCTCGGCGTTGCCCTCGCCACGGCGGGCCGCCCGGCCGAGGCGGTGGCCGAGTACGAGGCGGCGATCCGCCTCCAGCCCGACTACGCGAGCGCGCACTACGACCTCGGCAACGCCCTGCTCCAGCTTCGCCGGGTGCGGGAGGCCCGCCAGCACTTCGAAGCCGCGCTGCGCCTCGATCCGCACCTCGAGGCCGCCCGCGGGATGCTGGAACGGCTGCAGACGGTCCCCCTCGATCCCTGAGCGGGCACGACCACAGCCAGGGAGGAGGGGCGGCGGCGGTCTGCAGGGTGGTGGCGCCGCGGCGCGCGCCTTCCGGTGAACTTCAGGCTCCCAACCAAGGCTACCCGCCTTTGGCTCCGCTCGGAGCGGCCCGGCGGGCCCGGCGGGCCAGGGCCAGCACCGCCAGGGCCAAAAGGAATGCCGGGCTCGGCGCGCCCCCGCCGCCCCCGCCTCCTGACGAAGGCCCCGGGGGCAGCGGTGTCGGTGTCGTCACCGCAACCGTCGCCGGGTTGCTGGCGACCGATCCCGCCCGATTGCTGATGGTCACGGTGTAGGTGCCGCTGTCGGCGTTCGTGGCGCTCAAGACCGAATAGGATGAGTTCGTCGCTCCGGAAATCGCGATGCCGTCTTTGCGCCATTGGTAGGCCAGTCCGCCGCCGACGGCGGTCACCTGCAGACGGAGAGCCGAACCGAGGGTGACGGTCGTCCCCAGGGGCTGGATGGTAATCGCCGGCAGCGTCACGGCGCCGGGGAGGTTTGCACTGATCAGCAGAAGCGAAGCGGCCAACGCCTCGTCATACATCAGGGTATGCCCCGTGTTGAAACTGGGAATACGATAGAGTTGCAGTCCCTGGAAATGGTAGGCCGTCAACTGCTGGTAGAACTGAGTCACCCAGGTGTCGTTTCCCCCGGTGGCACCGGACAGGGCGAGCGCGGTGTTGGGCAATGCGCCGCCGGTCGCGTCATCCAGCGCCTGCTCCATCGCAATGTTCTGGGCCGGGTCCACCCAGAACGAGCCATCGAGCGCGATGTAATTGGCAAAGAATCGGGCGCCGGGGCGCTCTCGCAGGAACACCAGCCCGCAGAACAAGCCGCCATAGGAATGGCCGGACAGGGTCCGATTCGTGGGATCGATGTCATACCGTGCCTCGACAAAGGGGATGATCTCCGTCGTGAGGAACTGATAGAAGCTGTTGGCACCGGGGAGGAGGTAATCGGTGGCGCGGGTTTCGGTGCCCCCAATCCCCACCACAATCATCCGCAGATGCTGGGCCTCGATGATCCTCACCATGTCGGAGAATTCCCAGGGCACCGAAACCAGGGCGTTCGTGAGCGGGCCGCCGTCAGTGGCATAAATCACCGGCAGCGGGTCGGACGTCGCGGAATAGTCCGCCGGAACGTACACCTGGATTGGGTACGTGGTTTGTCCGACGGGCAGGGCGGTGGTTAACCGGTACTGCGTGACGACGCCGGCGATGGGCACCCGATTGGCGGAATCCGGAACTCCGTCGGCCGATGGCGCGGTGAAGGTGATGTCGACCGAAGCCGCGCCCGTGGCACCGGCCGCGTCCGTGGCGGTGACGGTCCAGGTCTCGGCAAAGTAGTCGCCCCAGTTGACGATGGCGCCGATCGACGGGTTTCCGGAGGCCCAGGAGAAGATCGACGATTGGGATCCCAAGGTCCGTGTCCAGGTGTATGTGTATGGACCAACGCCATCGGTCGCCGTGGCCTGCACGGTCTTCGTGAGCAACGCCGGGGAGCCGGAAACCAGATTGATCGGGCCAGCCGGGTTGAGCTGAACCGACACGGCCGCAGTCGAAGGCGGCAAGGCTGCCACGAGAATCGCGCCCGCCAGCGAGGCGAGCCATCGCCGGGGCAACGTGGGGACGGCCATTTCCCGGATAACCCCGCGAGGGATTGAATCCCTTCTGCCCGACCCTTTTCGCCTCTCTGGGTCTCCGTGGTGAAATGGCGGCTCCCTTGGGGAGGTAATCGATGAAGAAGCGGGTCTACGCCAGAGGTTCTGCGAGTTTAGGTAGTCCATGATGGAACGAGCGACTGACGGGGGAACTGAAGGGTGGTCGGCTTCCGTCGGACTTCGTCTTGAGAACACCAAATGATCGGTGCCGGGCAGCCCGACTGCGGGGTTGAACGGGGTAGATTGCTCCCTCTGAATTGCGTAGAGTGTGCCAACCGGAGCCGGTCAGCTGCAACCCATTATGGGCAAATGAGTCGAGCAACAGGAGGTGCTTTCAGGCAGGCCGCGCTTCCTCGAGGAATGGCTGAACTCAGCCACTCTGTGGCACATCAAATTGAGGATTCTGGCTGCGCTGAGCCACTCGATCCCGGACGAGCTGGGCGGCGATGCTCGGCCAGCGGGCTGCGGCTAGGATGTTGTGATTTGTCTCGCGCAGAGCCCGGTCGACGAACTCGTTCACCACAGCGTTGAAGGCCAGGTTGCCGCTTGCAGCAGAGCCGGGAGACCGCCTTCGCCCTACGGGCTTCCGCCGTCGCTTCGCTAAGGCGAGACGAGTCGGCGCGGCGCGTTTCGCATCGCGAAACGTGGCCTGCCAGCCGTAGCCGCGTTGCTGCCGGATGAAATGCCCTCCTTCGCTAAAGCTACGGAGGGCAGCCTTCGCGCCGCTGCGTTGCGGCGAAGGCTGGAGGCGCGGGCCGGGCTACGAGCCGGAGGCGAGTGCGCGAGTCCGATTGCGGGCGAGCTACCGGCGATTCCGGCCGCTCCGCAAGGAGCACCGGCCGCGAGGACGGCGCGCCGGGAGCGCCGAATCCCAAGTTGATCTACCCGCCTTCGCCCTGCGGGCTACGGCGAGGCAGCCATCCGATTCGGATGGCTGGAGGCGCGGGCCGGAATCGAACCGGCGCATAGGGCTTTTGCAGAGCCCGGCCT
>CAZKDK010000357.1:0-3334 GCA_964551145.1 uncultured Opitutaceae bacterium | reverse complement strand
CTGCACCTCTTTCTGCGGAAAGCCGGTCTTCTCGTAGATTTGGAGCACGATCTCGCGTTTCGTCAGGTTGGTCGACATGGTCAATCCTTGTTAGAAGGTCCAATGCGAAAACGACTTAACCTATGCAGGGGGCAAACCCCGTCAACATCAAAGGCTTACGATTTAAGAAAATGAGCGAAAAATCACCTTCCGATCCGTTCGATCAGCTGCCTCCTCAACTAAAGGAACTCCTTAAGGGATCGAATGTTAGAACTTTTTTCTCGCAGCCCGCAGCGGGAGGCGACCCGGCGTCAGAAAATCTTGCTGCCGAGGAGAATGAGGCGCACCAGGCGGTCCTGCGGCGCATCCGCGAATTCAGCCTGAAGCCCCGGGAGATCCGGGACTACCTCGATCGCTTCGTCATCCAGCAGGGAGAGGCGAAGAAGGTCCTCTCGGTGGCGATCTGCGATCACTATAATCATGTCCGCCAGTGCCTTGAAAACCCCGCGCTGCGCGAGCGCGACTACGCCAAGCAGAACATCCTGCTGCTCGGCCCCACGGGCGTGGGCAAGACCTACCTGATGCGCTGCATCGCGAAGCTGATCGGCGTACCCTTCGTCAAGGCGGACGCCACGAAGTTTTCCGAGACCGGCTACGTGGGCGGCGATGTCGAGGACCTGGTGCGGGACCTGGTGAAGGCCGCCGACGGCGACGTCGACCTGGCCCAGTACGGCATCATCTACATCGACGAGATCGACAAGATCGCCTCGGCGCCGGCCGGAGTGGTCGGCCGCGATGTTTCCGGCCGCGGCGTGCAGATCAATCTGCTCAAGCTCATGGAGGAGACGGACGTCAGCCTGCAAAGCCAGACCGACATCGCGGGCCAGATCCAGGCGCTCATGGAATTCCAGCGCGGCGCGCGAGCCCGCAAGCGCACGATGAACACGCGCCACGTGCTGTTCATCGTCAGCGGCGCGTTCGACAAGCTCACGGAACAGGTCAAGCGGCGCGTCCAGGATGGCCAGATCGGCTTCGCCTCCGCCGGCCGGGAGCACGCGGCGGCGGACAGCGACCTCCTGTCGCTCGCGCAGAGCCGCGATTTCATCGACTTTGGCATGGAACCGGAATTCGTCGGCCGGCTGCCGGTGCGGGTCGCCTGCCAGGCACTCACGCCCGGGGACCTCGAGAAGATCCTGCTCACGTCCGAGGGCAGCATCCTGCAGCAATACCGCGCCGATTTCTCCGGCTACGGCATCGACTTCGAGATCACCGCCGAGTCCGTGCGGGAAATCGCCCGGCAGGCCCACGCCGAAAACACCGGCGCCCGCGGCCTGATGACCGTCCTCGAGCGCGTCCTCCGCAACTTCAAGTTCGAACTCCCGTCCACCGCGATCAAGGCGTTCCGGATCGACGCGGATACCGTGGCCCGGCCGGTCGAGACGCTGCGCGGTCTGCTCACGCAGAACGCCGCGCAGCAGCGGGACGTCCTGAAGGCCGACGTCGCGGCCTTTGCCGCGCGCTTCCAGCAGGATTACGGATTCGAGCTCGCCTTCGACGACTCCGCGGTGGAACGGCTGATCGAACTGAGCCTCGCCACGGACAAGACCATCCGCGCGCTCTGTGAGGAGAAGTTCCGCGACTTCCACCACGGGCTCAAGCTGATCTTCCGCGAGGGGGAGTCGCACCGGTTCCCGGTCACCCGCGAGGTCATCGACGCGCCCGATCGCGTCCTGTCCCGCCGGATCGTCGAGCGGTTCAAGGACGCGGGCAGCGGCGGATCCTAGTCGCGCCGCCGGTGCCATTTCGGGAGCGGCCCGCCCGGCGGCGGGCCCTCCGGGTCTCGGACGATTCAATCGGGAACCCGCCCCCGGGGTCGGATCTTGTCTTTGGGCGCCCGACCCTCGACGCTCGACGTTCGACTTACCGCACCATGCCCGATCCCCTCGCGGTCAACACGATGTTTGCGCGGATCGCCCCGCGCTACGATCTGGCCAACCACCTGCTCAGCGGCGGCGCCGACCGCTGGTGGCGGCGCCGGCTCGTCGCGGCAGTGCGCCGCGCCCGGCCCGGGGCGGTGCTCGACCTCGCGACCGGCAGCGGCGACGTCGCCCTCGCCCTCGGCCGCGCGCTGCCGCCGACCGCGGAAATCATCGGCATGGATTTCTGCGCGCCGATGCTGGCGGCGGCGGAAGCCAAGCGGCGCCGCGCGGGCGGCGGCGCCAACATCCGCTTCTGCGAGGGCGACGGCCTGGCCCTGCCGCTGCCCGACGCCGCGGTTGACGCCGTCACGATCGCATTCGGCCTGCGCAACATGGCCGACCGCCCGCGCGCGCTGCGCGAGATGCGCCGCGTGCTCCGACCGCCGCGCGGCCGCCTGTTCGTGCTGGAATTCTCCCAGCCGCGCCGCTGGTTCCGCCCGTGTTACTACGCCTACCTCGGGCACGTCCTGCCGCGCCTGGCCCGGCTCATCACCGGCGATCGCTCCGCCTATGAGTACCTGGACGAGTCGATCCGGCAGTTCCCCGACCCCGCGCAGCTCGGCGGGGAGCTTCGGGCCGCCGGGTTTCCGGTCGTGGAAGTCACGACCCTGACGCTCGGCATCGTCGCGTTGCACACGGCGGCGATCTGACCGCCGCGCCCGGCAGCAACGGCGCCCCGCCGGCCCGGGCCGGCCTTTTCCGGGGCCCGGTCGGATGGCGCCGGAGGCCCCAAAACCGACCCACGGGATGGGTTCGAAGCAATTTTCATGCTAGTTTCGAAATCTGTGCACTTGCCTCCCGTCCCCGAGTCCGTTTCGCTGCCTTGGTGGCCGCCCTCCGACTCATCCTCAACGAGATTCATTACGAATTGGTCCGCAAGATCGCGGAAGGCGGCATGGGCGTTGTTTATGAGGCCCTTCAGCACGGCACCGGAAATTTCCGCAAGGTCGTTGCGATAAAGCTCATTCGCGAGGAGTACTCGAGCATCCCGGAGTTCCAAAAGAACTTCATCGGTGAGGCGCGCCTCGTGGCCGACCTGATCCACACGAACATCGCCCAGACCTATCACCTCGGCATCGTCGGCGGCCAGCACTTCATGGTGATGGAGCTGGTGAACGGGATCAACCTGGAGCAGTTCATCGAACGTCACCGCCTGCTGGGCCGCGCCGTGCCCATCGATTTCGCCGTCTTCATCGCGTCCCGGATCGCGCGCGGCCTCACCTACGCGCACCAGAAGACCGACCGCGAGGGCCATCCCCTCAACATCGTGCACCGCGACGTCAATCCGAAGAACGTGCTCATCGCCTACGAAGGAGACGTCAAGCTCACGGACTTCGGCATCGCGAAGGCGTTCAACCTCATGTACAATGAGGAAG
>CAZKDK010000356.1:0-3342 GCA_964551145.1 uncultured Opitutaceae bacterium | reverse complement strand
ATCTGTGCCTGCGGGGAACGTACCGCCGGGCTGGACTGTTCCGACGGCGCCGGGCCCGGGATTAATGGCCAGAACGGTGCGGGTGACTTTCGCCACAATGGGATTGCTGCTTCCTCCCAGCGTTATCAGCAGATAGGAACCCTGCGCCGCCACGGCCGGATCGTTCGCCGCCTGGTCGCTAAGGCCGTTCGCCAGAGCGGGGGGCGTGACCGGTATGGTCGAATCCCAGTATCTCAGCCCCTTGCCCGTCTCGTTGGAAGTGCTGAACAGCTCGCGGCGGTAGCCCGAGGGGATATCCACGACCTGGAGGCGCTCAAACTGGTCGGCAAATGTCCGCAGCACAGCCCGGGCGTCGTCGTGGTAACGCGCGAGCGCGGCGACCTGGTAGGACTTGAGCAGGATGGTGTACAGGCCGGCCGCCGCCATCACAAACACGAGCGCGGCCATCATCACCTCGACCAAAGTGAATCCTTTTGCCCCCTGCGAACATCGGAGGTCACGGCGGGATTTCACGCCAATCGGTTGGGGGGCTGGATCCATGGATGGGGAGCTGATTTGGGGACTACCTTTTATACCTCACCACCCGGGACGCCGGAAGAGGCGGACGGCGGGTCAAAAGGCCCTGTCCGGGTAGGGCCGAAAGTCCCTGGCAGCCCGCATCAAGCCCCACCACGGACGGTCACTCGCCGGGGTGGACGGGCGACTCGTGCGCATAGAGTGCGGCGGCCTGCGCGCGGTTGGCGAGGTGCAGCTTGTCGAAGATGTTGCTGAGGTAATTCTTCACGGTCTTCTCGGTCAGCCCGAGTTTCTCGCCGATGCCCTTGTTGGTCAGGCCCTCCGCGAGCAGCGCCAGCACGCGGCGCTCCTGCCCCGAAAGCACCGCCAGGCGGTCGCCGGGGGTCGGCTCCGGGCCGCGCTTCATCAGGCTGAGCACCTGGTCGGCGAGGGAGGGATCGAGCACCGAATGGCCCGCCGCGACCCGGGCGATGGCGGCGACCAGCGAGGCGCCGTCGTTCTCCTTGAGCAGATAGCCGTGGGCGCCGATGGCGATCGCCTCGCGCACGCTGCGCTCCTCCGCGGCCGACGTGAGGATGAGCACGCGCGTGCCGGGCCGGCGCTGCAGGATGTCGCGGCACACCGCCAGGCCGGGCCGGTCGGGCAGGCGCAGGTCGAGCAGGACGACGTCGGGCTTCTGGCGGATCACGGCGGCGAGCCCTTCGGCGGCGGTGCCGGCCTCGCCCACGATGCTGACGGTCGCGTAGCCTTCGAGCACGGCGCGCAGCCCGGCGCGAATCAGCGGACTGTCGTCGATCAGCACCAGCCGGACCGGGGATGCATCCGGGGTGGTCATGCCGGGGGGCGGGCAGGGCCGGCGGGCGCCGGCCGGGGCGCCCCGGACTCGTCTGGCCAGCTCATGAAGATCACGACGTCGAGGCAACCGGGAGCGTCAGCAAAACGCGAGTTCCTTTTCCCGGGGAGGAGATGACCGCCACGGATCCGCCGAGGGCGCCGGCCCGCGCCTGCATGTTGGCGAGGCCGTGGCCCTCGCCGCGCCGCGCCGCGGGGTCGAAGCCGTCGCCATCGTCCTGCACCGCGAGCACGACGCTGCCTTCGTCGCGGCCGGAGCGGATGGTGATGGTCCGGGCGCGGCCGTGGCGCAGGCTGTTGCTGATGGCTTCGCGGAGGATGTTCACGGCGTCGGCGGTCTGCTGGGGCGCGATGAGGGCGGTGATCTCGGGATCGAGGTTGCGCACCAAACGGATGCCGACCGCCGCCGATTGCGTGGCCAGCATGGCCTCGAGGGCCTCCCCGAACGGGCCGTGCTCGCCGCCGCCGGGCTCGAGTTCCCGCAGGTACGAGCGGACCTCCCGGTTGAGCCGCCGCAACTCGGCCACGCACTGGTCGAGCCGCGGCCCCGCCTCGCTGGCGCGGCCCAGCCGGGTCCGGAGGCCCTCGAGCGTGAGGCTGACCGCATAGAGCGTCTGGCAGATGTTGTCGTGCAGCTCGCGCCCGAGCTGCTCGCGCTCCTCGCGGGACTGGCCCAGGAGCGTGCGCTGGAGCTGGAGATCCTGCTCCGCGCGCTGGCGGGCGCCGGACTCGCGCTCGAGCGCCTCGCCCCGCTCGACGGAGATGCGGGCGAAATGCTCGAGGCCGTGCATCTCCGTCCGTGCGGAGGGCCACGGCTCGCGGGAGCCGCCTCCCGACGCCGCGATCCGGCGGGGCAGGGCGAACACCATCGAGACAACGAACAGTAGGATGCCCAGCAGGCAGATCGCGATCAGCAGGCGCTCGTGCCAGGCCGCCAGCCGCGCGGACGCCGGGACGGGGAAGCTGACGTGGATGGAAAGGTCGGCATTGCCGGGGACGGGGTCGTCGAAACTCCACTGGCCGGAGGCCGGCGGCTCGGCGGTGCCGGCGGCGGCGGCCGGGCCGCCGGCCGGCCCGGGCGAAGCCGCCGCGCTGCCGCCACGGACCAGCGTCACGGAGCCGCCCAGCAGTTTGCCCAGATCCCGCTGGAAGGCGTCGTCCCAGGTATCGGGCGCCCGTCCGGTCATCGCCTGCGCCTGCGCCAGCTCCGCGCGCCGGGCCGCGACCGTGGCGGCGCGCAGGTGCCGGGTCTCGCGCTGGAGCCAGACCTGTCCGGTCAGGGCCGCCCCGACGAAGACGGCCAGCACGATCAGGGCGGTGGCGAAATGACGGGTGATGGGTTGCATGGACTCGGAGGTGCGGCGGGGCGGTCCGGCGTGTCGCCGGAGGCGGAGGGCGGCCGGCCGCCGCCGACCCGGGCAGCATTGGCGAAACTCCGCCCGGCGTCAAAACCTTCGACATTTGTCCCTCCGCCGCTAGGTTGGACCCCCTTTGCCATGAAGTCGTTCTACCTGACCACCGCGATCGACTACGCCAACGGGTCGCCGCACCTGGGCCATGCCTACGAGAAGGTCCTGGTCGACGTGATCGCGCGTTTCCGGCGGCTGATGGGCGGCACGGTCTTCTTCCTGACCGGCACCGACGAGCACGGCCAGAAGGTGCAGATGAGCGCCCGCAAACGGGGCGTGGAGCCCCGCGCGCTCGTCGACGAGATTTCCGCCGAGTTTCGCGCGCTATGCCGCCGCCTGAACATCTCGAACGACGATTTCATCCGCACGACCGAGCCGCGGCACACGCGGGTCGTCCAGGAGCTGCTCCAGCGCCTGTACGACAAGGGTGAGATCTACCGGGCGGAATACCGCGGCTTCTACAGCCCGCGCCAGGAGCAGTTCCTGCAGGAGAAGGATCGCCTGCCCGACGGCTCCTGGCCCGAGATCTTCGGCGAGGTCACCGAGATCGTGGAGCCCAACTATT
>CAZKDK010000355.1:0-3366 GCA_964551145.1 uncultured Opitutaceae bacterium | reverse complement strand
CGTCTTCATCCAGTTCAATGCGAACGCCGACGGCACCTTCGCCCCGCTCGCCGCCCGTCACGTCGACACCGGCATGGGCTTCGAACGCGTCGCGGGCATCCACGCGACCACGAGGGGATTCAAGGATTTCGCCGCCGAGCCGTCGAACTACGCCGCCGACCTCTTCGCCCAGCTTTTCGCCTGCGTCGAAAAGCTGAGTGGCAAGCACTATGCGGGGACGGTTGCGAAATCGCGGGAGAGTCTGGGCGAGCAGGAGAAAGCCGACATCGCCTTCCGCGTGCTCGCCGACCACGCGCGCTGCGTGTCGTGCGCCGTCGCCGACGGCATCCTGCCGGGCAACGAGGGCCGCAACTACGTCGTCCGCCGCATCCTCCGCCGCGGGATCATGTATGGACGCAAGGAACTCAAGCTCGAGACCGGCTTTTTCGAGCAGCTCGTCGCACCGGTGGTCGCCTCGCTCGGCGGCGTCTTTCCCGAGCTGATACGGAAGCAGGAGATCATCCAGCGCGTCGTTCGCGCCGAGGAGGAGAATTTCGGCCGGACGCTGGACCGGGGGCTGGCGGTGTTTGAGACCGAGGTCGCGCGCCTACCCGGCGCCGCCCGGATCATCCCGGGTGCGCTCGCGTTCCAGCTCTATGACACCTATGGGTTTCCGCTCGACATGACCCAACTCCTTGCTCAGGAGCGCGGCCTCGCGGTCGACGTCGAGGGCTTCAATGCGGAGATGGAGAAGCAGCGCGCGCGCGGCCGGGCGGCCCAGAAAAAGGAAGTCGTCGTCGCGGCCACGAAGGGTGATACTCCCGTCATGCACGAACCGACGAAGTTCCTCGGCTTCTCGCTCGAGGCCTCCAAACGGAGCGCCGCCACCGTGGTCGACCTGGTCAAGACCGGTAAGGATGTCTTCCTCGTCTTCGACCAGACGCCGTTCTACGCCGAGATGGGCGGCCAGGCCGGCGACCATGGCGCCGTGAAGATCGGCGACACCACCGTCGCCATCATCGATTGCATCAAGGACGGCGCTGGTCGCTATCTCCACCAGCTGGCCCCCGCCTGCGCCCACGATATCACCCGGCTCCCGCCCGGCTCCGTCATCGGCCAGCCCGCCACGCTCGCCGTCTCGCTCATGCGCCGCCGGGCGATCACGCGCCACCATTCCGCCGTGCACCTCGTGCATTGGGCGCTGCGCAAGGTGCTCGGCACCCACGTCCACCAGGCCGGCACCTCGAAGACCCCGGACCGCGCCCGGTTCGACTTCTCCCACTTCGAGCAGGTCAAGCCCGACCAGCTGCGCGAGATCGAATGGCTCGTCAACGAAAAGGTCATCGACAACGCCAGGGTCGAGACCTTCGAGGTCGACTTCGAAAAGAAACCCGCGGACGTGCTCGCCTTCTTCGGCGACAAATACGGCAAGGTCGTCCGCGTGGTCGACATCGGCGGCTACAGCCGCGAGCTCTGCGGCGGCACCCACGTGGCCACGACGGGCGAGATCGGCCCGGTGAAGATCGTCTCGGAGGAGGCCATCGCCGCCGGCACGCGCCGCATCGAGCTGGTCGCGGGCGAGGCGGCGCTCGACTTCATCGAGGAACGCGAAGCGGCCCTGGCCGCAGTCAGCGCACAACTGTCCGCCGGACCGCAGGACGTCGCGGCCAAGCTGCACGCCGTGCTCGGCCAGAAGGCGGCGCTCGAGAAACGCCTCAAGGCGTTCGAGCAGAAGGCGTCCGCCGGACTCGCCGACGAGCTTGCCGCCGGCGCCAAGCCGCGGGACGGCCTCAAATGGGTGTCGGCGGTCGTCGCCGCCGACTCGCCCGAGGCGCTCCGCGGACTCGGCGCACAGGTGCTCGCCAAGCTTGGCGAAGGCGTGGTCCAGCTCGGCGCCGCGTTTGGCGAAAAGGCCTCGGTGGTGACCTTATGCTCCCCGGCGGCGATCAAGGCCGGCCTGCAGGCGGGGAAACTCGTCGCCGCGCTCTCGGCGCAGCTCGGCGGCAAGGGCGGCGGCAAGCCCGATTTCGCCATGGGTGGCGGCCGCGACGTGGCCAGGCTCGCCGAAGTGCTGAAGATCTGAATCCACCGAGCCGGACCGGCGACGAGGGCGTCGCCGCTCCATCGGGTGCCCTGGCGGTCTGGCCGCCCTGGGGACGCGACGCCCTCGTCGCGTGATTTGCGGTTTTCAGCCGTGTGCGCGCGATCACCTTTGTTCTGCGCTGGCTTCGCGTACGCGGGCCGTCGTGGCTGGCCGGCGGCTCAACGCACTAATCGCGTCTCCCTGTATCGCTGAGGAATCGCGTCAGCGATTCCTGACTCGACGATTCACGGCGGGCCGCCAGCATCGCGTCGACCCCGGAGCCGGCTGTCAGCCCATACCCCCATGGAATTCTCCGATCTCGTCCGAAAGCGGTACAGCGTGCGCGCGTACAAACCTGACCCCGTGGAAGAGGGCAAGCTCGCCAAGATCCTGGAGGCGGCGCGGCTGGCCCCGACCGGCGCCAACCGGCAGCCCTTCCAGCTCGTCGTCGCCCACGTCAAAGGCCGCGAGAAGGAACTGCAACGCGTGTACCACCGCCAGTGGTTCGTGCAGGCGCCGCTCGTCATCTGCGCCTGCGGCATCCCGACCCAAGCCTGGGTCCGTCCGGCGGACGGATTCAACTGCATGCAGACGGATGTCGCCATCGCCATGACGCATCTGATCCTCGCCGCGACCGACGCGGGGCTGGGCACCTGCTGGATCGCGGCGTTCGACGTGGCGGCCGCCCGCGAGGTGTTCGGACTGCCCGGCGGCGTCGAGCCGATCGCCCTGACGCCCCTCGGCT
The DNA here is from genome assembly GCA_964551145.1 of uncultured Opitutaceae bacterium. Lineage (GTDB taxonomy): Bacteria > Verrucomicrobiota > Verrucomicrobiia > Opitutales > Opitutaceae > Fen-1467. Next base: position 559 of record CAZKDK010000355.1, on the reverse strand, counting down.
ACCCCGCCGACAAGCCCGGCCCCAAGGAGCGCAAGCCGCTGTCAGAGCTCGTGCGGTACGAAAAATGGTAGACGGGACAGGCGGACCGGCGGGCGACCTGTTCCCATCCATCAAGGTAGGGACGGACCGCTGGGCCGGCCGTTTCCATCTTCGGCGCGCCCGGCGGTCGCGCCCTACCGACGGCTGAAGGCGGGCCTATAGCCCGCCCCACCATTTCCGAGACGCCGGTCGGTCGATCAGACCGCGGCGGCCACGAGATCGCCGACTTCCTTCGTGCCGTAGCCCATCCGGCCGGCGGCCAGACTCTTCAGCTTGTCGCGCGCGATCTTGATCACCGCTCCCTCGATTGCCGCCGCCATGGCCGTCTCACCGAGGAAGTCCATCATCATCGCCCCGGCGCAGACGGCCGCCAGCGGATTGATGACGTTCTGGTTGGTGTACTTCGGCGCGCTGCCGCCGATCGGCTCGAACATCGACGTCCCCTTGGGATTGATGTTGCCGCCCGCGGCGATGCCCATGCCGCCCTGGATCATTGCGCCCAGGTCGGTGATGATGTCGC
>CAZKDK010000354.1:0-3381 GCA_964551145.1 uncultured Opitutaceae bacterium | reverse complement strand
CCTCCAGGGCCGTGATGTGGCGGATGGCGCGCGCGTAGAGGAGATAGGAGAAGCCGAGCTGGACGGTGCCGAGCAGGCCCAGCGCGATCCAGCTGCCGGAGTCGGGCAGGAGCCCGCTGCGCAGGATGAAGGGCAGGCCGATGAGGCCCGTCAGCACGTTGCCGAGGAAGATCGATTCCTCGGCCGAGGCGTCCTTCTGGCGGCGCATGAGCAGCGCCATCGCGGCAAAGGTGACGCCGCTGGCCAGGGCGACGACGTTGCCGGCGTAGCCGGCGAACTCCAGGTGGTCGCAGAAGAACAGCGCCATGCCTCCGAACACGGCGGCGATGGTCAGCCAGTCGACCCGCGTGGTCCGTTCGCCGAGGAACCACCCGCCGAGCAGCGCGACCCAGACCGGGGCGGTGTATTGGAGCAGGATGGCGTTGGCCGCGGTGGTGAGCTTGTTGGCCGTGACGAAGAGGATGGTGGTGGCGGCATAGGCGATGGCGCCCCCGATCTGCGCGGCCGACCAGGTGAACCGGAAGCGCGGCGCAAACGCGGCGAGGAAGGCGGCCGCAATCAGCGCCCGGCCGCCCGCCACCGCGAGCGGGGGCCAGGCGACGGACTTGATCAGCAAACCGCCGAGGCTCCAGCAGAGGGCGGTGACGGCCATCAGGCCCACGGCGCGCGCGTGCACCGGGTTTCTCATCCCGCGCAGGATGGCGGGAAGCGGCGGTCGGACGCACGAAAAAACCGCGCGCCCGCGGGCACACCCGGGCGCGGAAGGCCCGGGCACACGGGCGCCGGTCCGGCACTTGCTTCCGCCGGGACCCGCCGTAGGTTGGGGAGGTCTATGTCCGCGATCATGACGCCTCGAATCACCATCATCGTGCTCGCCTGCCTGCTCGGTCTCGCCGCCGGCCGGGCGGAACCGGTTTCGCGGCGCGAGGCGCTCGCCGCGATCGCGGTGCTGGAGCGGGATGTCACGGGCCCTGGGGCCGAGCGGGCGGCCGAGACGATCACGCGGTTCGGCAAGGAGAGCGACGCGGTGCTGATCGCGATCGGCGAAGAGACGCTGCCGTGGATGCAGGGGCATGAGGATGCTCCGGAAGGGGAGGCTGAGGTGCGCGCGATGCTGGCGGCGGCCTATTTCGCCGGAGACATCAAGTCCCAGCTCGCCCGGCACCGGGCGGAGGACGATCCCTACAGCGGCTGGCTGGCGGCGATACGGGCCTACGGCCAGATCCGCCGGAAGGAGCCCGATGTGGTGATCCCCGAGATCGAACAGCTGATCGAGAAGGAGCAGGACGGAAGCCTCAAGCAGGAGGCGGACGATCTGCGGCGGCAGGAGCGGCGGGAGCGGCGGAACAACATGATCTAGGCACCTGCCGGGCTTTTTGCTCCAGGTTCCTTGTCACAGTGCGCGCTTGCGGGTGAAATCGCCGGCCGCTACCAACGGGGCACGATGATCCCGCCCCCTCGCGAATCCCCCGCCTCCCTCTCCGCAACCACCCGCCGGGCCTCCGCCCGACGCCCTCATTTCGGAACGTGGCCGCTGCTGGCCGCGGTGCTGGCTGGAGCGTTCGTCGCGTTCGCGACAACCGTCCGCGCGCAGGACGAGGGGACCGTCCAGTTCAAGGAGGCGGACTACGCCGACTATGCGAAGCTGCGCCTCGCCAATGCCGTGGCTTCGGAGCAGCGGATGTTCGCGCATGACAAGACCAAGCAGGCGGCGATCGACGCCGAGTTCACCCGGGCGTGCGCCGGCGCCGGCTGGACCAGGGAACGCTTCGAGGCGGTCGACGAGGCCGTGGGCCTGGCGCTGAGTGCGATCGACGATCCGGAGAGCGCGGGCGAGGACGTCAGCCCGACGACGCTGGCGACGGTCAAGGCCCACCTCAGCGAACTGAAGGACTCCGACGGTTTGCAGAAACAGGCCCGGGACCTGGTGCAGGCGGAAGCCCAGGCGGCGAAGCGCGGCACCCCGCCGACGGCCGCGCAGCTTTCCGGCCGGTGGGTGTGGGATGCCGAGCTGACCGTCGCCAGCATGGCCGAGGGGATGGGAGACGAGCTCAAGCAGACCATGCGCGACCAGCTCAGCAAGACGCTGGTCGCCGCGAGCTACACGTTCGGACCCGGTGACCGGATCGTGGCCGTCAACCAGCGCCCGGGCGCGGCTCCGGAGACGGAAGAGGGCCGGTATCGCCTTGAAGGCTCCAAGCTGGTCATCATCGCCCGGATGGGCTCGCGCGACCGCGAGCACCCGGTGGACGTCGGTTTGAAGGACGGGCACCTGCTGATCGGCATGATGGGGATATACAGCGTCTTTCGCCGCGAGTAACCGCCCTCCGGGCGACGGGGCGCCCGCCTACGGAGCCGCCGGCGCGCTCGCCGCGGAACGGGTGCGCGCGAGGCGGCGCAGGCGCGGAAGATCGTGAAAGATGACGGATATGGCGGCGAAGGCGCTGATCCAGAAGAAGGCGATCGGCAGGCCAAGATTGAGCGACCGCTGAATATCCGCGATCTTGCCCGGCGGGAGGGCGGACGCCGTGACGGTGAACCATGTTCCGGCGTGGAGCAGCCAGGCGGCCAGTCCCACGGCAACGACTTGGTTCGACAGACGCGTGACGGCGCGCCAGAATGTCCACCAGGGGCATACCAGATTGACGGCGCTCAGGACGGTCATCGACACCGACAGCGCCAGGATGGGCCAGTGCAGCGTCAGCCAGACCGGGGCCGGGGTGAGGTGCACCAGGGAATCCAGGGGCAGGCCCAGGATTGGCGAATGGATGAGCCCCGACCACCAAAGGAGGAACCATCCGCCGAAGATGACCTCGAAGGCGGATCCTGTTCGGGAAGGCTCGTCGCGCTCCGGCGGACGCACCTTGGGAAGGTCGCGCGGATTCCAGGCCTTGCGGGTGGGATAGTCCGGCTGGACGCGCTCGAGGATGGCGAAAACGAGCGTAATCATGGCGAATCCGGAGATTGCCGACTGCAGGTACCGGCCCGCGGCGGCCAGCGCCGCGATCCCGGGATCTGCCGAGGTCGCCACGGCGGATGCGGAAACGAGGATCGTGAGCGGCAGGAGCACCCACAGCAGCACGACGCGCAGGACGAGCCCGTAGATCGGCAGCAGCAGCGGGCCGATGAGGTACCGGTTCGGGAAGTAGCGAAGCGCCACCGTCCGGGGCGCGCCCCGGCGGAGGAGGATCGCCTCCAGGTCCGCGTCACCCAGGGCGTGACCCGACTGGGCCTCCCTTTCCTCGATCTCCGAGCGGATGTCCTCGGCGAGTTCCCGGACAATATCCTCCTGGGTCCGGCGCGGGAGCCAGAAGCGGATGGCCTGAAGATAACGGTCGAGCAGATCCATGATGGGGTCTCCTAGGAATGTCTGGCCGCGGC
>CAZKDK010000353.1:0-3386 GCA_964551145.1 uncultured Opitutaceae bacterium | reverse complement strand
CAAAGCACCGGGCAAAATTGCGAATCCGGTCCGGCGTTGCTAGTCTGTATGATGCTGACGAGGAATTGGATGAATTGCCGGGCTTGGCTGCCGGCCGCCGTGATCACGCTGCTTTCGGCGGCGAACGCCCGGGCGCTGCCGAGTTTCGCGCGGCAGATGGACATGCAGTGCATCGTCTGCCACACGGGGTTTCCGCTGCTGAACTCCTTTGGCCGCTCGTTCAAGCTGACGGGCTACACTCTCGGCACCGACCAGACCGAGGTCCCGCCGTTTTCGTTCATGCTGCAGCCGTCGTTCACGCGCACGCAGGCCGGCCAGCCGGGCGGGGCGGCCGCCGGATTTGGCGACAACAACAACTGGGCGCTCACGCAAGCGAGCGTCTTTTATGCCGGCCGCCTGTTTGGGCCATACGCCGCCAAGCTGTTCGGCGCGGACACCGCCGCATTCCTGAACCGGTTCGGCATTTTCGTGCAGGTCACCTACGACGGCGTGGGCAAGGCCTGGTCGTGGGACAACGCCGAGCTGCGCTATGCCGCCACGGGAACCATCGCGGGCCATAGCGCGAACTACGGTTTCTATCTGAACAACAACCCGACGCTGCAGGATCCCTGGAACAGCACGCCGGCGTGGGGATATCCGTTTTCCGGATCCGGCCTGGCGCCGACCCCCGCCGCGGCGACGTTGATCGACGGCGGATTCGCGCAGCAGGTGGGCGGAGCCGGGGCCTACGTGATGTTCGCCAACACGCTCTATCTCGATGTGGGCGCATACCGGACGCTGGGCGCCCGGTTGCAGCAACGCCTCGGCGTGGACCCGGGCGGGGAGGCCGAGATCAGCGGAGCGGCGCCTTACTGGCGGGTGGCGCTGGAAAGGCCCGCGGGCAGCGGCACCTGGGAGATCGGAACCTTCGGCCTCGCGGCCCGGACCTTTCCCGGACGCGACGAAAGCATGGGCAGGGACCGGATCGTGGACCTCGGTCTCGATTCGGAATACCAGGTCTCGACCGGTCCGCATGACTGGACCGTGCTGCTCTCCTGGATCCATGAGCGGCAGACGTGGGATGCGAGCCTGCCCCTCGGCCTGGCCAGCAACGCGACGGACAACCTGTGGAATCTCAAGGCGACGGTGAATTACCTGTACGACAAGACCTACGGGGCGACGGTGCAGTATTTCTCGATCGGCGGCGGCAGCGATCCGCTGCTCTACTCCGGGAGCGGCACGGGCTCGCCCGAGAGCGACGGCTTCATCCTCCAGGCGGACTATTTCCCGTTCAACAAGGGGGGAGGGCCGGCTTTCTGGCCGAGAAGCAACGTCAAGCTGTCGGTCCAATACGTGATCTACAACCGGTTCGACGGGGCCCGCAGCAACTTCGACGGGGCCGGCCGCAACGCCCGCGACAACAACACCCTCTACCTTGAAGCCTGGATTGCCTTTTGACGCCGGACGCCGGCGACCGTCGATTCTCCAATGAAAATCAAACGCATCCTGTGTCTCGTCCTCCTCGGCCTGGCCGCGGCGGCCTCCCTCCGCGCGGATTCCGCGCCCGACCTGAGCGTCGTCATCACGGCCAACGACGCTCTGCGGTTCAGCGTGAAGCGGATCGAGGCGCAGCGCGGGCAGATCATCCACCTCCAGTTCCGCAACGTGGGATCGATGCCCAAGGCGGTGATGGGGCACAACTGGATCCTGCTGCGGGCCGGCAGCAACGCGGCGGGCTACGCGGCGGCGGCGATCGGCGCGAAGAGCGACGACTATCAGCCGAAGAGCCTGGCCGGCGAGGTGCTGGCATCCACCCCGCTCATCGGGCCCCGGCAAAGCGCGGACGTCACATTTGCCGCGCCCTCCGAGGCCGGAAGCTATCCGTTCCTGTGCACCTTTCCCGGCCATTTCCAGGCCGGAATGCAGGGCGTGCTGATCGTCCACTAGGACGTGTCTTCACATTGGCATGCCCCGGCGCGGGCGGCCCGCCCGGTGGACCCGGGTGGCTGTTTTCAGAATCTAGAAATATTTGATTGCGCTTTCGCCCCCGGGCGTTTTGGTGTCGGCCAGAGAACCGGCGATGAACGCAGCGGCACAAGCAGCCCGGGACTGGGCGGTGGCGGAGATTCAGGGCCTCTACGGCCCGTTCACGTTCTCGGAACGCCTGCTGCAGAAGATCTGGCTGCGCGGCGAATTCGACGCCGCGCATGCGGTCCTGGAGGACGGGCGCCCGCTGCGGGTGCTGCATCCCGGACGCTGGAATCTGCTCGGCGGCCCCGATTTTCGCGACGCCCGGCTGAGCTTCGGCGGGCGCGAGGCGACCGGCGACGTGGAGCTGCATCTCTACGCCGACGACTGGGCGGCGCACGCCCACGCCGCCGACCCCGCCTACGATCGGGTCGTCCTGCACGTCGTGCTGTTTCCGCTCCCGGCGGGCGGCCCGGCCCGGAGCCGCGACGGCAGCGCGCTGCCGACCCTCGTGCTCCTGCCGCTGCTCCTGCACGACCTGGAGGAATACGCCGCGGAGGAGGCGGTGGCTGCGCTCGCGAGCCGTGCCGACTGGTGCGCCGCCGAGGAACTGGCGCGCCTGCCGGCGGCCGAGGTCCGCGCCGTGCTGCAGGGCCACGCCGAGGAGCGCTGGCGGCAGAAGGTGGGTTTCGCCGGGAGGCGGCTGGAGCGCCTGGGATGGAATGAAGCGTGCCACCACGCGGCCCTCGAGATCCTGGGCTTTCGCTTCAACCGGGTGCCGATGCTCCGGACGGCGGTGCGGGCGCCGCTAGCCGCCTGGGGCGGCGGCGAGGCCGACGTCGCCGTGCTGTTCGCCGCGGAGACGGCGGCGTGGAGCCTGCAGGGCGTCCGTCCGGCGAATCACCCAAGGGAACGCCTGCGGCAGTACGCGGCGTGGACCCGGGCCCGGCCCGACTGGCCGGCGCGACTGCAGCTGCTGGCCGCCGAGATCCCGGACTTCATGGCCGAGGCCGGCACGCCGGCGGTGCGGAAGCGCTGCCATCTGGGCGCGCTGCGCATCCGGCTGGCCGACGACCTCACGGCGGGCGTGGTGGCGGGCACCCGCCTCGACAATCTGGTCTGCGACGGTTTCCTGCCCCTGCTCGCCGCGCGAACCCGGCGCAGCTTCCTGCTGCCGTGGTATCACTGGTTCGCCGGAGACCTCCCGCCGCGACTCCGGATGGCCCTGAGGGCGCTCGCGGTGTGCGACGGCCGCGCCCAGCCCGTCTGCCACGGCCTGGCGCAGGGCCTGCTCGGCTGGATGCTGGCGCGGGAGTGCAGCCGGGATCCCGCGGCCGGGGTGGCCGCGGGCTAGGGCTTGCCGGATCCGGCCAGCAGATTGAGGAGCGCGGCCGAAATGAGGATCCAGGTGACGAACGAGGCGAACTTGGCCGCGGTGG
>CAZKDK010000352.1:0-3403 GCA_964551145.1 uncultured Opitutaceae bacterium | reverse complement strand
GCGCGACTGGTTGTTCTCCTGCACGCACGCGTGGACGCATTTGCGGCAGCCGATGCACCGGGTCAGGTTGAGCGCGTAGACGAAATCGACCCCGTCCATCGGGCGCAGGTCGCGCACCTGCGGCCGGATGCCGTATTGCTTCGCGACCTCGTCCTCGATCCGCTGCAGGACCTTCTTCATCTCCGCCGGCGTCAGCTCCTTGTAGTACTTCTGCATGAACCGCTCGGCCGAGGGAACGTCGTCCATCTCCAGCAGGGGCCGCAGGCTCGAGGCCAGGGCGGCCAGGCCGGCGGTCAGGACCGCCGACGTGCGCAGGAAGCTGCGCCGGGTCATGTCCGCCGCGGGCGCCGACTCGTCGAAGCGAGGAGGAGGATCGGGAAAGGTCATGTCAGTGGACCGGATCGCTTCGCGCCGGCGGGTCCGGCGGGCGCAGCGGATGGGGGCCGGGCGCGGGTTTGCGCCCCTGAAAGGCGGGCGCGTGCGGATTGTGGCAGTTCACGCAGAGCTGCCGCGTGATGGGGCCGACCTTCCGGTTCCAATACCCGCTGATGCGCCCGTGCGCCCCAACCTCCCAATCTTCGAAGGTGGGCCCGTGGCAGCTGCCGCAGAGCTGCGGACTGTCCTGGAACTTGAGCACGCGCCCGTCGCGGGTCTGCAGCAGCTCCAGATTGTTCTCGTTGTGGCAATTGAAGCAGTTGTTGTTCCGGCCGTGCTCCCCGTGGCCCATCACGATGTCGGAGTGCTCCTGCGGGATGATCAGATTCTGGTGGTCGTCGAACCGCAGCGTGGGCGGCTTGTTCTTCTCGTGGCAGGCGTAGCAATTGAAATCCGACAGGTCCTCCTTGCCCCGGACCAGGTCGGCATAGGACTGGCGGTTCGTGGCCGTGCTGAGAAACGCCGGGTCCACCAGCGGAATCGGCTCGCGGGGACGCGACCGCCCCAGCGGACTCAGGGCGAAAACCGCCGCCAGGGTGGCGAACACCGCGATCAGGCTCCACAGGACCGCCGCGGTTCGTCCGCGGCGGCCCACCCGGTCCTGATGTGGTCGGTCGTCCATGGTTGGTCGCGGCCCGGCTTGCGCCGCATCCGGGCGATTCCGCCTCAGCTCTTCAGGCCGCGCACGTATTGCACGAGCGCCTTGATCTCGTCGTCGGACAGGCCCTCGAGCGGCTTCATCCGGACCTTGCCCGTGCCGTCCTTCAGCCCCTCTTTGAGCGCCTTGAAGGCCTCGTCATCCGTGAACCGGGCCTGCACCGCGGCGTCCGTGAAGTCCCGGACGTGGAGCTTCGCGCCCATGTGGGTGTCGCCCTTGCCGCCCTCGCCGTGGCACATGGTGCAATTATCTGCCCAGTTCGTCTTGGCGTCGGCGGCAAACACCGCCAGCGCCGGCACAAATGCGGCCGCGATGGCCGCCGCCAGCATCTTTCTCATTGCAGGATCTCCTCAGGTTGATGGTTGGGACCGAGTGGACCGACCGGGAGCCCCGGCGCGGGGCTCCGGCAACGAGTATCGGCCATCGCCCGCCGGCCGGCTACCATTCTTTTGCCTTAGGCTCCGCATTTCTTGCCACCGCCGTGGCGCATTAGTTGTTCCGACCCCCGACCGGGCGGGCGCGCCGCCGGCGCCGCCTCACTGGTTGCCGCCGTTGTGGCAGTCGTTGCAGCTCAGGTCGCTGTCGTACGCGCCGCCGGGATGGTCGAACTTCACCGCGCCGGGGGCCGGCCGGAGGAGATCCTCCCCGCGGCCCTGGGCGAGGATGGTGTGGCAGGCGGTGCAGTCGCTCGAGCGGATCGTCGCCTGGCCGTCGGCGGTGCGGTGCTTGTTGTCGTGGCAGCGGAAGCAGCCGGGCCAGTCCTTGTGGCCGATGTTGTTCGGATAGGCCCGCCAGTCGGCGTTCATCGCCGGGAAGAAATTCTCCTGGTAGATGCGCTGCACCGCCGCGATGGTCGACGGCAGGTCGTCGGCCTCGTGGTATTTCGCGCGCAGCGCCGTGGCGATGCCCTCGAGGGCCTGGTTGCCGTCCGCGTATTTGGCCGTCAGCGCCGCCACGGCGGTGCGTTTCACGGCGGGCAGGCGCGTGCTGATGCGGCCGAGCGCCATGCCGGTCTCGACCGCCTCGTTGGCGGTCTCGAACGCGTGCGCCGGCCGGTTGTGGCAGTCGATGCAGTCCATCACGCGGATCGCGTCCGCCGGGGGCTCGCCCTTGAAGTCCGCGGCCCGGTAGACGCGCACCTCGCCCGTGGTCATCGAGGTCATGCGGATCCAGGGGATGGTCTGCCGCTGCGGATCGGAGGCATAGTACTCCACCCGGTTGGCCACGTTCATGTGCCAGTGGATCCCGCCGAAAAAGCCGCCGCCGGGCTCGCCGCCGCCGACGCGCAGTGACAGCCGCACGGTGTAGGGCGTGTTGGCGCGGTCGGAGAGGAAGTGCACGTAGGTGCGGTCGAGATTGCCGGTGAACTTCTCCGGCCAGTGGCAGCGCTCGCACGTCTCCTGGGCGGGCCGCAGGTTCCGGATCGGCGTCTTGATCGGGCGTTCGTACTTGTGGAGGAGCGTGGCGTAGACCTGGTAGGTGCCGCTGATCTTCGACTTCACGTACCAGGAGGCGCCGGCGCCGATGTGGCACTCGGCGCACGAAACGCGGGCGTGGGCCGAATGGTGGTAGGTGGTGAACTCCGGGCGCATCACTCCGTGGCAGGTCTCGCCGCAGAACTGCACCGACTCCGTGAAGTGGTAGGTCTGGTAGCTCCCGAACGCCGTCATCAGCAGGAATACCACCGCCCCCGACCCGAACACCAACAGGGTGCGCCGGTCGCGCGGCCGCGCCAGGTCGATGCTCAACGGCGGCACCGCGCCTCCGGGATGCCGGGCGGCGTGCCGGCGCTGCACCCACCAGCCGGCCAGGATCAGCCCGAGCCCGAGGATCAGGAACGCCGGCGCGACGATGTAGGTGAGGATGCCGAGATACGGGTTCGCGTTGTGCGCGAACGTGTCGATCGCGACCAGGAAAACGAAGGCGAACAGGCTGCCCAGCGCATCGATCGCGCCGGCGAGGCTCAACCAGTTCTTGAAGTGCGAGCGCGGCTCCCGGGGCGGGTTGGCGGGGGCGTCGGACATGACGGGATTCAAACAGGGCCGCGTCGCGGCGCGAGGGCAAACCGCCCGGCCGAACCCGCGCGGGGCGGTCCGGCCGCCGTCACTTCTTCAGCTTGCGGATGTAGGCGACCAGGTCGGTGATCTCGGAGTCGGTGAGGTCGTCCTTGAAGGCCTTCATGCGCTCCCGGCCGTCCTCGGTCACCCCTTCCTTGATCGCCTTGAACATGTCGTCGTCCTTGAGGGCCGCCTCCACCGCCGCATCGGAGTAGTCCTTGACGTGCAGCTTCTTACCCATCCGGGTGCCGCC
>CAZKDK010000351.1:0-3410 GCA_964551145.1 uncultured Opitutaceae bacterium | reverse complement strand
CCCGCCTGCTCGAGGGCCACCCGGACGTGACCAGCTACCCGGGGTTCTACAACGAACTGCTGGCGCGGGAGCGGCTGGACACGACGTGCCTCGGCAACGAAATCGCAATTCCGCATGCGCGCACGGAGCACGTCCGTCGGATCGTGATGGCCGTCGGCCGCAGCGGGCCGGGCGTGTGGTTCGAGAACAGCCGCCAGAACGTCCGGCTCATGTTCGTGCTCGGCACCCCCAAGTCGAATCCGGGCGATTACCTCCAGCTCGTCGGCCTCCTCTGCCGCCTCCTCAAGGATCCCGCCGGCCGCGGCGCGCTCCTGCAGGCGCCCTCGCCCGAGGCCTTCATCCAGGCGCTCCTCGTCCTCGAGGCGAAGGTCCGCGGCCTCGCCCCGGTCTGAGGCGGATCGGCCGCGCCGGCCGGCGCGGCGCCCGGGGCTTGCCTCGCCGTCCGCCGCGACCACCATCGCGGGCGGCGCATGATTCATTCCTTCATCTTCAGCGAAGGAAAGCTGGTCGGCCGTGACCTTGAGCTCGAGGCGCTGCGCCTCGTGCGCGCCGACAAGGGCCTCCTGCTGTGGGTCGACCTCGACCAGCCCACCGATGAGGAGTCCCGGCAGATCCTCGAGGGCGTCTTCCAGTTCCACCCCCTCGCGATCGAGGACTGCGTCACCCCCAGTTCGCTCCCCAAGGCGGAGGATTACGACGACTACCTCTTCATGGTCATGCACGCGGTCGACTTCAGCCGCGCCGAGAAGTTCAACACCACCGAGCTCGACCTCTTCCTGGGCCGCGACTACCTCGTCACCTACCACCGCCGGCCGCTCGGATCCGTCCAGACCATCCTCGACCGCGTCACCAAGACCTCCGGCGCCGTCGCCCGCGCCTCCGACCGCCTCGCCCACGGCATCCTCGACCTGCTCGTGGACAACTACGACCCCACCATCGCCGCCTTCCGCGAGGAGCTGGAGCACATCGAGGAGGCCGTGCTCTCGCGCACCTCGGCCGACTTCATCCATGACCTTCTCGAGGTCCGCAGCGAACTCTACCACCTGCGCGAAATCATCGGGCCGCAGCGCGACGTGATCAACCGCCTTGCCCACGGCGAGGCCAGGCAGATCCGCGCCGTCCTCCTGCCCTATTTCCGCGACCTGCGCGACAAGCTGCTCCGCATCGACGAAACCGCCGGCGGCTATGTCGAGCAGCTCCTGATCTCGTTCGACCTGTTCCTCAACAAGTCGGCCTTCGAGGCCAACGAGGGCATCAAGGTCCTGACCGCCCTGACGGCCCTGACCGTTCCCGCCACCGTGGTCGGCACCTGGTACGGCATGAATTTCGAGTTCATGCCCGAGATCCACTCGCCCTTCGGCTACCTCGGCGCCACCGGCGTCACGCTGGCCTGCACCGCCTGGGTGTGGTTTTGGTGCCGGCGCAAGCGCTGGATCTGATCCCGCCGCATGATCACGACCCTGGTCTATCGCGACAGCCGGTTTGCGGCGCACAATCCGCCGCTGGAGTCGCTCCCGCCGCAGCGCGCCGCCGCCGGCGCCCTGCTGTGGGTCGATCTCGACCAGCCGGCCCCCGAGGAGACCCGGGCCGTGCTCGAGACCCTCTTCGCCTTTCATCCGCTGGTCGTCGAGGACTGCCTGCGCGACACGCGCTTCCCCAAGTACGAGGTGTACGAGGATTACCTCTACCTGGTCATGCATGCCGTCGAAACGGCGGGCGCGGACCGTTTCGCCGCCACCGAGCTCGACCTCCTCCTCGGCAAGAACTTCCTGGTGACGTTCCACCGCCAGCCGCTCAAGGCCGTCCAGGCGGCCATCGAGCCGTGCCTCAAGAACCCGGCCACGCCCGTGCGCGGACCCGACCGGTTCGCCCACACCATCCTCGATCTCATGGCCGAGGCCTGCCAGCCCGTCCTCGAGAGCCTGCGCGCCAAGGTCGCCGCCATCGAACAGGCCGCGCTGCACGAGCCGGGCGACCTCCTGCCGCGGGTGCTCGCCGTGCGCAAGGAGCTGGCCGCCTTCCGCCAGATCCTGCGGCCCGAGCGGCAGATCGTCATCGAGCTCGCGCAGGGGCGCACCGGCTTCTTCCGGCCGATCCTGCTGCCGTACCTGCGCGACCTCGCGGAGGACCTGGCCCGGATCGAGCGCCTCGCCAACAACTGGTCGGAGCAGCTCATCCTGTCGTTCCGCATCTTCCTCAGCCGCGCTGACCAGGAGGCCAGCCAGGGGATCCGCGTCCTCACCGCACTCACGGCGCTCACCCTGCCCGTGCTCGTCATCGGCGGCTGGTTCGGCATGAATTTCAGCCGCATGTGGGAGCTGCACCGGCAATTCACCTACCCGGTGGTCGTGGCCCTCACGGCGGTCTGCACGCTCTGGATGCTCATCTACCTCCGCCGGAAGCGCTGGTTTTGACCGCGGGAACGCGGCGGCCGCCGGGCGCGGGCCAAGCGCCGCCGGCTAGGAGGCCGGCGCGCGCAGGACATGGCAGACGTTGCTGCCGCCGAAGCCGCTGCTGTTGTTGAGCACGAGGCGCGGCCGGACCGCGACGGTCGCGCGCGGCAGGTCGAGGCCCGCGCAGGCCGGGTCGGGCGTCACGAGGTGCGGATTGCCGGGCATGAACCCCTCGGTCATCGCCAGCACGCAGAATGCCGCCTCCATCACCCCCGCCAGCGAAAGCGGATGGCCGGTCAGTCCCTTGGTGCTGCTCACCCGGGGCCGCGCGCCCGCCTCCCCGAACACCGCGCGCAGCGCCAGCGCCTCGGCCTGGTCCCCGGCCGGCGTCGAGGTCGCGTGCGCGTTGACGTAATCGATGTCGGCCGGCGCCACCCCGGCGTCCGCCAGCGCCCGCCCCATCGCGCGGCGCAGGCCGTCGCCCCCGGGCAGGGGCATCGCCACGCTGTAGCCGTCGGCCGCCTGGCCCCAGCCGGCCAGCTCGGCCTGCACCGGCACGCCCCGGTCCGCGGCCAGACCGGCCTCCTCCAGGACCAGCGCCACGGCGCCACCCGCCCCGACAAAGCCGTCGCGCCCGGCGTCGAACGGCCGCGAGGCCCGCACCGGGTCCGCCGCGGGCGACAGCGCCCGCATCACCGCGAACGGCATCAGGGTTTCCGCGTTGAGCTCCTCCGCCCCCACCACGATCACCCGCCGCAGGCGGCCGAGGCGGATCTCGTCGCAGGCGTAGCCCAGGGCGTGGCTGGCCGAGGCGCAGGCCGACACGAAGCCGCAGACCGCGCCGGTGATGTGGAAATGCGCCGCCAGGCCGAAATTCAGCGTGCCGGCGACCGCGCTGACCACCCCCAGCGGGTTGCCGCGCTCGCCGCGCACGGCGTGGAGATCCGCCAGCTCGTGATAGAGCAGCATGGCCGAGCCCGCGGACGCGCAGAACAGGCCGGTGGCGTCGTCGCCGGC
>CAZKDK010000350.1:0-3412 GCA_964551145.1 uncultured Opitutaceae bacterium | reverse complement strand
CAGGTCCTCCTCCTCGCGCAGCATCGTGTAGTCAACCGTCCGATACACGAGCGCGTTCCACCGGGCGATGTCCTCCGCCGTCGTCACCGCCTCCCGCGGCGCCTGGGCGTAGGCCTTGTCGCCCTGGTCCTGCAGGAGGGCGACGCCGGTGAAATGCTGCCGGTTGCGCCAGATGAAGTCGGCGACCGCCGGCCATTCGTCGCAGCGCACGGAGATCGTGCAGGAGACGTTGTGATGGAGGCCGGGGGAGAACTGCTCGTGGCGGCGGCCGGTCTGCACCCAGGCCTGCTGCACCAGCCGGACGTATTCCAGGTGCCGGACGGCCGAGAGGTCGTCGCGGTAGATGCCGAAGGCCGGCCCCTCCACGGGGAAGGTGATGACCTCGGTGCGGCCGTTCAGGTCGTAGACGCTGGACTCGACCATGTGCGGGTTGTTCCGCTTGAAGTGGTGGAACACCGGGTCGTAGACGTTCGCCTGGACGCGGCGGAAGTAGCGCAGGGCGTGGTGGGGGTGCAGGCCGCTGCTCGTGCCGAGCAGCAGGCTGGCCGTGCCCTCGGGCTTGACGCAGGTGGTGCGGGCGGCGGGGTTGATCCCCAGCGCGCGCGCCATGATCGCGTTGACCGCCTTGACCACCGCCGCGCCCGTCCGCAGCACGTCGGCGTCGAGCAGCACGTCGGGCCGGTCGAGCACGCCGCAGATCGAGACGCCCAGCAGCGCCTCGCGCTCCGTGATCAGGCGCGAGACCGGCGACAGGTAGTTGAAGGACGTGTAGCCCGCCTGGAGCGTGCCGATCACGGCCGCGTGCGCGCACAGCTCGTAGAAACGCGCGGGGCTGTCCGACGCCGCGGCCGAAACCGTGGTCAGGTTGCAGAACTGGACGCCGCTGAGCACGTCGCCCTCGTGCAGCTCGCCCTGGTGGCCGAGTTCGCGCAGCCGGGCGACCGCCGCCGCGTCGAGCTTGAGCCGCGGATGCAGTCCGATCTCCACGCAGGGATTGGCGCCGTATTCCGGGTCCTCGACGAAATAGAAGCCCGGTTCGCCAAACTGTTTCTGGGCCTCGAAGAGGCGGTCGAACTGCGCGCGGGTGGCCTCGCCGCGCACGATGACCGCGGAGTTGTTGCTGGCGGTGCGCTGGGGATTGTCCTGGAACCAGTTGCCGGTCTTGGCCGCCGCCATCTCCTCGTCGTCGGCCGAGAACAGGCAGATCGTCGCCGAGCGGCGCACGCCGCCGGAGAGGACCGCCTTGGCCGCCCACATCAGGATGTCATAGGCTTCGATCGGCCGCAGCTGGCGGCCCGCGGCGCGCTGCACGATGTGCTCGATGCGCGTCAGCGAGTGAAACAGCGGCTCGGGTCCCGGCGCCTTGCCGCCCGACGTGCGCAGCGGCGCCCCCGCGGGACGGATGGCCGAGTAGTCGAAGATCACGCGGCGGCCCTCGACCGCCGCCCGCATCAGCTGATCCAGAGCGTCCGCCCAGCCTTCGATGGTGTCGCCGATCACGTGCGTCGTCCGCGGCGCGTTCGACCGCAGCGCCGCCAGGGGCGGCAGCTTCGTCACGTGCGCGCGCTGCACCGAGAACCCGACCCCGCACCCGCACAACAGCAGATAGAGCGTCTCGCGGAACGCCTCGAGGCGGTCGACGTAGGTGAACGCGCAGTTGTAGATGCGCGCGTGCTTGGACAGGATCGCCTCGCCTCCAAACTGCAGGCTGCGCATCGACGGCAGCACCTCGCGCCCCTCCACCGCCGTAAAGGCGGCGCGGATCACCTCGTGCAAATGGCCCAGGCGGCCCACGCGCGCGAGGTCGTCGGCGGTGACATCGCCCGCGGAAAGCGCGGCGAGCGCCGCATCGCCCAGCGACGTGTCCCCATAATGCGTGAGGTGCATGTCGCGGACCCGGCCGACCGCCTCCGGCCATGTCTCGCGACGGCGGAGTTCGGGCGAGTACCGGGCATAACGGGAAATGGCGATGAAGTCTTGAAGCCCGTTCGCGGAATGGGCAATGGGCAGGACAGCGCTATCCATGGAAGGAAACGGGTAGGAAAATGGGGAGATTCAGGCGCGCCGCTATGCGGCCATTGGCAGGGAAGCCGGGGGAACTACTACCTGTTGTGGTTTGTGATATGGTCAACCACAACGTATAGCGTCAGGCGCATTATTAACGATTCTGATAACCAATCTGACATGTCCAATAAAGGCGCGATCCGCCCTTCTAGGAGTGATGGTTGGACGTTTGATTAGATTGGCTACTCGCTGAAAAATCGGCGGCTTTTTGAGAATCCGGCGGCAGGCTAACTGCGGGACCGGGAACGAAAACCCGCGGCGCGACGTGCCACCGGAGACGACTTCCCGCACAACGATCCCGGCCTCCGCTTCTGTCAAACACAAGTTCGCGAAATCCCTGCGCGGAAAAATGTGCGCAGGTTTCGAACCAAACGGAACGGCTCTGCTTCGGAGCATTTCTCGTCTCCGCTCCGCCGCCGCTCGAGTCGCCGAACCGCGCAACGGGTCTCGCGCGGCGACAATCGTCTCGCGGGATTCGCCATCGAAATCCGGCATGCCGTCCGAAATTCCGCCGCGTTTCGGAATGCGGCCGCGCGCCCGTTGCGGGTCATCACCGCGCCCGCGGACCGGCCGCCCGCCGCGACGACCCGCCCGCAAGCGCGGAGAGATCGTGCCCCGGAGCCTGCCGACGGTGGTGGCGCAGCGATCAAACCACCAGCGTCCGCCAGGCTCCGCCAACGCGTCCGCTTGAGGGACTGACCGCATTACTGGCTGCGAATATCACCCATACGGTCCGGGCCCATGCCCGAGTGCCCCGGCGGGCCGGAATGACCTGGATCGACTCTCCCTTCGTCTAAAATGTCGATTGTTGCTGAAATACGCATTCCGCAATGTTGACACCTCTGAAAACCGGTGTTGATTTGCCCTCTCTATCCCCGGATGGAGGCCGAAATTCAGCCTAAGGCATCCATTTTGCATCTGGTAAATTCGTAGAAACATGCTAGTGTTACACTAAGATGAACAAAAAACTATTCCCAGGATTGCTGGATGCTGTGATGCAGAAAAACGGCATCAATCAGGTGCAACTGCATAAGCTCACGGGCATCGCAGTATCCCGCATCAACAACTATCTTCAGGCGAAGTATCGCACGATCAAGCCGGCGCATATCCAGGCCATCTGCGAGAAGGTCACCAGCGACAACGCGGAGCGGGCGGAACTCGTGAAGACGTACCTGCTCGACCTGCTGCCGGATGCGATGAAGAACGTGATCGAGATCAAGGCGCTCACCAGCATTCGCGATTTCGAGGACTGGTATCTGCGGCGCAACCGCCTGCCGCGCGACTTTGCCGGCGAGTTCGAGGATCTCTACAAGATGTGCGTTTCCTTCCCGCGGGTCCGCGTGCGCAC
>CAZKDK010000349.1:0-3427 GCA_964551145.1 uncultured Opitutaceae bacterium | reverse complement strand
AACTGGCGAGCATCTATGAGCTGGCCGACCGCGTGATCATGCTCGACACCGGGGCGCACGGCATCATCGCGGAAGGCCGGCCCCGCGAGCTGGCCACCGGAAGCGCGGATGAGCGGGTGCGCGATTTTCTGACCCGGGGGGGCGAGAAAGCTTAGACAGAAGGCCTAAAATGAACAAACTCGCCCAAAGCGAACGCGGTCGGGCCGGCCCCCGGGTGGGGTCCGCCCCGGGCCGCGGCGTGCCGTCCCGGAACCCCCTGCCGTGAAAACCAGAGTCAATCCCACCGTCGTCGGCCTGTTCGTGATCGGCGCGCTGGCGCTCGGCGTGGTCGCGCTCCTCTCGTTCGGCGGGATCAATTTCTTTTCCAAGCCCCAGCGCTTCGTCGTGTTCTTCAACGAGTCGATCCACGGCCTGGACCTCGGCTCGTCGGTCAAGCTGCGCGGCGTGCGCGTCGGCCGCGTCGTGGACCTCAACGTTCGCTACGACGCCGCCAACAACAAGTCGGTGGTGGCGGTAGTATGCGAGTTCAGCCGCAACATGATCGTGGACGAGCAGGACCGGCCCATCGATGTCTCCGACCGCGCGGCCCTGCAGACACTGGTGGAGCACGGGCTCCGGGCGCAGCTCGGCGTGGTCGGCCTGGCCACCGGGCTGCTGTTCGTCGAACTCGATTTCTACGACCCGCACCAGTATCCGGCCGAGGCCGGACTCGCCGCCGCCCCACGCATCGTCGTGCCGGCCGTGCCCTCGACCATCTCCGAGTACCAGGCCAGTCTCACCGAGATCCTCTCCGACCTGAAGCGCGTCGATTTTGCCGGCCTGTCGCACAACATCAATACGCTGCTGACCACCACGAACCAGAAGCTGCAGGCGGTGGACGCGGCGCGCCTGACGGAGCACTGGGTGCAGGCCGCGGACGCCGTGACCGCGCTGGCGAACGACCCCGGCATCAAGCAGACGATCGCCAACCTGAACGGCGCCGCCACCGAGCTGCGCGCGGTGATTGCCCGGATCGACACGCAGGTCCAGCCCACCAGCGACAAGCTGGCCGGGACGCTGGCCGACGCCCGCCGGGCGCTGGCGGCCTTTGAGGCGGCCTCGGTCGGGATCCAGCGGTTCGTGTCCGCGCAGGGCGGACTCGGCGACGACGCCGGCCGGACGCTGGAGCAGTTGCGGGAGGCGGCGGCCTCGGTCCAGCGCCTGGCGGATTTCCTCGAACGCAACCCCAACGCGCTCATCACCGGGCGCAAACCGCAGGATTAGCCGGGCGAGACCGCCCCTTTTCCGGGAGGAAACCCATGAAGCTCCAAATCGAACATCGGACGTGGCGGCCGGGCCTCCTGCTGCTGGCGGGAACCGGCCTGCTGGTTTCGGCGTGTTCGCTGCCGCTGCCCCAGGCGCAGTCGGACCTGACGCGGTATTTCGTGCTGCAGGAAGGGGTCAAGGCCCCGGAGGCCGCCGAGGAGGGCCCGGTCTGCGTGATCCGGGTCGAGCGGGTCGAGGTGCCGGCGTATCTGCTCGACAAGCCCCTGACGGTGCGCCGCGGGCCCAACGAGGTCCGTTATCTCGAGGCGGCGCGCTGGGCGGAGCCGCTCGACCAGGATCTCGCGCGCAACCTGACGCTCGGGTTGGACGCCGTTCCGGGCGTGGCCGCGATCAGCCGCGGCAACCGGGCGGACAAGTGGGACTACGACCTGCGCATCCAGGTGACGGCGTGCGAAGGCGCGCCGGGAAAGAAGGTCCTGTTCGCCGCCAACTGGACCTTGGTGCCGGTTCCCGGCTCGAGCCGGACCGGGGTGTCGGGCACCTTCGCCGGCCGGGATCTCACGTGGGACGGCACATCGGCCGAGACCCTGGCGGCGGCCATGAGCGAGGGCGTGACGCAGCTTTGCGAGGCAGTTGCCGCGGCCGCGAAGTCGCCGCCGTAGCATCTTGTCGGACTTGGGTCCTCCAAGCTGCTAGACGAAAACGCCGTCGGCGTTTTCGGGAACGACAGGGATCTGGCATCATTGCACTGCTGTCCTGCAGAATCCTCGTTTTCCGCGACGATTTCGATGGAGGGCGAGGCGCCGCCGAGCCGACTTCCCGAATCCCAATGCGGCTCGCCGGGCGGCTCGCCCTCCACCTTTGGCTGCGGCTCTGCCGCGTTAAGCAAGGGTGTTGAACGAATGTGATCCGATCCATCCTTCGATCCGTCCACCACCGTGCGAAGAGCATGGCGTCCCGACACTTCACCGGCACGCGATGCCGGCTGGGAATTATGTCAGGCCTGACGTTTGACAGAATCACGGATTGGCATGATTTGCGCTCATAGCATCCCATCATGAACTCTCCCAAACCCGCGGCGCGCGACTATCTGGTGTTCCAACTCTCCCTGGGTCTCGGCAAGGACGACCAGCCCGTGCAATACGCCGCGCCGCGCGGGGCGTTCGAGTCGATCGAGCCGGCCTTCGATCTGGCGCGGGAGCTCGCGGTGCAGGAGGCCGAGCGCCTGGCGGCGCCCGCCGAGGGCGAGGCAGAGGCGCGACCGATCGACCTGGTCGACACCGAATGGGGGTACGACCTCCGCCGCGGGTGGCTGACGGTCACCCGCTTCTGGGTGCACGATGCCTCGGCCAGCCAGCCGTTGCCAGCCGGGCGGTGACGCGCGCGCCGGCGCGCCGGCCGGGTCACCGCTACTGAGCACGGTTGGATTTCATTGCCCCGGAAAAGGACTTTCAGTTACCTCGGGGATCCCGCCTTTCTGGTCGCCGGTCCTCGCTCGCTGATCGTGCCGGGTCGGCCGACGGTCGTAATAACTCAGATGACCTCATTCGGACTCATGGGCCCTGGCTCGGCCGAGTTGCTGATCATCCTCGTGATACTGGCGATTTCTGTCTTTTGGCTGTGGATGCTGATTGACTGCGTGACAAAAGAAGCGGACCCGACCCAGAAGATCGTGTGGGTTTTGATCATCGTCCTTGTGGGCATCATCGGCGCGCCGCTGTACTTCCTGCTGCGAAAGCTTCCGCGAAAGAAATAGACTATGGCGCCGACCTCGGAAGCGGGTGGCCATCCGGGAGGAACCTCCCGGTGAATCGCCATGGCAGTCTGCGTCTCCTTTGCCGGTTTATCGGCTTTTTGCTGTTGCTGGTGATCCCGGCAGTCCGCGGCACCGCGAAGATCGTGACCGAGAAGGATCCCGTCACCGGCAGAATCACGATGCGTTCGGCCCCGTCCGACGAGGATGCGGCGCCGGGCCTCGACCGATGCGGTCGTAGCAGCCGACGTAACGAGGCTGGTCAGCCTCGTCACCTCGGCTGCCACGGGGCGACTAATTCAGCGCCGCGGCGATGCGCTCCAGCGCGGCCGCGACGTTCTCGCGGCTGTTGAACGCGCTGATGCGCACATGCCCCTCGCCGCACCGGCCGAAGCCGGCGCCCGGCGT
>CAZKDK010000348.1:0-3459 GCA_964551145.1 uncultured Opitutaceae bacterium | reverse complement strand
GTTCTGGGGGCGGCCAGAAGCAGATCCTCGCCGAGACGGTGGATTTCGGCGCCTCGGATGGCCCCATGTCCGACGCCAATCTGGCCAGGGCCCCGCGCACGCTCTGGCATATTCCAACCGTGGCCGGCGCCGTCGTGGTGAGCTACAACCTCCCCGGTGATCCCAAGCTGAAGCTGGATGGCGCCACCCTCGCCGGCATCTATCTCGGCCATGTCACCAAGTGGAACGATCCGGCGATCGCCGCCCAGAATCCGGAAGTCAGTCTGCCCGATCAGGACATCGTGGTGGTCCACCGCTCGGACGGCTCCGGCACCAGCTACATCTTCACCGACTATCTCAGCAGCGTGAGCCCGGAGTGGAAGGAGAAGGTCGGAAAGAACACCTCCGTCAGCTGGCCGGCCGGCCTCGGCGGCAAGGGCAACGAGGGCGTCTCGGGCCAGGTCAAGCAGGTTCCCGGCGCCATCGGCTATATTGAGCTGGCCTACGCGATGCAGAACAAGCTGCCCTTTGCGGACATGAAGAACTCATCCGGGAACTATGTGACTCCGTCGATCGCCTCGGTCACCGCCGCACTCGCGACCGCCACGATTCCGGACGACTTCCGCTTCTCCATGGTCAATCCTCCGGGCGCGGACGCCTATCCGATCGCCGGCACGACGTGGCTGCTCGTCTACCAGCAGCAGAAGGATGCCGGCAAGGGCAAGAAGCTGGTCGAGTTCCTGCGCTGGGCCTTCACGGACGGCGAAAAAATGGCGGCCGATCTGCTCTATGCGCCGCTCCCGCCCAACGTGCAGGAACGCGTCTTGCAGAGGATCTCGGAGATCAAGTACTGATCTTTGGGTTTGTTTCCCTCGTCCCTTTGACTTTTCTACGACGGAGGGCGTCTTCCCAACGCCCTCCGCCTTTTTTCCGATGACCGTCCCCGCCGCCGTCCGGCCCGCTCCCCGTGGCGCCGCGCCGCCGTTTCCGCCGGCGCGGCGGGGGCCTGATCGGGCCTTCCGCTGGCTTGCCCTGCTGGCCGCGCTGACCATCGCCGCGCTGATCGGTCTGGTGGGATGGGAGCTGTATCGCGGCGCCCGCCTGGCGATCGTCCACTTCGGTCCCGGCTTCCTGGCCAGTTCGACCTGGGATCCGGTGGCGGACCGGTACGGCGCGTGGCCGTTCATCTTCGGCACGCTGGTTTCCTCCGCGATCGCGCTGGCGATCGCCGTTCCGCTGGGCGTGGCCGCGGCCCTTTATCTCACCGAGTTCGCGCCGCTGCGGATCCGCCAGCCGGTCATCACCGTGATCGAGATGCTGGCGGCGGTGCCCAGTGTGATCTTCGGCTTGTGGGGCATTTTCGTGCTGGTCCCATGGATGCGGGACCATCTCTTCCATTGGCTCCAATCCGGGCTCGGTTTCCTGCCGTTTTTCCGCGGCCCGATCTACGGCGTGAGCATGCTCGCGGGCGGCATCATCGTGGCGATCATGATCCTGCCGATCATCACCTCGATCTCGCGGGAGATCCTGCGGTCGGTGCCCGACCTGCAGCGCGAGGCGGCCTACGCCCTGGGCGCGACCCATTGGGAGGTCATCCGCGTCTCCGTCCTCAGCTATGCGCGGCGGGGCATCTTCGGGGCGGCCGTGCTCGGCCTCGGCCGCGCGCTGGGCGAGACGATGGCAGTCACCATGGTCATCGGCAACCGGCCCGACGTGAGCGCCTCGCTCTTTGCCCCCGGGTACACCCTGGCGAGCGTGATCGCGAACGAGTTCACCGAGGCCACCAGCGATCTCTACCTGAATGCGCTGTTCGAACTCGGCCTCGTCCTGCTCGTGTTGACGGTCGTGGTCAACATCCTGGCCCAGCTGATGCTCCGCACGTTCACGGGCGGTGCCTCGGGCAAGGTCAACTGAACCCCGCCATGCCGGCCACCATCTCGATCCATCCCTCCGCCGCGCAGCAGGCTCGCCGCCGGTGGACGAACCAGGCCATGTCGGCCGTGCTCCTGGCCTGTGCCCTGGCCGTGATGGCGCCTCTTTTCCTCGTTCTCTACTACCTGATCCGCGAAGGCGCGACCTCGCTGGACTGGCATTTCTTCACCCAGCTGCCCAAGCCGACGGGCGAGGCCGGCGGCGGCATGGCCAATGCGATCGTCGGCACCCTGACACTGCTGGCGATGGCCGCGGGCATCGGCGTGCCGTTCGGCGTCATGGGCGGAATCTACCTCGCCGAATACGGCTCGGATCGTGCCAATGACTGGCTCCGGTTCGCGGCCGACGTCCTCAACGGAGTCCCGTCGATCGTCTGGGGCATGGTGGTCTACGCCCTGCTCGTCGTGCCGTTCAAGACGTTCTCCGCCTACGCGGGCGGCGTGGCCCTGGGCATGATGATGATCCCGCTGGTCATGCGGACGACCGAGGAGGTGCTCGTGCTCGTGCCCCAGGGCTACCGCGAGGCCGCGCTGGCCCTCGGGATTGCGCGCTGGCGGATCATCGTGGTGATCGTGGTGCGGACTGCTCTCAAGGGCATCGTCACGGGCGTGCTCGTGGCGCTGGCCCGGGTGGCGGGCGAGACCGCCCCCCTGCTGTTCACGGCGCTGGGCAACAGCTTCTGGAGCCACCGCCTGTCCGAGCCGATCGCGGCCCTGCCGCTGCAGATCTTCACCTACGCAATATCGCCCTACGACGACTGGCACCGGCAGGCCTGGGCCGGGGCGCTCGTGCTCATGGCGATGATTCTCCTGATCAACCTCATCGTGCGCGTTCTGTCGCGCGAACGCCGGTTCACCTGAAGGGCGCCCCCATGGCCGACCTCAACCGATCGATTCCTGCCGTTCCGCCCGTGACTGCGCCGCTTGCCGGCCGCGCGGCGCCGGTACCGGCGCCGGCGGACGAGGCCGAGGTGGCGTTCGACATCCGGGATTTCTCGCTCTGGTACGGCACCCTTCAGGCGCTCTTCGACGTCACGATCCGGATACCGGCGCGGCAGGTCACGGCCATCATCGGGCCGAGCGGTTGCGGGAAGTCGACCTTCCTGCGCGCGTTGAACCGCATGCACGAGCTCACCCCCGGCACCCGCATCACCGGCACCCTTCTCCTGCACGGGGAGGATCTCTATTCCCCGGCCATCGATCCGACGCACGTCCGCCGGCGGGTCGGCATGGTCTTCCAGAAGTCGAATCCGTTTCCCACCATGTCGATCGCCGAGAACGTCCTGGCGGGCCTCCGGCTCAACGGCGTCCGCGACAAGGCGTTCCTGCGCGAGCGCCTCGAGCAATCCCTGCGCATGGCGGCGCTCTGGGACGAGGTGAAGGACATCCTCGGGCGGCCCGGCGTCAGCCTCTCCGGCGGCCAGCAGCAGCGGGTCTGCATCGCGCGGGCGCTCGCGGTCGAGCCGGAGATCCTGCTGATGGACGAGCCGTGCTCGGCGCTCGATCCCATCGCCACCGCGAAGATCGAGGAGCTGATCCGCGACTTGCG